>NZ_KE124774.1:2394355-2696855 GCF_000188155.2 Methylocystis sp. ATCC 49242
AAGGCTGACCAGCGGCGCGGAGTTCGCTCCCCGCGACGCGCCGCCCACGCCGGTGCAGATCGAGGTGTGCGAGCCTATTGCACGCAAGATGTTTCCGCTCGGCGAGCGCCTCGACCCCTCGCCCTGGCGCGGCGCGCGGCCCTGCCTGCCCGACATGCTGCCGGCGCTGGGCCCCGCTCCGCGCCACAAGGGACTGTGGTTCGATTTCGGCCACGCCCATCACGGATTGACGCTCGGCCCGGTCACAGGCCGTTTGCTCGCCGAGATGATGACCGGCGAGACGCCCTTCATCGACCCGCGCCCCTATCGCGTAGACAGGTTCTAGAGTCTTTCCGCTTCATGATTAACCTGAAGGACCCCGGAACTCCCTGTCCAGGCGCGCCTTAAAGCGCGTTCAGGAAAAATGTATGCGGTTTTCCGTTTGAACGCGCGACAAGATGTGAAGCGAGCGCCTCATCGCCTCGCAAGGACGGCGAAACCTCCCTCCGCTACAGCTTCCTGAAACTTGTCGGGAAGCGCTCGGGCGCACGGGTGGGTCATTTCATGCGGGCGCAGAACAGAATTGCCTATATCGACGGATGGCGGGCGCTCGCGATGCTGCTCGTCTTCTGCGACCACCTCGGCATGAACAGGGAGATCGGCGCCATCTATGCCAAGAGCCCGATCGGCGTCGTCTCCGAATATGGCGAAACCGGCGTTTTCATTTTCTTTTTCATCAGCGGATATGTCGTCAGCCTGATATGCCTGAAGGAAATCGAGACCTCCGGAGATTTTTGCGCGCCAGCCTTCTACGCCCGCCGCCTGTTCAGGATCGTTCCGCCCCTGATGCTCTATCTCTTTGTCTGCCTGTCGCTGGGCGCAGGCGGCGTCATCGACTTCTCTCTCGATAATTTTTTCAGTTCGGCTTTCTATCTGTGCAATTCGACGGCTCCTTTCGTGTCCTGCAACTGGTATGTCGGCCATACATGGAGCCTCGCCTTCGAGGAGCAGTTTTACCTGCTGTTTCCCCTCGTTCTATCCTTTGTCGAACTGCGAAGGGCGCCGAAGATCATCGTCGCCGCGAGCGCGACGCTGGTCGCGTCCATTCCCTTCGTCTTCACGATCTGGTGGATCGGCAAAACGGGATTTTTCATCGCCTACGGGCTGTTCTTCGCCGGTTACGCGGCGGCGAAACATGGCGAGCGCTTCATCGTCGGCGTGAGAACATACGGGAACGCTGCGCTGATCGTCTCGGCGCTCATCGTCTTTCTGCCCAGAAGCGTCATCGCTTCATTCGGCGATGATGAACGCGCCCGCGCAGAATTGATCGACTGTTACAGATTCCTGTATGTCGCCGCGATTCCGACGATGGTTCTGCTTTCGGGCGTCGCGAAGACTCCATTACACGACGCGCTGTCCAGCGGCGTCCTCGCCTATCTCGGTCGGGCGAGCTATTCGATCTATCTCTGGCAGCAATTGTGCAACGGCCCGGTCTTCAACGGCCTCGGCGTTTATGCGCAGCTCGGCCTGCTGTCGTGCACGGTCTTCTTCTGCATCGCCTTGTTCGAGACAATTGAAAGGAGACTGATCGAACGGGGGCGCGCGCTTTCCGGACGGCTGCGGCTTCGAGGGCGGCTCCCTCGCGGCGACGCGACGGCCCGACTCCAGTCGGCGACTGGAACGCCGGGCCGCTGCTGAGCCTATCGCCCCGGCGCTCCCGAGAAGAGATCCGTCAGCGAGAAGCCGTAGCTGACGCCGGCGCGAATGCTGTGCAATCCGCTCATGTTGCAGATCGGGACCGGATAGAGCGCGACATTGGTCGCATAGGTCGGATAGTCGTGCTGCAGTTTCACGTAGAGATATTCGGCCTTCACCGAAATATTGCTGGTGAGCGCGAATTGCACGCCGCCGCCGACCGTCCATCCCGCCAGGAACGGATTGTTCTGGCTGGTTCCAAAAGCGTAGGCCGGGCCGAGCAGATTGGCGCCCGAGAAAGTCCTGGGCGCGATGATGTGACCATAGGCCAGACCGCCCGTTCCATAGACGAGCCAGCGGTTGAATGCATAGCCGAGCCGGCCGCGGAAGGTGCCCAGATAGCCGCCGCGCGTGCTGGACACCGTGCCGTGGCCGTTGGTCGAGCCACCGATTTCACTGCGATATTCGGCGTCCGTCTCGAAGCCCGCGACGATGTTCGGCAGGACTTGCCAGTTGTATCCGAGTTTCAGGCCGCCGAGAAAGCCCACGCCGTTCATCGGGACCGGATCGGCGAATTCGGCGTTGCCGATCGCCGTGCCGACGTTGAAGCCAATGGAGAGGCCGCCCCAGTTGACCGGGACGGAGCCGAGGTCGAAGGGGGAAGAGCCCCCCGGCGGGACATCGCCGGGCGGGGGCGGCGGAACGTCGTTTCCGCCCGGACCGGGCGGGGGCGCGCCCTTGCAGGTCTTGTCGAAACTCCAGTCCTTTTTGCCGACCGTTCTCGGCGCCGAAACGCCCGCGTCGGTGACCGTGACGGTCGTGCAGGGCTTGTCGAGGATACGGCAATTGGCCCCCGAGGCCTGACAGACCTCGATCACGCCGCCGTAAAGCACGGCGTCCGTGCTGCCCTGCCTCGCGCGCACGCCGAAGGCGGTGCCGCGCACGCCGATCGTCGCAGTGGGCGTGCGCACTTCATAATTCTTGTGGGCCGGCGAGCTGACGAAGCGGAAGGCGCCCTTCGCGGCGCTGAAGGCGACGCCGTTATTGCCCGCATAAACGAAGCTGTCGAGTCTGACCTTCGAGGACGGCCCCATCTGCAGATTGGTGCGGTCGTCGAAGTTGAATTTGCCGCGGCTTGCCGCGCCGGTCGTCAGCACTTCCTCGAAATAGACTTCGTCCCCGGCCCTCAGCTTCATGCTGCGGTCGGTGGTCGCTCCATGAACGTCCTTCTCGATTGTCGAGGCGCTGCCGATCTTCTGCTCGGCAAAGGAGGGAGCGGCAAGGGCGCAAAGCGCCGTAATGGAAATTGCTGTTCTACGCATGAGGCGCCCCGAAGCTGATGCGACGAAATGGATTGCGAAACGCAAGAAAACGCCGGCCGCGCGAGCCGATGGTAAACAGCTACAGCAGCGGGGCTCGGGGACGCAACGGGACTGGCCGAAAAGAAATGTATTAATGATCGCGAGTGGCTTTCGCGCCACAGTTGTAAGACATGACGATCGCGACCAGAGCAGCTCTTACAGCCTCACCCTCTCGTCGAGCTCGCCCTCCGCGAAAGGCACCTCGAACTCCGCGACGAAACCGCCGTCGACGAGGCGAACGACCTTCGCGGCCTTCGATCCGACCATGACGCGGCCCCCCACGAGCGGGCGTGCGTTCACCTCGACGCTGACGCCGGAGAGCGAAATGTCGTTGATCTTGGCGGTCTTCTCCTTGCCGTTCGACAGGCGCACGATCGTCCATTGCAGCATCGGCACGATGCGTTTGTGGCGGCGGTTTTCGGGCAGATCCAGCACGTCGCGGTTGGCGAACCACACGAGTTGCTCGGCCAGTTTCCGGTGCTTCATCTCGGTCAGCTTCAGGCCGATGGCGAAGCCCTCGCCCTCGTGGCGCGAGACGCCGCCCTCGAAGCGGCCGAGCTCCGCGATATAGACGATGACCTTTTCGCCGAGCCGCGGCCGAACGGGTGTGGAAAACAGCATCTCGCCCGTGGACATTGCGACGATCCGGCAGGGGTGTTCCGCCCCCGACGCGAGCATGAACCGGCCCTCGAGATCGACCTCGACAGAATTGTGGATACGCTCCCGCGCAGCGCCTGGCCCGAAATCCGACTGCAAAGACATGATGAAGAGAGTCCGTTGCTGATTTTCAGCAATGGAGATTGCATACAAACTCCTCACGCAGTCTTAATTGTCGACAAGGCCCGCGCGTTAACCGACAGTAAGGACTGCAGCCTTTGCGCCCGGGCCCCGCCTGTGGCAGAAACGTGCGGAAGCACACGAGGACCATCATGGCGGCGGACGTCACATTTCCTGCGGCTGCGGCTGCGGGCTTGCTGTCTTTTCTCTCCCCCTGCGTGCTGCCGCTGGTGCCGCCCTATCTGACCTATCTGGCCGGCGTCAGCATGGAGGATCTCGAAATCGAGACACGCTCGGCGGCGCGGCGCGACGTGCTCCTTTCCGCGTTTCTGTTCGTCCTCGGCTTTTCCACGGTCTTCGTGGCTCTCGGCGCGACGGCGAGCGCCTTCGGCGCGGTGATCCGCGCCAATCTGCAAATCCTGTCCTGGGTCGCCGGCGGCGTCATAATATTGATGGGCCTGCACTTCCTCGGCATACTCAAGGTCGGGCTTCTCTATCGCGAGAAGCGCGCCGAAATCACCAAGCCCATGGGGCTTTTCGGCTCCTATGTGATGGGGCTCGCCTTCGCCTTTGGCTGGACGCCCTGCATCGGGCCCATCCTCGCAGCGATCCTCGCCGTCGCGGGCGCGCAGGAGACCGTGGCGCGAGGGGCCTTGCTGCTCGC
This sequence comes from Methylocystis sp. ATCC 49242, assembly GCF_000188155.2. Taxonomy (NCBI): domain Bacteria; kingdom Pseudomonadati; phylum Pseudomonadota; class Alphaproteobacteria; order Hyphomicrobiales; family Methylocystaceae; genus Methylocystis; species Methylocystis sp. ATCC 49242. The sequence continues at coordinate 2,398,832 of NZ_KE124774.1, forward strand.
AACCTATTCGCTCGGCCTGGGGCTGCCCTTCATCGTCGCGGGATTCGCGCTGGGACGCTTCCTCGCTTTCGTCGCCCGCTTCCGCAAGCATTTCGGCAAGGTCGAGAAGGTCGTCGGCGTGCTGCTGATCTTCACGGGCGTCGCCTTCCTCACCGGCGGCGTGCAGGAGATGTCCTTCTGGTTGCTGGAGATGTTCCCCGGCCTGGCGACGCTGGGATGACCGCGGGCGCCGGCGAGGAGCGCGTCGAGGAGCGCCGCCTGCCGGAGGTCGACAGGCTGCGCGGCCTCGTCATGGTGATCATGGCGCTGGACCATATGCGGGACTTCTTCGACGCGGACGCCATCCGCTTCAGCCCGACTGATTTGGCGCACACATATCCGTTTCTGTTCTTCACCCGCTTCATCACCCATTTCTGCGCGCCGACCTTCGCCCTGCTCGCGGGCGTCGGCGCGTTCCTCTATGGCGCGCGCCAGCAAAACCCTCGCAAGCTCTCGCTGTTTCTGGCCTCGCGCGGCCTTTGGCTGATCTTTCTGGACGCCGTCCTCATCAGCCCGATCTGGAGCATGGGCTCGGGAAAGATCGAATTCGGCACGCTTTACGCCATAGGCTGCGGCCTGCTGGCGCTTTCGGCGCTGTCCCGGCTGCCGGCGCGCGCCGTGCTCGCCATCGGCGCTGCGATCATTCTCGGACACAATCTGCTCGATGGAATCCACGCCGCCGATCTCGGCGCCTGGGGTCCATGGTGGCGACTGCTGCATGAGCCGGGGCCCCTTCCGCTCGCCATTCCCGGCGGGGTGATCTATCCGGCGCTGCCCTGGATCGGCGTCGTCGCCTTCGGCTATGGAATCGGGCCGCTCTTCCAGCGCGCGGCCGGCGAGCGCGATCGCATCCTGCGGATCGGCGGGCTTGCGGCGCTGGCGCTGTTCCTCGCGCTGCGCAGCGGCAATTTTTACGGCGACCCGAAAGGCTGGGCCACGCAGCGCGACGCGGTCTTTTCCGCGCTTTCGTTTCTGAACGTGACGAAATATCCGCCCTCTCTGCTCTATCTGCTCGTCACCCTCGGCGGCGCCATGCTGGTCCTGCCCCTGCTGGAGAAGGTGAGAGGCGCGGCCGGAAAGGCGCTGGTCATCTTCGGCCGAACGCCCCTCTTCTTTTACGTCCTGCACCTTTACCTCGGAGTCGCCGCGGCGCTGGCGCTCGCGCTCGGGCGCGGCTATTCGCTTGCGCAAATCGGCGAATTCGCGAAGTCCGGCGCGCCGCCGCCGGAATTCGGCGCGGGGTTGGCGGGCGCCTATGTCGCGTGGATCGCCGTGGTGCTCGCGCTTTTCCCGCTGTGCCGCTGGTTCGCGGAACTCAAGCGCCGTCGCGCCGACTGGTGGTGGCTCAGTTATCTGTAACCCGGCCCAGCGTCAAATTGTCGCATGGACGCCCGTCGGCAACGCCGTCTTGGTCGCGGCGCGGCGCGCTTGTATAGAAGAGCCGAACTTCAAAGGCGGTCCTTCTGATCCGCAGAATGTCTTAACGCGAGGGTTCGGGGAAACGGAATGCTGGAAAAACTGGTCGCCTTCTGTCTCCGCTGGCCCTGGACCGTCGTTTTTCTCACACTCGCGCTGACCGGCGGGGGCGTTTTTCTCACCGTCGACCGCTTCCAGATCGACACGGACACGGCTCATCTTTTCTCCGCCGACATCCCCTGGCGGAAAAACGAGGCGGCGATGTATCGCGCTTTTCCGGCGCTGGAGGATATCATCGTCGCAGTGATCGACGCGCCGACAGGCGAGGAGGCGGACGACGCCGCCCGCCGCCTGAACGACGCGCTTCAGAATCGCCCGCTCATCTCCCGGTCCTGGCGGCCCGACGATCACGAATTCTTCCGCAAGAACGGCCTGCTCTACCTGCCCACGGCGGAGGTCGAGAAGACCGTCGGCATGATGATGGGCCAGCGCGACGTGCTGACGCCGCTGGCGGAGGACCCGAGCCTGAGGGGCCTCTCCAACGTCCTGCTGGGCAATCTGAAATCCGCCTCCGTCAGCGAGCGCATTTTCACCCGCTACCTCGCCGGCCTCGACGAGTTCTCGCGCGTCTTCGAGGAGACGCTCGCCGGCCGCAGCACAGAGGTCGACTGGGGCAAGCTGCTTTCCGGCGGCGGGAGCGCCGGGCCGACGACGCCCGCGCTCGAAAAGCGCCGCATGGTGCTCATCAAGCCGGTGATCGACTATTCGGCCCTGCAGCCCGGCGCCGACGCCATCGAGCTGGTTCGCTCGACAGCCGCCGACGTCGGAATCACGAAGGATAAGGGCGTCACACTCCGCCTCACCGGACAGGTGCCGCTCGCCGATGAGGAATTCGCCACGATCTCCGAGAACATGGCGCTCAACACCACGGCGACCCTGGTCGTCGTGACGCTCATCCTTTTCGCCGCGTTGCGCTCGCCCAAGCTCATCCTCGCGGTGCTCATCACGCTCCTCGCCGGTCTCGCCATCACCTCCGGCCTCGGCATCCTTCTCATCGGCCGCTTCAACATGATTTCGGTCGCCTTTGCGGCCCTTTTCATCGGTCTCGGCGTCGATTTCGGCATCCAGTTCGCGACCCGCTATCGCGAGGAGCGTCACACCGACAACGACCTCGAGCGCGCGATCATGGCCGCGACGCGCGGCATCGGCGGCTCCCTCACGCTCGCCGCCGTCTCGCTGCTCGCGGGTTTCTTCTGCTTCCTGCCGACGCCTTTCCTCGGCGTGTCCGAGCTCGGCCTCATCGCCGGCATCGGAATGATCGTCGCCTATCTCGCGACGCTCACCTTCCTGCCGGCGGCCATCAAGCTGATGCGCCCGCGCCCGGAACATGTGCCGATCGCCACTGCCTCGCTCGCGGCGGTGGACCACTGGATCGAGGGGCACCGCAAGCTCGTGCTGATCCTCACGGCGCTGGCCGTCCTCGCCGGAACGCCCTTCCTGTTGCGCCTGCATTTCGATTCCAATCCGATGAATCTGCGCAATCAGCAGGTCGAATCGGTCGCGACCTTCCTCGACCTGTCGAAAGACCCGAGGACCGCGCCCAACAAGATCGAGGTGCTCGCCCCCTCGCTGGAGGCCGCGCGCGAACTCGAGAAGAAGCTTCTCGCCCTGCCGGAAGTGGACCACATCGACTCGATCGACTCGCTCATTCCCAAAGACCAGGACGAGAAGCTCGCGCTGATCGAGCGCGCGCGCTCGGAGCTGCGGGGCGCGCTTGAACCCAGGAAGAAGCCCGCGCCCACGGAGGCCGAAACCGTAAAGGCGCTGACGGCCGCCACCAAAGCGCTTCGCGGCGCAGTAAAGAGCCTCAAGAAGCCGGCGCCCGCGGTCGCGCGCTTCGCCGACAATCTCGACGCGCTCGCCAAGGCGAGCCCCGAGATCCGCGCAAGGGCGCGGGCGGCGATCTTCGACGGTTTCGAGAAAATGCTGGGCGAAATCCGGCAGGCTCTCGGCGCCGAGCGCGTCACGCCGGAATCGCTGCCGCAGGATCTGCGTGGCGACTGGATTTCCAACACGGGCCTGGTGCGGCTCGAAGTCACGCCGAAGGGCGACAGCAACGACCGCATCGTCATGACGAAATTCGCCGACGCCGTGATGGCGGTGGCGCCCGACGCGAGTGGACCCCCGATCATCGTCTCGGAGGCGAGCAGGACGGTGACGAAGGCTTTCCTGCAGGCGGGCTTTTATGCGCTTGTCTCAATCTTCATTATTCTGGCGGTGGCCCTGCGCAATCCGATCGACGTCGCCCTGACGCTCGGACCGCTGGTGCTCGCCGGAATCATGAGCCTGCAGGCGGCGGAGGCGCTGGGCGTATCGCTGAATTTCGCCAATATCATCGCCTTGCCGCTGATGTTCGGCGTCGGCGTCGCCTTCCACATCTACTATGTCATCGCCTGGCGGGCGGGCATGGTGGACATGCTGGCCTCGAGCCTGACGCGCGCGATCTTCTTCAGCTCGCTGACGACCGGGACGGCTTTCGGCAGCCTGTTCATGTCCAGCCATCCGGGAACCGCGAGCATGGGTGAATTTCTCGTGATTTCCCTGTTCTTTACGTTGCTCGCGGCCTTCATCATCGTGCCGGCCTTCCTCGGGCCGCCGCGCGTTCCGGCCAGGAAAGCCTCAGATGCGACTTGACGACCATCGCCTTTCGGCCTTTCGCTATGGCCGAAACGCTTCCGCGCAAATTATGATTCAGGGGTCCGGCTTCATGAGAATGGGAAAGAATTTTCTGCACATCCTCGCCGCGACGGCCCTGTGGGCTCCGATCGCCGCCCATGCCGCCGACTCGATCTTTGGCGTCTGGGTGCGCGACGGCCATCCGACCGACAAGCTCGAATTCTACGACTGCTCGGGAAAGCTCTGCGCCAAGGGCATCCTGCCGATGCTCGACGGTTCGCCCGCGCCGCAGATCCTGCGCAGCGCCGCCAAGACGGGGCCGAACAGCTGGAAGGGCGATCTGTTCAACCCGGAGGACGGCAAGACCTACACCGGCAAGATCACCTATGACTCGCCGACCAAGCTGACCCTGACGGGATGCCTCGTGGCCTTCCTGTGCCAGAGCGAGACCTGGACGCGCGTTTCCGGCCCGCCCAAACCCGCCGCGGCGGAGGCGAAGCCCGCGGGTAAGGGCGCGCCCGCGCACGAGGGCGAAAAGGAAAAAGAGAAGGCTCCGGAAAAGGAGAACTCGAAATCCGTCGAACAGCCCGCCAAGACGACCCCGGCGAAGCCGAAGTCGGGAGCGGCGCCCGCCGCGGGGAAACCCGCCGCGCCGAAGCACCCGGCGCCCGAGGATGCGGACGAATAGGATTTTTCAGGGGATTCCCCGTTGGTTAAACGATCGGTAACTTGACGCTTCTCTCGCGGCGCGAGAGCTTGCAGAGATTGATTCACGCGCGTCGCGCGGCCTCGCGCGCGCATCCAGCCGCAGCGCAACATTCCGGCGTCCGCCGAGGACAAGCGGGCGGCGAAGGGAGCTCGGGCTCGCCGACGCTTCCTTGTCGAGCGCCGCCGCAACGATCTGAACGCGACCCCTGGTCCGTGGCGAATCGGAGATGACGTTCTGTTGACCGGCCTCGCCTACTTCCCCTTCTTTCAGCGCATCGCGCGGACAGCCTCGGTCTGCGCGGCGTCGATCGCGCTCATCGGCTGCGATCTGGAGTGGGAGAAGCCCGACCTCGCAACCCCGCCGCCGGAGCGTTTTCGCGAGGCCAGGCCCGCATCCGCCGCGCCGATCCCGGCGGGGAAGGACTTCGCGGCCAAGTTCGGCTCCAAGGAGCTCACGGCGCTCGTCGAAAAGGCGCTGGCGGACAATCTCGACATCGCCGCCGCCGTGGCGCGCATCGACGAGGCGGATGCGCAGGCGCGGGTCGCCAGCGCCGCCTTGTGGCCGAGCATTTCGATGCTGGACGTCGCGCGCACGACCCGCATTCCCGGCACGACGCTCAATATCGCCTCGGCCAGCACCGGCGCAAATCCGGCGACCCAGGGAACGACGACGACGGCCACGGGCTTCAAGGCGCGGCATTTCGGCTTCTTCCAGCTCGGCCTCAACGCCAGTTACGAGATCGACTTCTGGGGCAAGAACGAGGACGCCTCCAACGCCGCGCGTCTCCTCGCCAACGCCAGCCGCTTCGATCGCGACACCGTCGAGATCGCGACGGTCGCGGCGGTGATGAACGCCTATTTCCAGGTGCTGACCGCGCAGGACCGCGTGCGCATCGCCCGCAGCAATGTCGCCATCGCCGAGAAGGTGAACGACGCGATCCAGGCGCGTTTCACCGTCGGCACCGCCAGCGCGCTCGACACCGCGCAGCAGGAAACCGTCCTCGCCCAGCAGCGGGCCGCCATCCCGCCCCTCGAGCAGACGCTGCTGCAAACGAAAAACGTCCTTGCCGTCCTGCTCGGCCGCACGCCGGAAAGCGTCAATGTGAAGGGCGGTTCGCTCACGAAGCTGACCTTCCCCAAGATTGCGCCGGGCCTGCCGTCGGAGGTGCTGCTGCGCCGTCCGGACGTCGCCAACGCCGAAGCGCAACTCGCCTCGCAGGAATTCTCGGTGTTGCAGGCGCGCGCCGCCTTCTTCCCGTCCGTGACGCTCACCGGACAGTATGGGGTGCAGACCGCGCTGCTGCGCAATCTCATCCGCCCGGAGGCGATCGCCTGGCAGGCGGCCACGAATCTCGCGCAGCCCCTTTTCGACGGCTACAATCTGCAGGGCCAGTACGAGTTGCAAAAGGGTCGCTACGCCGAACTCGCCTCCCTATATCGCAAGCAAATCCTCACGGCGCTGTCGGACGTGGAGAACGCCCTGATCGCGGTGCGTGAGACGGCGCAGCAGCTGAAGCTGCAGGGAGCCGCCGTGAACGCTGCGCGCCGGGCCTATGACGCCGCCTTCATGCGGCTGCAGGAAGGGACGATCGACATCATCACCCTGTCGACGACGGAGCGGGATCTGTTCACGACCCAGGAGGCCGAAGCGGTCGTGCGGCTGAATTATTTCCAGGCGGCGACGAGCCTCTATCAGGCGCTCGGCGGCGGCTGGTCGCCGACCACGCGCAACGACGAAATCGCGCGCGCCGCCGCGGCTTACGAGGCCGACAAAGGGCCCTGGCCATGATCCGCGCCGACCGGCGAATTCTGATGGCGGTCGCCGCGCTGGCGATTGCGCTGGGGGCGGGCTGGGCCTATCGCGCCGGCTGGTTTCCGGGCGCCTCCCGCGGCGAGAAGGAGACGACCGAGGGCCGGCGCGGCGCGCCGCGCGGCGACGCGCCGGTCACCGTGACGACGGCGCAGGCGAAAATCTCGGACGTGCCGGTCACGATCGACGCGGTCGGGACGGTGCAGGCGCTCAACACCGTCATGATCCGCACGCAGGTCGACGGGCGACTGGTGCGTCTCGGCTTCACCGAGGGCCAGGACGTGCGCAAGGACGACATCCTCGCCGAGATCGACCCGTCGCTCTACCGGGCGCAATATGAGCAGGCGGTCGCGAAAAAGGTCCAGGACGAGGCCAATCTCGCCAACGCCCGCGTCGATCTCCTGCGCTACGAGAAGCTCGTCGCCGGAAAATTCGCCTCCGTTCAGCAATACGCCACGCAAAAGGCGCTCGTGGAGCAGCTGGCGGCGCAGGTTCGCGCCGATCAGGCCGCGATCGACAGCGCCAAAACGACGCTCGATTATGCGACGATCCGATCCCCGATCGACGGGCGCGCCGGCATCCGTCTCGTCGACGTCGGCAATATCCTGCATCCGTCGGACCAGAGCGGAATTGTTGTAATCACGCAGCTCAAACCCATCTATATCGTATTCACGCTGCCGCAGCAGGCGCTGCCGGCGGTGCAGAAGGCGCAACGCGACGGCCCTCCGAAGGTCGTCGCGCTGGGACCGGACAATGCGACGGCGATCGCCAGCGGCGAACTGACGGTGATCGACAATCAGATCGACCAGCTGACGGGCACAGTGCGGCTGAAGGCCACGTTTCCCAACGCGGATCTGACGCTCTGGCCCGGACAGTTCGTCAATGTGCGACTGATGCTCGACACGATCCGGGACGCGATCGTGACGCCTAGCCCCGCCGTGCAGCGCGGCCCGAGCGACGCCTTCGTCTATGTGCTGGGCGACGACGGCTTGGCGCATATGCGGCCGGTGAAGACCGGGCGCCAGGACGAGGCGATCGTCGTGGTCACCGACGGTCTCAGGGCCGGGGAGACGGTCATAACGAGCGGCTTCTCGCGACTCTTCGACGGCGCGAAGACACACGTCGTCAATTCGACGTCCGACGTCAAAGAGGCGCCGGATTCCGGTAAGAATGTCTCCCCGCCGCCCGAGGGCGCCCCGCGGGAGCGAGGCAGGCGGCACTAGGGCGCTCCGAAGAAGTGATCTGACGCGGCATGAATGTTTCGGCGCCCTTCATCAAACGGCCGGTGGCCACCTCGCTGATGGCCTTCGCCCTGCTGCTGTTCGGCGTGCTGGGCTACATGCGCCTGTCCATCTCGCCGCTGCCGCAGGTCGACTTCCCGACAATTCAGGTCACGACGCAGCTTCCCGGCGCCAACCCCGATACGATCGCCTCCCTCGTGACGGCCTCGCTCGAACGCCAGTTCGGGCAGATACCGTCGCTGACGAGCATGTCGTCGCAGAGCTCCTTCGGCCTGTCGCAGATCACCTTGCAATTCGATCTCGACCGCGACATCGACGCCGCCGCGCAGGACGTGCAATCGGCGATCAACGCCGCCGCCTCGACGCTGCCGAAAAATCTGCCCTATCCGCCCGTTTACGCGAAGGTTAACCCCGCCGACACGCCGGTGCTGACGCTGACGCTGCGCTCGAAGACCGCGACGCTGCGCGATTTGAGCGATCTCGCCGACACGCTGATCGCGCCGCAGCTGTCGCAGGTCACGGGCGTCGGCCGCGTCGCGGTTCAGGGCGGCGTTCGCCCCGCCGTGCGCATCGAGGCGGACCTCGCGCGGCTCGCGGCGAACCGGATCGGCCTCGAGGATCTGCGCGAGGCCATCGCCGCCGCCAATATCGCCGGCGCCAAGGGCTCGCTCGACGGCAGCCGCCAGTCCTATACGCTCGACGCCAACGACCAGATCCTGAAGGCCGATCAATACAAGACGATCGTCGTCGCCTGGCGCAACAAGGCGCCGGTGATGCTGAGCGACGTCGCCAATGTGGTCGAGGGCCTCGAGAACGCCCGCGTCGGCGGCTGGTACAACGGCGAGCAGTCGATCGTGCTCGACGTGATGCGCCAGCCCGGCGCCAATATCATCAGCACCGTCGAACTGGTGAAAAAGGAGCTGCCGCAACTGCGCGGCGCGCTGCCCGCCGGCATGGCGCTCGACATCGTCAACGACCGGACGGACACGATCCGCGCCTCGATCCACGAGGTTGAACTCACCCTCGTGATCGCGGCGGCGCTCGTCGTATTCGTCGTCCTGATGTTCCTGCGCAGCTGGCGCGCGACGATCATCGCCGGCGTCAGCCTGCCGCTCTCCATCATTGCGACCTTCGCGATAATGTGGGCCGCCGGGTTTTCGCTCGACAATCTTTCGTTGATGGCGCTAACCATCGGCACCGGCTTCATCGTCGACGACGCGATCGTCATGATCGAGAACATCGTGCGCAACATAGAGGGCGGCAAGAAGCCGCTCCAGGCGGCGCTCGACGGCGCGCGCGAGATCGGCTTCACGGTCGTGTCGCTCACCGTGTCGCTCATCGCGGTGTTCATCCCGCTGCTATTCATGACCGGCGTCGTCGGACGCATGTTCCGCGAATTTGCGCTGACTCTGACGATCGCCGTCGTCGTCTCGGCGGTGATTTCCCTCACGCTGACGCCGATGCTCTGCGCGACGCTGCTGCGCCACGCCCCCGCGCGCACGCACACGGGGTGGGAAATCTTCTCGCTGTGGCTGGACCGCGCCTATTATCGTTCGCTCGACTGGGCGCTGAAGCACGAGCGTTTCATGCTTGCCCTGACCGGCGCCACGCTCGCCCTCACCATGGTCCTTTTCGCGACGATTCCGAAAGGCTTCCTGCCGCGGCAGGACACGAGCCTGCTCAGCGTCGTGCTGGAAGCCTCGGCCGACACGTCCTTCGAGCGCATGAAACATTTGCAGGGCGAGGTGACAAAAGTCTTCCGGCGCGATCCGGAGGTGACGGGCGTCATCTCCGTTCTGGGCGTCGGGCCGCTCAACGCCACGACCAATGTCGGCCGCCTGACGGTGACATTGCGCAGCCGCGACGAGCGCACGACGGGCGCGGACGCAATCGCCGACAGGCTGAAGGCGGCGGGCGAGCGCGTCCCCGGCGTCACGCTCTATGTCGAGCCGGTGCAGGACATTCAGATCACGACGCGGCCGAGCCGCTCGCAATATCAATACACCCTCACCGCGGCCGACGCCGGCGAACTGCTGACATGGTCGAACCGTCTCCTCGACCAGCTGCGCAAGACGCCGGGGCTGCGCAATGTCGCGGCCGAGACGCAGGACGGCGGCCTGCGCGCGCTGATGCGCATTGATCGGGAGAAGATGGGCCGTCTCGGGATCTCGGCGCAGAACGTCGACGACGTGCTCAACGACGCTTTCGGTCAGCGGCAGATTTCGACGATCTATACGCAGTCGAACCAGTATCGCGTGATCCTCGAGGCCGCGCAACAATATCTGCGCAACGCCTCGGCGCTGGAGAAGCTCTATGTCGCGCCGGTGGGCGGCGGACCGCAGACGCCGCTCGCGGCCTTCGTGCATATCGACCAGGTCGCCGCGCCGCTCTCCGTTTCCCATCAGGACCAGTTCCCGGCCTCGACCATCAGCTTCGACCTGTCCGAGGGTGTGGCGCTCGGCGACGCCGTGAAGTTGATCGCGAAGGCCCAGACCGCGATCGGCATGCCGGAGTCGATCATGGGCGTGTTCAGCGCCGACGCGGCCGAGTTCAACAAGTCGCTGGCGAGCGAGCCCTGGCTCATTCTGGCGGCGATCGTCGCCATCTATGTCGTTCTCGGCGTGCTCTACGAGAGCTTTGCGCATCCCTTCACCGTGCTCACCACCCTGCCGTCGGCTGGCGTCGGCGCCTTGCTGGCGCTCATGCTGTTTCGCATCGACCTGTCGATCGTCGCGCTGATCGGCGTCGTGCTTCTGATGGGCATCGTAAAGAAAAACGCGATCATGATGATCGACTTCGCGCTCGAGGCCGAACGCGTCGACGGGCTCTCGCCGCGCGACTCGATCATCCGGGCCGCGCATATGCGCTTCCGTCCCATCATGATGACGACGCTCGCTGCGCTCTTCGGCGCCCTGCCGCTCGCGCTCGCCCATGGTCCCGGCAGCGAGCTGCGCATCCCGCTCGGCGTGTCGATCATCGGCGGCCTGCTGCTCAGCCAGGCGCTGACGCTTTACACCACGCCGGTCATTTATCTCGCCGTCGATCGCCTGCGCCGGCGTTTCCTGCCGGCCCCCGAGCCCGCGGCGCCGGTCATCGTGTCGGACCGCACGCCGCAAACATCGCCGGAGGCGGGCCGGCGCGAGGCGGCGGAATGAACGTTTCCGCTCCCTTCATCCGACGGCCGGTCGGAACGACCCTTCTCGCGTTGTCGCTGTTTCTCCTGGGCGCGATCGCCTATTTCTTCCTGCCGGTCGCAAGCCTGCCCGCGATCGATTTCCCGATTGTCAGCGTCAGCGCCATGCGTCCCGGGGCAGATCCCGAGACGATGGCGGCGTCCGTCGCGGCGCCGCTGGAGCGCCGCCTCTCGGGCATCGCCGGGCTCAATGAGCTGACCTCGACGAATTCGCTCGGCGCCACGCAGATCATGCTGCAATTCGACATTGACCGTAATGTCGACAACGCCGCGCGCGACGTGCAGGCTGCGATCAACGCCGCCATTCCCGATCTCCCGACCGACCTGCCGATGGCGCCGACCTTCCGCAAGGCGAGTCAGTCGGGCATGCCGGTGCTGGTGCTGGCTCTCACCTCCGACACGCTGCCGACGAGCGCGATCTTCGACGCGACCGACTCGATCATCGCCCAGCGCATATCGCAGGTGTCCGGCGTCGCCGAGGCGCGCATCGCAGGCGCCGAACAGCCGGCGATCCGCGTGCAGGTCGACTCCGCCCGGCTCGCGGCGATGAATCTGGGCGTCGACGAGGTGGCGCGCGCGCTTTACGCCGCCAACGCCCATTCCGCCGTTGGCGCGCTCGCGGGAACGACGCAGGAGATCACGCTGGCGACGACCGATCAGCTGTCGACGCCCGAAGATTATCGCAACATCGTCATCGCTTCGCGCAATGGGGCGGTCGTCAAGCTCGGCGACGTCGCAAAGGTCGAGCGCGGCGTGCGCAACCGCATGTCGGCGGGGTGGTTCAATGGAAAGCCGGCGGTGCTGGTGATCGTCACCAAGCAGCCGAACGCCAATGTCATCGAGACGGTCGATCAGATCAAGGCGATGCTGCCGCAGCTTCAGAAATGGATTCCGTCGGGCATCCAGATCAATGTGCTGTCGGATCGCACGCAAACGATCCGCGCGAGCATACACGACATTCAGTTCACGCTGACAATCTCGGTCATCCTCGTGATGATGGTCGTCTTCGTCTTCCTGCGCCGCGCGACGCCGGTCATTGCGGCGGGCATCACCGTGCCGCTGTCGCTCGTCGGCACCTGCGCGGCGATGTGGGCCGCGGGCTTTTCGATCGACAATCTTTCGCTGATGGCGCTCACGATTTCGGTGGGTTTCGTCGTCGACGACGCAATCGTCATGATCGAGAACATCGAGAGCTTCAGGGAACGCGGCTTGAGCCGCCTGGAGGCGGCGCTCGCGGGGTCGAAGCAGATCGCCTTCACCGTCGTCTCGATCAGCCTGTCGCTCATCGCCGTGTTCATCCCGCTGCTCTTCATGGAAGGCGTGATGGGCCGGCTTTTGCGGGAATTCTCCTTCACGCTGACATTCGCGATCCTCATCTCCACTGTCGTCTCGCTGACCGTGACGCCGATGGTCTGCGCCTGGCTACCCGCGCAGAAACACAAGCCCCCGACACGTTTCGACCGCCTGATCGAAGGCGCGGTCGACAGCGTCACGGCCTTTTACGCGCGAAGCCTGCGGCCCGTCGTCGATCATCCCTGGGCCACGCTCGTCGTCATCCTCGTCACCGTCGTCTGGACCGTGCAGCTCTACCGAACGATCCCGAAAGGCAATCTGCCGCAGGACGACATCGGCCTCATCAACGGCACGACGGAAGCTTCCGCCGACGTTTCCTTCACCGAAATGTCGCGGCTGCAGAAGCTCGCCACGGAAGTCCTGCTGAACGATCCCGATGTCGCGAATGTCGGCTCCTTCATCGGCGCCACCAATCTCACGGCCTCCGCCAATCAGGGCCGCCTCTTCGTCGCGCTGAAGCCGGCCGGCGAGCGCAAGGCCTCGAGCAAGGAGGTGATCGCGCGGTTGCGGAAGGAATTCGCCAAGATCGCCGGCTTGAGCGTCTTCATGGTGCCCTCGCAGGACCTGCGCAGCGGGGGACGCCAGAGCAAGGCGCAATATCAGTTCACCCTCTCCGACGCCTCGCTGGAGGAGCTGGAGGAATGGCGCGGCAAGATCATCGCGCGCCTGAAGCAGCTGCCCGAGCTCGCCGACGTCACGAGCGACAAGGAACAGGGCGGCCTGAAGGCGCAGGTGGTCATCGACCGCAACGCCGCTTCGCGCATGAACGTGCCGATCGCGGCGATCGACGCCGCACTCAACAGCGCCTTCGGCCAGCGGCAGGACACGATCATCTACACGCAGCGCAATCAGTATCGCGTCATTTTCGAGACCCCGCAGTCCCGACAGCGCGACATTCGCGACCTTGCCGGCGTCTATGTGTCGAGCACGACGGGAATGCAGGTGCCGCTCACGGCGCTGGCGCATATCGAGCGCGGCTCCATGCCGCTTGTCGTCAACCATCAGGGCGTGTTGCCGGCCATCACCATCTCCTACAATATCGCTTTGGGCTCGACGCTCGACGCGGCGACTCAGGCAATCGAGACGACCATCGCAGAGATGAACCCGCCGGGCGGGCTGCACGCCGCCTTCGCAGGAGACGCCGCGGATTTCAGGAAAGTGGCGGCTGGCCTCGCGACGCTGATTCTCGCGGCGCTGCTCGCCGTCTACGTCATCCTCGGCATTCTATACGAAAGCCTCGTGCACCCTGTGACGATCATTTCGACGCTGCCTTCCGCCGGACTCGGCGCGCTGCTGTCGCTCGAACTTTTCAATGTCGAATTCACGGTGATCGCCTTCATCGGCATTCTGCTACTGATCGGCATTGTGAAGAAAAACGGCATCATGCTCGTCGACTTCGCGCTCCAGGGCGAGCGCGAGCATGGACTTTCCATCCACGATTCGGCGCTCGAGGCCGCGCGCGAACGTTTCCGCCCGATCCTGATGACGACCCTCGCCGCGATGTTCGGCGCCTTGCCGCTCGCTTTCGCGACCGGCATCGGCGCGGAGCTGCGCCGTCCGCTCGGCATCACCATCATCGGCGGCCTGCTGCTCAGCCAGGCGCTGACGCTCTACACCACGCCGGTGATCTATCTTCTGATGAGCAAGCTGCGCCGCAAGCCGCGGGAGGCGACGGAAGAAGGCGGTCGCGCGGCGCCCGCCTGAGTCTCTGGGGAGGAGTCTTCAGGATCTAATTAATGCGCCTGCGTATCGGGCGCCTCGAAGAAGAAGCGCAGGACCTGCGCCTTGCCGCAGTCCTCGATCGGCACATGCCAGAATTTCGAGTCCATGAAGGGGAACCGCTCCATCGGCAGATGGATTTCGGTCAGTCGCGCGTGATTGTCGAAGCCGCGCAACATCGCCCGTTCGAGGAGCCTGAGAAGCTCCTCCTCGCAATCTGGAACTTCCGTCACGGTTAGGGTCGCGCCGCTGTCGAGCGGGAAAGCCTTTTCGAAGAACTGTTCGAAGTTTGTCGCCGCCATGATCTGCGTCTCCGCCGCTCCCCTGCATGGAGCTTGTCGACTATCGATCGACTCGGCGTTCAGCTCAAGCTTCATCGGCTGCGAGGCTTAAGAGGCTGTTGAAAGCCGATCGAATGGTCGTCATTCAATGGTCACGAAGCTTTAAGGCGGAGTTATGGAGAAGTTACCCCTCGTCCCCAGCGATCTTCGAAGACGAGATCGTCGAGCGGCAGACGCCGCGCCCAGCGCTTCACCTCCAGCTCCGGGCGCAGATAGGCGCGGTCGACATAGCCGACACATAGATAGGCGACGACCGCTATATCGGCGGGAATATTGAGGATTCCGCGCAACTCCTCTTCCCGCATGATGCTGACCCAGCCCACGCCCACGCCCTCGACCCGCGCCGCGAGCCAGAGGTTCTGAACGGCGCAGGCGGTGCTGAGAATATCGGTGTCGGGTTGCTGGGTGCGGCCCAGTCCCGTCGCGCCATGGCGGGCGCGGTCGCAGGTGACGCAAATGTTCAGCGGCGCCTTGAGAATACCTTCGAGCTTGAGGCTGCGATAGAGGGCGCGGCGCTCGGCGTCGAAAGTCTCCGCCTCGGCCTCGGCGCCGCGCTGAAAGGCCTCATGCACGGCCCCGCGCGTGGCGGCGTCGCGAATCAGGATGAAATTCCATGGCTGCATGAAGCCGACGGAAGGCGCGTGATGGGCGGCGTCGAGAATGCGCATCACCACCTCGCGCGGCACCTCGTCGTCGAGAAATTCGTTGCGCACGTCGCGGCGGGTGTAAATCGCGCGATAGACCGCGGCCCGCTCGTCGTCGGAGAAGGGCGCAGCGGGCGCGAGCTCGGCTGCGGCGTTCAGCCGCGGGTTTTGCCTCGTGTCGACGGTCATCAGCCGATCTCTAAGGCCGTCGCCAGCCGCCGCCAAGCCGATTCGCCGCCCGGAAGGCCGAATCGCAGCCACTCCGGCCGCTGCGGGAACTCCCGCGCCAGCACGCCGCTCGCGCAGAGACGAGAAAACCAGTCGCCGGCCTTGTCGTGGCGGACGAGGCGAAAGAGCGACGTTCCCCCGACAAGGCCAAATCCGGCGCGCTCGAGCAGCGAATCGAGACGCTTCGCGTCCGTGGCGCAGGCGACGGCGGCGGCGGGCAGCCAGCGCTCGTCGGCAAGCGCGCGGGCGCCGATGGCGAGCGCGGGGCCGGACGCCGCCCAGGGACCGAGCGCCGCGCGCAAAGGCGCCGCGAGCGCCGGCGAACAGAGGGCAAAACCGAGCCGCAGACCAGCGAGCCCATAGGCCTTGCCGAAGGAGCGCAGCACGATCACGCCTTCCGTCGCCGCGAGCGACGCGACGCTGTGCAGGGGCGTGAAATCCATGAAGGACTCGTCGACGACGACGAGCCCGCCCCTTCGCGTCATGTGTTGCGCGAGCGCGGCGATCTCGCGCGGCTCGATCACGCGTCCATCGGGATTGTTCGGATTGACGATGACCGCGACATTCGACTCGCCGAGCGCGTCGAGCGTTGCGGCAGTCGAAACCCTTGCGCCCGAAGCCGCCCAGCAGGCCTCGTGCTCGGCGTATGTGAAGCCGAGGATGGCGACGCGGCGCGCCGGGAAAACGCGCGGGATCATCTGGATGAAGGCCTGAGCGCCGGCGCCGGCCACGATCGCCGCCTCCGCCGGCGCGCGATAGGCGCGACGGGCGGCGGCGCAGAGCGCGGCGAAAGCGTCGTCATCCGGCAGGCGCGACCAGGCTTCGGGGGCGACGGGCGGCAAGGGATAGGGATGCGGGTTCACGCCGGTCGAGAGATCGATCCAGGGTTGCGGCGCATCGGGATAAAGACGCCGCGCGGCGTCGAGCCGGCCGCCGTGAACGACCGGAGCCGCCGGGGCATGATGCGCCGTCATCGCGCAATCTCCCACAGCGCGTCGAGATCGATATGTTTCTCGCAATGCGCCGCGAGCGCGTCGAGGGTCGCCTCGATCGACTCCTCGAAGCGAAGCGCGGAGATTTCGGCGCCGAACTCGCGAAGGAACGCCGCGCGCAAAGTATCGTCCGTGAAGAGTCCATGCACATAGGCGCCGCTGACGCGCCCGTCGCGGGAAACGGCGCCATCGGCGCGCCCGTCGTCGAAGCGCAGCACCGGCCGCGCGCAATCGGCGCCGGACGTTTCGCCGACATGCATCTCATAGCCGCTGAAGGGAGCGTCGGATTGCAACGCGCGGCCGGAGACGCGCGTGAGCGTCTTCCTGTCGGTCAGCGTCGTTTCGATGTCGAGAAGTCCGAGACCCGGCGCTTCCGCCACATCGCCCTCCATGCCGTGCGGATCACGGATCATGCGCCCGAGCATCTGATAGCCGCCGCAGATTCCAAAGACTCGTCCACCGCGGCGCAGATGTGCGAGAATGTCAATGTCCCAGCCATTGGCGCGCAGCGAGGCGAGATCGGCGATGGTCGCCTTCGAGCCGGGCAGAATGACGAGTTGCGCATCGGCGGGCAAAGGCTCGCCCGGCTGCACGAAAACGACGTCGACGCCCGGCTCCGCCTTCAGCGGATCGAGATCGTCGAAATTGGCGATATGCGGCAGCAGCGGAACCGCAACCACGGCGCCTTGTCGTCGCGTATCGCGTTGCGCGCGCAGACCGAAGGCGTCCTCCGCCGGCAGACGCGACGCGGCCTCGAAATAGGGCACGAGACCCAGCGCGCGCCAGCCCGTGCGTTCGGCGACGAAGCGCATGCCCTCGTCGAAGAGCGAAGCGTCGCCGCGAAATTTATTGACGATGAAGCCTTCGATCATCGCCGCGTCGTCCTCGTCGAGCACGGCCTTGCAGCCGACGAGCTGCGCGATGACGCCGCCGCGGTCGATGTCGCCGACGAGCACCACGGGCGCGTCGGCCTCGCGCGCGAAACCCATATTGGCGATGTCGTTCGCGCGCAGATTGATTTCGGCCGCGCTGCCTGCGCCCTCGACGATGACGAGATCGCTCGCCGCCCTGAGGCGCGCGAAGCTTTCCATCACGGCGGGTTTCAGACGCGGCTTCCAGTGCTGATAGTCACGCGCCTTCGCCTGCCCCGCGACGACGCCGCGCACGACGACCTGCGAGCCATTGCCGCCTTGCGGCTTCAGCAACACGGGATTTATGTCCACGCACGGCGCCAGTCGCGCAGCGCGCGCCTGAAGGGCCTGCGCGCGGCCGATTTCGCCGCCGTCCGCCGTCACCGCGGCGTTGTTCGACATGTTCTGCGGCTTGAAGGGCGCGACCTTGAGCCCGCGATTGACGAAGGCGCGCGCAAGCCCCGCGACGACGAGCGACTTGCCGACGTCGGACCCCGTGCCCTGAATCATCAGCGTGCGGCTCATGACGCGAGAAAGGCCATTGCCGCGTCGAGATCATGCGCAATCGCGACGCCCGGCCGCTCGGGCGGCCGGATCATCACGACAGTGAGGCCAAGCTCGCGCGCAGCCTCGATCTTGGCGTGCGTAAGCGCGCCGCCGCTGTTCTTGCTGACGACGAGATCGATGCGTCTTTCACGCATCAGCGCAATTTCCTCTTCGCGCGTGAAAGGCCCGCGCGCAAAGGTCACCTCGCATTTCGGCGGCAGTTCCTCCGCGCGCGGCGGCTCGATCACGCGCAGCAGGTAATCGTGCCAAGGCGCGGCGCGAAAATCGGCTGCGCCCTGGCGGCCGATCGTCAGAAACACGCGGCGCGGCGTTTCGCCCAGCGCGCGCGCGGCGGCGGCGTTGTCTTCGACCTCGATCCAGCGGTCGCCCTGCTCCGGACGCCATGGCTCCCGCGCGTAAACGAGCAATGGAATTCCCAACGCCTCGCAGGCCATGCGCGCATTCTCGGAGATTTGCGCGGCGAAGGGATGCGTCGCGTCGATGACGCGCTCCACTCGCTCCTCGGCGAGATAACGCATCAGCCCCTCGGCGCCGCCAAATCCGCCGACGCGCGTCGGCAAGGCCAGGGTCATCGGCGCGCTGGTGCGCCCGGCAAGAGACGCCACACCCTCGTAGCGCGGATCGGCCGCGATGCGTCCGGCAAGGGCCCGGCCTTCGCTCGTGCCGCCGAGCAGCAGCACGCGACGGCGCGGCGCGACGGCGGCGCGCGTGAGGGGCGAGGGCTGTTGCAGGACTGTCACGGCTTCATTTTGTGGCGCGGCTCACTCGGCCGCAAGCTTCACCGACGCCGGCTGACGGAACTCGGCGAGGAGGCGTTCGCGCTCGGCGTCCGCCGTCGCGATATGACGCGCCTTGATGTGGCCGAAGCCGCGGATCTTCTCCGGCAGCCGCGCAAGCGCGACAGCCGCCGCATGATTGTCCACCGTGAGCGAGGCGAGAAATTCGTCGAGCAGCGCCTCGTAATCCGCAAGCAGCCGGCGCTCCACGACGCGGTCGTGATCGAAGCGGAAGAGATCGAGCCAGGTGTTGCGCAGCCCCTTCAGCCGAGCGAGCGCCTTCAGCACCTTGAACATCCACGGGCCGAAGGTGATTTTCCGCGAGCCGCCGAAGTCTGTCTTGGTCTGCAGCGAGGGGAGGTTCGGCGCGAGATGCAATTCCAGGCGCAGGTCGCCCTCGAAAGTCTCTTCGAGCTGGCGCTGGAAGGCGCCGTCCGTGTAAAGACGCGCGACTTCGTAATAGTCCTTGGCGGCCATCAGCTTGAAGAGATAGCGCGCGACGGCTTCCGTGAGTTCGCGCGAACCCGGGACGCGCGCCTTCTCCAGCTTCGCAATTTCTTCCACGCGGTTGCGATAGCGGGCGGCGTAAGCCTCGTTCTGGTAATCGACGAGGAAGGCCGCGCGCCGCTCGATGATCTCCTCCAGCGTCGTCGATCTCTTGCGCACGTCGGAAGGGCGGCGAAGCGACTCGACGACGGCCTCGACGCTCTTCATGTCATGCGCGGCGCGCCGGCCCCAGAGAAAGGCCGAGAGATTCATCGGCACCGATTCGCCATTGAGTTCGATGGCGCGCAGGAGAGAGGCCTCGGTAAGCGGCAGATAGCCCTTCTGCCAGGCGTAGCCGAGAATGAAGATATTTGCGGCGATGGAGTCGCCGAGCAGCGCCTGCGCCAGCGCGGTCGTGTCGATGAAGGTCGACTCCGGCCCGCCCGCGCGGCGGATTGCCTGCTTGATGTCGTCCGACGGCAGGACGAAATCGGGATTGCGCTCGATGTCGCCGGGGAAGACCTCGGCGCTATTGACGAGCACGGCCGTCTTGCCCTGCTCGACGGCCGCGAGCACATGCTTGGCGCCGGCGACGACGAGATCGCAGCCGAGCATCAGATTGGCCTCGCCGGCGGCGATGCGGATGGCGTGCACCTCGTCCGGGCTGCGGCCGATCTTCACATGGCAATAGACGGCGCCGCCCTTCTGCGCGAGGCCGGCCATGTCGATGACGCCGACGCCCTTGCCCTCGAGATGCGCCGCCATGCCGAGAATGGCCGAGACGGTCACGACGCCCGTGCCGCCCAGACCCGCAATGAGAATGCCATAGGGCGTCGCGCCGATCCCGGCGATCTTCGGTTCGGGCAGGGCGGGCTGGCCGCGCGCATCCTCTTTCGACGGCAGCGGCGCCTTCTTCATGCGCGCGCCATGCACGGTCACGAAGCTCGGGCAGAAGCCTTCGAGGCAGGAGAAATCCTTGTTGCAGGCCGACTGGTCGATGCGGCGCTTGCGGCCGAATTCGGTCTCGACCGGCTGCACCGCGACGCAGTTCGACGCCGTGCCGCAGTCTCCGCAGCCTTCGCAGACCAGCTCGTTGATGATGACGCGCGCATCCGGGTCGGGAAACAGTCCGCGTTTGCGCAGGCGGCGTTTCTCGGTCGCGCAGGTCTGGTCGTAGATCAGGACGGTCACGCCCTCGATCTGCGCAAGCTCGCGCTGCACCTCGTTGATGACGTTGCGGTGGTGGATCGTCAGGCCCGGCGGCCAGGTTACGGTCGGCGGATATTTGCCGGGCTCGTCCGTGACGAGCGCAATCTTCCTGACGCCTTCCGCCGCGACCTGATGCACGATGGCTTCAACCGTCAATTCGCCTTCATGCTTCTGGCCGCCGGTCATGGCGACGACGCCGTTATAGAGAATCTTGAAAGTGATGTTGGTGTTCGCAGCGACGGCGAAGCGGATGGCGAGGGAGCCGGAATGATTGTAGGTTCCGTCGCCGAGATTCTGGAACATGTGCTTGCGCGTCGAGAAGGGCGCCTCGCCGATCCAGTTTGCGCCTTCGCCCCCCATATGGGTGTAGCCCTCGGTCGAGCGGCCCATCCATTGCGCCATGTAATGGCAGCCGATGCCCGTGTAAGCGCGCGAGCCCTCGGGAACATGCGTCGAGGTGGAGTGCGGGCAGCCGGCGCAGAAATGCGGGACGCGCACGGTGACGTCGGACATCGTGCGGCGGCGATCCTGAAGGCGCTCCAGACGCGCGACCCGCGCCCGCAGATCCTCGAGCGGGTGATATTTCAGCAGGCGGCGGCCGATGGCGATGGAGATGTCATTGGCGTCGAGCGCGCCCTTGACCGGGAAGAGCCACTCGCCGCGCTCGTCCTTCTTGCCGACGCAAACCGGCTGATGCGCCGCGCCATAGAGTTCTTCGCGCAGCTGCACTTCGATGAGCGAGCGCTTCTCCTCCACCACCATGATGAGGTCGAGGCCGCGCGCGAATTCGTGCAGACCCTTCGGCTCCAGCGGCCAGGGCGCGGCGATCTTGTAGAGGCGCAGGCCGAGGTCGTTGGCCTTTACCTCGTCGATCCCCAGATCGTCCATCGCCTGCCGCACGTCGAGATAGGACTTGCCGACCGTGATGACGCCGATCTTCGGGTTCTGGCCGCCCGAGGTGATGATCCGGTTGAGGCGATTGGCGCGGATGAAGGCGAGCATCGCGTCGCGCTTGCTCTCCTGCAGCCGTTCCTCCTGCGCCAGCACCGGGTCTCCGGGGCGTATGTTGAGACCGCCAGGCGGCATCGCGAAGTCGGCCGGAATGACCGGCCGCACGCGGTCGAGCGAACCGTCGATCGAGGCTGTCGACTCCACCGTGTCCTTGAGCAGCTTCAGGCCGACCCAGACGCCCGCGAAGCGCGACATGGCGAAGCCATAGAGACCATAGTCGAGGATCTCCTGCACGCCGGCCGGCGACAGGATCGGCATCATCACATCGACGAAATGATAGTCGGACTGATGCGCCGTGGTGGAGGATTCGGCCGTGTGGTCGTCGCCCATCAGAGCGAGCGCCCCGCCGTAGCGGGAGGTGCCGGCGAGATTGACGTGGCGCAGCGCGTCGCCGCTACGGTCTACGCCCGGACCCTTGCCGTACCAGATCGAGAAGACGCCATCATATTTGCCTTCGCCGCGCATCTCGGCCTGCTGCGCGCCCCAGATGGCGGTTGCGGCGAGGTCCTCGTTGAGGCCGGGCATGAAGAGGATGTCGTTGGCCTCGAACAGCGGCCGGGCCTTGTGCATCTGCGCGTCGACGCCGCCGAGCGGCGAGCCGCGATAGCCGGTGATGAAGCCCGCCGTATTGAGGCCCGCCCGCCGGTCGCGCTCCTTCTGCATCAGCAGCAGACGGACGATCGCCTGCGTGCCGGTCATCAGCACGCGCGTGTGGGCGAGATCGAAACGATCGGACAGTCTCGCCTCGCCATAGGCGGAGCCGGTTCTGGTTAAGCCGGCGTCAGAGTCCGCCATTCCCGATCTCTCCCGAGCGAAGCGACCTGCTTCCTGCGCTGCGATATGTCGAGCGCCCGTAGGCGAGTTTGTTCGACGCGTTCAATGTCACTCTAAGAAGCCTGGCGGAGCCCGCTGCGATTAGCGCCGTTCGTAGGAGGCCGGCCCTGTCGACTGGCGCGCTCCCCCAAAAATGCGTCTTCGTTACACGCCGGCGCGTCACCCGCCAATGCATCGGCCGCGTGAATCGCTCCTGTACCGTCTGCAACAATAAGCGAACAAAGCAGGCGCTTTCAAGACAGGGCAAGCACGAGCCTTGCAACGATCCAGCGACTTATTCCCAGATTTTTGCGCGCGCCGTCAATCGGCTAGCTGGGATCGCCCGTCTGGTCCAGCCGCGTTTCGCCGCGCGACGCCGGGAGGCGCGCCCCGCGATGCGTCCCGGCGTGCGCGGGATTGCCCTGAGATCGAGGTCATATCCTGGTGAAAATCAAAGATATTTCTGTTGCGTATACATATTTTCACACTCTAATCTGTCGCTGGAGCATTACTTGATCAGGGGCTGTTTAATGCAAGATAATCTTTTTGACGCATCGACCCGCCGGGCTTTGGCGGTTTTTCTTTGGCTCGCCGCGCCAGCCGCCGCCTGCGCCCAACAGGGCGGCGCAGCGCCCGCCACAGGCGCGACGAAGGCCGCAGCTCCGCTCGCCATCGTCTCCCCCGTCCAGCCAAGCTTCAGCTTCACCAGCGCGCAATATGCGACGGCGGGCGTCCCCCTTCGCAACCGCCGCATCGGGGCGATCCAGATCACGGGCGTCGCAGCCCCCGTCAAACGCGCCCTTCTGTACTGGGCCTATCTCTTCGGCCCCACCGCGCCCCCTCCCGCCAGCCAGGCGATCACCTTCTGCAATACTGCAGGCTCCTCGGCGCTCGAAACAAGCTGCCGGGCCGTGACCGGGACGAAAATCGCAACGGGGTCGGATGTTTGCTGGGGCAGCTCCGGAATCGCCGTCTACCGCGCGAATGTGACGAACTACGTTCGGGCGAGCGGCCTCTACCAGGTTGTGCTCTCCGGAGCGCAATCCGCCGTGGGCAATGGCTCGGATCCCTGGGGCGAGCGCGTGGTCTTTCCGGCGGCCGAGGGCGCGTCGCTCGTCGTTGTGGGCGCCGGAACGCGGAAGGTCGCGATCTACGACGCCGGCCTCGCCGGCCAGAGCTTCCGCGGTGCCGTCACCTATTCGCTCGCGCTTCCTGGCGGCGTGTCGTCCACGCCAATGCTGTGGGACAGCATCGTCGCTGACGGGCAGACGGGCAACGGCCGCATCGCTGGACTCGCCAGAGAGACAACTTATATCAACAACATCAAGATCGGGGGCCCGGGCGCGAATCTCGACCAGGGCGTTACCGACGGCGATTTCGACGGAAGCGCCGGCTGGCCGCTGCCCCAGTTGTGGGACGTGACGGGTCACGCGCTGAAGCTTCCGGTCGTTCACCTGGGCGCGACGACACTGCCGGTGAAGGTCACTTCCTCGGGAACGAGCGTCGACTGCCTGAGTCCGATCGCGAATGTGACGGCCTACTGACGTTCGCCGCTCTTCGAAAGGCCGCAGGCAGGCGGGAGAACGCGCCAAGTTTTCGCCGCCTTGCGGCCTTATCGGCTTTGCCCATGAAGCTCCGTCTCGCGCCGCCGCTCGTCATCCTTGCGACGCTGTTTTTCACTCTCCCCGCCCGGGCGCATCCTCACGTGTGGGTGGCTGTCCGCAGCGAAGTCGTCTTCGGCAAGGACGGCAAGGTTCTCGGCGTGCGCCACGCCTGGGAATTCGACGAAATGTATTCGGCCTTCGCCGTGCAGGGACTCGGCAAGGACGGCAAGCGGCCCACGAAGGAAGAGCTGGCCCCGCTCGCAAAGACCAATGTCGAGTCGCTCGCCGAGTTCGACTATTTCACCTATGCGAAGCAGAACAACGCGAAGGCGGCGTTCAAGGCCCCGGAGGACGTGACTCTCGAGGCCAATGACAAGAAGATCGTGACCCTGCGCTTCTTTCTGCCGCTGGAGACGCCGGTCGCAGCCAAAAAGCCCTTCTCCTTTCAGGTCTACGACCCGACCTATTTCGTCTCCTTCGGCATGGAGAAGAAAGATCCGGTCACCATGGCGCAGGCCCCGGCGGGTTGCTCGGTGAGCCTGATGGAGCCCGCCCCGCTCGTCGCCACGGACAACCAGAAACTGAGCGAAGCCTTCTTCCAGAACATGTCGCCGGGAGCGGATTTCGGCGTGAAGCTGGCGACGCGCGTGATCGTGGCCTGCCCGTGAGTCCAGCCCGGCTGGGTTTCTGGGCGCTCGCCATAGCGGCGCTCGTCTGTCTCGCCGCCGATCCGGCGCTGGCGCAACGCCATCCCTTCGCCGTCGGCGGACATGAGGCCGTCGGCGCGACCGGCGGCCTCGCCGGCCTCATCCTCGCCTGGCAGAACAAGTTCCATGCGGAATTGCAAACGGCGGTCCGCGCGCTCAGGACCGGCCGCTCGGCCTTTTTCATCCTCGCCGCCGCCAGTTTCGCTTATGGCGTCTTTCACGCCGCCGGGCCGGGGCACGGCAAGGCGGTGCTCGCCTCCTACATGATCGCCAATGAGACGGCCCTGAAGCGCGGGCTCCTGCTCGCCGCGCTCGCCGCGCTGCTGCAGGGCGTCGTCGCGATCGTGGTCGTCGCTCTCGCGGCGCTCGTTTTCAACGCCACCGCCGCGCGAATGACCGACGCGGCCCGCATGATCGAAATTGCGAGCTATGCGGCGATCGCCGCTCTGGGCGCGCGGCTTGTCTGGACAAAGGGCGGAGCCTTTCTGGACGCTCTGCGCTCGCCCGCGCCCGCCCCTTCGAGCCGTTTCATGTGCGAAGCGATCGACGATCCGTCCCATATTCACGGCCCCGGCTGCGGCCACGCCCATGCGCCTGATCCGGCCACGCTGACCGGCCCCTCTTTCCGCTGGGGCGACGCCATCGCCACTGTCGTCGCCGCCGGCCTGCGGCCCTGCTCGGGCGCGATTCTCGTGCTGGTGTTCACACTGTCGCAGGGACTTTTCGCAGCCGGAATCGCCGCCGTGTTCGCAATGTCGGCCGGCACGGCGATCACCACCGGCGCACTGGCGGCGACGGCGGTCTATGCGAAGAGCGCCGCCATGCGCTGGAGCGGGCGCGACTCGCGGCGCGCGCTCGTCCTCGGACGCGGGGCGGAACTCGGGGCCGCCGTTCTCGTGCTGTGTCTGGGTCTCGCCCTCCTCGCCGGCTTTGGCCTGTCCGGCGCGGCCGCGTAAATAACCGTCTTCTCGCAACGCAAAAATAATCACGTCACGCGGATGCCGTTTAATTCGGGCCAGACGCGCTATCTTGAGTAGCATGTCGATTCGGAGGCTTTCGCCGTCCGAAGTCTCAACGAGCGGTGTGTCGCGAGGCGAAAAATGACGAGCATTGAGCGGCGGGACGATCCCTATGCGGCGCGGCCCTGGCTCGCCTCCTATCCGGAGGGCGCGCCAGCGGATATCGAAGAGTCGGACTATTCGACGCTCGTCGACATGTTTCGCGCGAGCGTCGGGAAATATGCGTCGAATCCGGCGATGGAGAGTTTCGGCGCCTCGCTCGACTATAAGGAGCTGGCGCGCGCCGCCGATTCCGTCGCCGCCTGGCTGCAGTCGCGGGGGATCAGGAAGGGCGACCGCATCGCGATCATGTCGCCCAATGTGCTCGCCTATCCGGCGATCCTCTTCGGCGTGCTGATCGCCGGCGGCGTGGTGGTGAATGTCAATCCGCTCTACACGCCCGGCGAACTCGAACATCAGATCAACGACTCGGGCGCGCGGTTCCTGTTCGTTTTCGAGAATTTCGCCCATACGGCTGAAGCCGCGTGGAGCAGTATGAAAGTCGAGCGCGCGATCATCATCAGGCCCGGCGACCTGATGGGCCTGAAGGGCCTCGTCGTGAATTTCGTCTCCCGTTACGTAAAGCGCATGGTTCCCGCCTATACGCTGCCGGGCGCCGTGCCCTTCACCCAGGTGTTGCAGGCGGGCGCGGAAGAGCGCTTCACGCCCGTGCAGATCGCGCGCGAGGACATCGCCTTCCTGCAATACACCGGCGGAACGACCGGCGTCGCCAAAGGCGCCGTTCTGCTTCACGGCAATGTCGCCGCCAATGTGGCGCAGACCTGGGCGTGGCTGAAGCGTCATCTCGGACCAAGCAGCCCTCATCGCATACTGACGCCCCTTCCCCTCTACCACATCTTCGGACTGACGGCCTGCTGCCTTCTGTCGGTCATGACCGGCGGCTGCTGCATCCTGATCGCAAATCCCCGGGATCTCGACGGCATGATCGCAACCATGCGGCGCACGCCCTTCACGATCTTCTCGGGCGTCAACACGTTATACGCGGCGCTCGTCGATCACCCGAAGATCAAGACCGTCGACTTCTCGAAACTCCTTTTCTGCATCGCGGGCGGCATGGCCACCCAGGAAACCGTCGCGCGCGAATGGAAGGCGCTGACGGGCAAGGCGATCGTGGAGGGATACGGGCTCTCGGAAACCTCGCCGATCCTTACGGTCAACCATCCGGATATCGAGGACTTCACGGGTTCGATCGGCTATCCGCTGCCGTCGACCGACGTTTCATTGCGCATGGAGGATGGCGGCGTCGCCCCCTTCGGAGAGCGCGGCGAACTCGTGGCGAAAGGCCCTCAGGTGATGCCGGGCTATTGGCGCCGCCCAGACGAAACCGCCAGGGTGATGACGGCGGACGGATTTTTCAGAACCGGCGACATCGCGGTCATGACGCCCGACGGCAAATTCAAGATCGTCGACCGGCTGAAGGACATGATTCTCGTTTCCGGCTTCAACGTTTATCCCAATGAAGTCGAAGCCGTGCTGATTGAACATCCGAAAGTGAAAGAAGTCGCCGTCATCGGCGTGCCGAACGAACATTCGGGCGAGGCGCCCATGGCATTCATCGTCGCGCGCGATCCGAGCCTGACACGGGATGAGCTGCGCAAATTCGCACATGAGCGGCTGACAGCTTACAAGATTCCGCGCCACTATGAATTTCGCGACAGCCTACCGAAAACGAATGTCGGGAAGGTTTTGCGCCGCGCCTTGAGAGAAGAATATCTCGCGCGCGCCAGAACCGCCCCCGACGAAGGCCGCGGCATGAGCGTCAAGACGGAAATCCGGAGTTAGAGCGCGTTCGGGAAAAGTGTAGGCGGCTTTCCGTTCAAACACGCGGCAGACTATGAAGCGGGAGCAAATTCGGCGCATTTGAATTCGCCGAATTTTCTTCAGCGCGCGGCGCCAAACTCGTCGGCCGCCTCGTCGATCGCCGTATAGGCGAGATCGAGTTCTCCACCGGTGACGCAGTAGGGCGGCAGCACATAGATCGTCGGACCCAATGGGCGCAGCAGCAGCCCGCGCGCATTGAAAAAGCGCATCAGATCGAGGCTTATCGTCGCAAGATAGCCGCTTTGCGCAACATTGAGATCGAGGGCCGTGATCGTGCCCATGCGGCGCGCGTCCGAAAAGCGGGGGTCATCGGCGAAGCGCGCAATGCGCTCTTCCTGCATGGAGCAAAGACGCGCAACGCGTTCTCGCGCGTCGGTTTTTTCCCAGACGTCGAGATTGGCGAGCGCCGCCGCGCAGGCGATCGGATTCGCGGTAAAGGAGCTCGAATGAAAGAAGGCGCGGGCGCGCTCGGGGGAAAGATGCGCCTCGAAAATCTCGCGCCGGCACATTGTGACGGCGAGCGGCACGGCGCCGCCGGTGAGGCCCTTCGAGTAACAGGCGATGTCGGGAACGACGCCCGCCTGCTCGCAGGCGAAAAGCGTCCCCGTGCGGCCGAAGCCCGTCATCACTTCGTCGGCGATGAAGAGAACGCGATGACGTTCGCAGATGCGCTTCATCTCCACGAGCGTGTCGGCGCCATAGATGAGCATCCCGCCTGCGCCAAGGATGAGCGGCTCGACGAGGAAGGCGGCCGCGCCCTCGCGGCAGGCGGATTCGAGCGCGTCGAGCGCCTCCTGCTCGGCGCCGCGGGCTGGAAAGGGAATTCGCCCGACGTCGAAGAGCAGCGGTTCATAGGGAGCGTTGAAGGCCGAGCGGGCGCCGGCCGACATGGTTCCGATCGTGTCGCCGTGATAGCTGTGTTCGAGCGCGATGACGCGCGAGCGCGCCTCGCCGCGATTGCGCCAGTAGCCCAGCGCCATCTTGATCGCGACCTCGACGCTGGTGGAGCCGCTGTCGGAATAGAAGACGTAATCCAGCCCCGGCGCCGTGATTTCGACGAGGCGTCGCGCGAGCGCCTCGGCCGGCTCATGGGTGAAGCCAGCGAAGATGATCTGGTCGAGCGACTCCGTCTGGGCGCGGATGGCCTGCATGATTTCCGGCCGCCGATGACCGTGGGTGATCACCCACCACGACGATATCGCGTCGAGAAAACGCGTTCCATCTTCGGCGCTGAGCCAGGCGCCCTCGGCATGCGCGATCTTGTAGGCGCCGGGCTGCAACGCATGTTGCGTGAAGGGACGCCAGACGGGTGAATCCGAAACGACGCTCATGACACGAAATCCGCGCGCGCGAAGGATGCGTCGAACGCCGCCTGCAATGTTTTCTGCGTCAGCGGCGACAGGAACGGCAGGCGGCCGAGAATGCGGACGCCGCCGATGGACGCAATCGTTCGCTGCGCCTGCGCTTCTTCGTCGCCGACGAAAGCGATTCCATGGATCGAAATGTCGCGGCGACGCAGCGCCTCGATCGTCAGCAGGCTGTGATTGATCGTGCCGAGCGCGGTGCGCGCAACCAGAATGACGGGCAGGCGCCAGCGCGCCAGGACATCGATCGTCAGGACGTCGTCGGTCAGCGGAACCATCACCCCGCCCGCCGTCTCGATAATGAGGTCGCCGTCGCAGACGGGCGGCCCGAGCCTCGCCACATCGATCTCGACGCCCTCGGCGCGCGCGGAAATATGCGGCGAGGCAGGCAGACGCAGTCGCCAGGCCTCGGGGATGATGCGATCCGGCGAAGCGCCGGAAAGCCGCGCGACGGTCTGTGAATCCGTCTCGTCCTCGAGACCCGATTGCACGGGCTTCCAGTAACTGGCGCCGAGCGCGCCGACGAGCATGGCGGAGACGATCGTCTTGCCGACATTGGTGTCGGTCCCGACGATCACGAATATCTTGCTCATTCGCTGTCCTTTGCGAGCGCATCGGCGAGATGCGCGATCATCCGGGCGATCTGGTCCTCGCTCGCGTGCAGCGTCAGCGACAGACGCAGCCGCGCGGTTCCTTCCGGCACGGTCGGCGGCCGGATGGCGCGAATGTCATAGCCATGGGCGCGCATGGCGGCGGCGAGCGCGAGAGCGCGCCCGTCGGCGTCGACAATGATTGGCTGTATCTGGGAACCGGAGGGCGCGACGCCGCACAGCGTCTGCAACGCCAACCCGGCGCGATCGACGCGGGCCTGCAGCGCCGCTCGACGATCGTCCGCCCTTTCGACGAGCTTCAGGGACGCGCGGACGCAGGCGGCGACGAGCGGCGACGGCGCGGTTGCAAAGATGAAATTGCGGCAGCGGTTGATGAGAAAATCGCGCAAAGGCGACGCCAGACACGCCAGCGCGCCGGAAACGCCGAGCGCCTTGCCGCAGGTGTGCACGCTGATCACATTCTCGCGGCCCTCGAGGCCCGCCGCAAGGCCGCGGCCGCCGGGGCCAAAGACCCCCGTCGCATGGGCTTCGTCGACCATGAGAAAGGCTTCATGCCGCTCGGCGAGGGCCATCAGATCGTCGAGCGGCGCCTTGCAACCATCCATGCTG
The DNA here is from genome assembly GCF_000188155.2 of Methylocystis sp. ATCC 49242. NCBI lineage: Bacteria > Pseudomonadati > Pseudomonadota > Alphaproteobacteria > Hyphomicrobiales > Methylocystaceae > Methylocystis > Methylocystis sp. ATCC 49242. The sequence goes on from NZ_KE124774.1 coordinate 2,428,760, forward strand.
TAGAGACTTTCGACGACGATCCAGGCGCGCCCCACGCCGCCCTTGCCGCGCCAGTCGCGGATCGCCTCTTCCGCGGCGTTTGCGTCATTGTGCGCGAAAGAGACCCGCGGCGCGCGCGACAGGCGCATGCCGTCATGCGCGCTCGCATGCACGAGCGCGTCGTGGACAATCAGATCCTCGCGTTGCGGGAGCGTCGCCAGCAATGCTTCATTGGCCGAGAAGCCTGCGCCGAAGAAGAGCGCGCTCTGCGCGTGGAAGAAGCGCGCCGCTTCTTCTTCCAGCGCCTCATGCTCGGGATGATTGCCGCGCAGCAGCCGCGATCCGCCGGCCCCGACGGGCGCGCCGCGCGCCAGCGCTGCAGCCGCAGCCTCGGCGAGAGCCGGCGACTCGGCGAGCCCGAGATAATCATTGGACGCGAAATCGAGTCCCGCGCGCGGCTCGAGCGCGCGCAGCCGGTCGCGCGCGGCGAGGCCGGCGAGATCCGCCTCATAGCGTTCAAGGATTGCGCGCACGCATTTTCTTCCCGATTTTTGCCGTGGTGGTAGCGGCCATGCGCCGCAGCGTCAAGAATGGCCGAGCTTGGCCGCAAGGGTTGAAAAATATGCCTCGCGCCGCAATTTAAAGCCTGTTCCCCAAAGCGAGCGCCGCGCATGAACCCACCGCAGGAAGCCGATCCTCCTCCCGCGCATGCGCCATGGCCGCCGATACTGTTGGCGGTGACTCTGGCGGCCGGCGCGACCCTCGACCAGCTGAGCGGCGGCGCCTTCAAATCTTGTGTTTCCTTCCCCGCAGCGGTCGCGCTGGGAGCCGCAATTGTGGCGCTGGCGCTCGCCAATGACATATGGTGCGCAATGGTGCTCGCGCGGCACAAGACGACGATCCTGCCGCATCGCGCGGCCTCGCGTCTTGCGACCGACGGCCCGTTTCAATGGTCGCGCAATCCGATCTACGTGTCGCATGTCGCGATCGTCTTCGGGCTGGGACTTCTGCTGAACTCGCCTTTCACCATCTTGCTCACGCCGCTTCTCGCCTTCGCTTTGGCGAAACTCTCGATCGAACCGGAAGAGCGGCATCTTGTTCGTAAATTCGGCGACGAATACCAAGCCTATATGGCGCGCACGCGCCGTTGGCTCTAAGGTTGCGACGCCAAAATCGGGACGCTTGAACATGAACGCTGAAACCCGGCCCGCCGAGCGGCTTGACTTCAATGTGCGGGGCATGACCTGCGCTTCTTGCGTCGCCCATGTAGAAAAGGCGCTCGTTCACACGCCGGGGGTAACATCGGCGAGCGTCAATCTGGCGACGGAACGCGCGGAAGTCGCGCTCGCGCCCGGGGCCGATCCCTCGGCGCTCGTCAAATCCGTGACCAACGCCGGCTATGAGCCCGTCGTCGAAACCATCGAGCTCGGCGTCGGCGGCATGACCTGCGCCTCTTGCGTCGCCCATGTCGAAAAGGCGTTGCGCGCCGTTCCCGGCGTATTGGAGGCGACGGTCAATCTCGCGACGGAGCGCGCCAGCGTGCGCGCGCTCGCCGGCCCCGGCCTAACGGACAGGCTGCGCCGCGCTGTCGTCGCGGCCGGCTACGAGCCGCGCAGCGTCGCGACCGACGCCGGCGCGTCGGACCGCGAGCGCGCGCGGCGCGAGGAGGAAATGCGCGCGCTGCGTTTCCGCCTCATCACTTCGGCCATCTTCACGGCGCCGGTCTTCTTGCTCGAAATGGGCGGGCACATGATCCCGGCCTTTCACCATTGGGTGATGGGGACGATCGGAGAGGAGATGGTCCGCCAGATCTCCTTCCTCTGCGCGACGATCGTGCTGTTCGGCCCCGGGCTGGTCTTCTTCCTGAAGGGTGTTCCATCACTTTTGCGCGGCCAGCCGGACATGAACGCGCTCGTCGCGGTTGGAACTTCGAGCGCCTATTTCTATTCCGTCGTCGCCACCTTCATGCCGCATCTGCTGCCGGAAGGCGCGGTGCATGTCTATTACGAAGCGGCGGTCGTCATCGTGACGCTGATTCTCTTCGGCCGCTTTCTCGAGGCGCGCGCCAAGGGCCGCACCTCGGAAGCCATCCGGGCGCTGGCGCGACTGCAGCCGAAGACCGCGCGCGTCGAACGCGATGGCGAGACGGTCGACGTCGACATCGATGAAGTTCGCGTCGGCGATATCGTGCTGGTGCGTCCCGGCGAGCGTATTCCAACCGACGGCGTCGTGACCGCGGGCGCGTCCCATGTCGACGAATCCATGGTGACCGGCGAACCGGCGCCGGTCGCGAAGACCGTCGGCGCGAGCGTGACCGGCGCGACGGTCAATGGCGCCGGCGCGTTCTCCTTCCGCGCGACGCGCGTCGGCGCCGACACCACGCTCGCGGGCATCATCCGCATGGTCGAACAGGCGCAGGGCGCGAAGCTGCCCATCCAGGCGATGGTGGATCGCGTCACCGCGGTCTTCGTGCCGGCGGTGTTCGCGGCGGCGGCGCTCACCTTCGTCATCTGGATGTTCGTCGGCCCCGAGCCGCGCCTCACCTATGCGTTGGTCAACGCCGTCGCGGTTCTCATCATCGCCTGCCCCTGCGCCATGGGTCTTGCGACTCCGGCGGCCATCATGACCGGCACGGGCCGCGCGGCGGAGCTCGGTGTGCTTTTCCGCAAGGGCGAGGCGCTGCAGACGCTGCGTGACGTGACCTTGATCGCCTTCGACAAGACCGGCACGCTCACTTTCGGCAAGCCGCGGCTGACGGACCTCGTCGCGGCGCCCGGGATGAACGAGGACGAATTGCTGCGGCTGACCGCGGCCGTCGAGGCGCAGTCGGAGCATCCGGTCGCCGCCGCGATCGTCGCCGCCGCCAGGGATCGCGGCCTTGCGCTCGCGCGGGTCGCCGATTTCGCCTCCATCTCCGGCATGGGAGTCACGGGCGTCGTCGAGGGCCGCAAGATCGCGGTCGGCGCCGAACGCTACATGACCTCGCTCGGCCTCGATACGAAAGCCTTCGAGGAAAGCGCGGCCACGCTTTCGGCCGACGGCAAGACGCCCTTCTATGTCGCCGTCGACGGCAGGCTCGGCGCCATCCTTTCGGTCGCGGACGATCTGAAGCCGACGACGAAGCCCGCCATCGAAGCGCTGCACACGATCGGCGTGAAAACCGCGATGATCACCGGCGACGACGCGCGCACCGCGAACGCCATCGCCCGCAGGCTCGGGATCGACGAGGTCGTGGCCGGCGTGATGCCGGACGGCAAGGTCGCGACGCTGGAGCGGCTGCGCGAGAAGAACAAAATCGCCTTCGTCGGCGACGGCGTGAATGACGCGCCGGCGCTTGCCGCAGCCGACGCCGGCATTGCGATCGGCACGGGCACCGACATTGCGATCGAGGCGGCGGACGTCGTGCTGATGTCGGGCGATCTGGCCAAGGTGCCCACGGCGCTGGCGCTCTCGCGCGCGACCATGCGCAATATCGCGCAGAATCTCTTCTGGGCCTTCGGCTACAATGTCGTGCTCATCCCCGTGGCGGCCGGCGCGCTGTTCCCCATCAATGGCACGCTGCTCTCGCCAATGTTCGGCGCCGCGGCCATGGCGTTGTCGAGCACCTTCGTGCTCACCAATGCGCTTCGCCTGCGTCGCTTCAGGCCGCCGGTGATCGACGTGGCCTCGCCCGCCCCGACGATCACGCATGAAAGCGCGGTGCCCGCCGAGGCGCCCGCGCCCATCGAACAGGACAACAAGGAGGAACCAATGACCACGTTCAATGTGAAGGACATGACCTGCGGCATGTGCGTGAAACATGTCACCAAGGCCGTGCAGACGGTAGAGCCCGGCGCCGATGTGAAGGTCGATCTTGCGACCGGCAAGGTGGAAGTCAGCCCGGCGCCGAAGGATCCGCAGGCGCTGGCCAACGCCATCACCGAGGCTGGCTATCCCGCGCAGGTCGCCGCCTGACGCGACGGCAATCACGCGCGGCGCAGATGCGCCGCGCGCCATCTTCCCTTTTATCGAAAGCCCTTCAATGACCCGATCGCTCAGCGGAAAGACGCTTTTCATCACGGGCGCGAGCCGCGGCATCGGACTCGCAATCGCCAATCGCGCCGCGCGCGACGGCGCCAATGTCGCCATTGCGGCGAAGAGCGTGGCGGAGAACCCGAAAATCCCCGGCACGATCTATACGGCGGCGGCGGAGATCGAGGCCGCCGGCGGCAAGGCGCTGGCGATACATTGCGACATTCGCTTCGACGATCAGGTCGAGGCGGCTGTCAAGAAGACGGCCGAGACCTTCGGCGGCGTCGACATACTCGTCAACAACGCCAGCGCCATCGATCTGCGCGGGATCGACATGCTGGAGATGAAGCGCTTCGATCTGATGCATCAGATCAACGCGCGGGGAACCTATCTTTGCGCGAAGATGGCCCTGCCCTTCCTGCGCAAGGCGGAAAATCCCCACATACTCACCATGTCGCCGCCGCTCGACATGAACCCGAAATGGTTCAGCCCCAACCTCGCCTATACAATGGCCAAATACGGCATGAGCCTCGTGACCCTCGGGCTGGCGAGGGATCTCGCGCGCGACGGCGTCGCGGTGAATTCGCTGTGGCCCGAGACGGCGATCGCCACCGCCGCAGTCGGCAATCTTCTGGGCGGCGAGGAAGTCATCAGGCGCGCACGCAAGCCGGAGATCGTCGCTGACGCCGCTCATGCAATCCTCACGCGCCCCTCGCGCGACTGCACCGGCAATTTCTTCGTCGACGTGCGCGTATTGGCGGAGGAAGGCGTGAGCGACCTTGCGCCCTATTCCGTCGATCCCTCGCTCGATGCGGTGCTCGACTTTTTCCTCGAGGAGCCGATCAGCGCCAATGTTCGCAAATCGGCGTTCCATCCGGGAAAGTAGGCGGACGCCCTACCTCAGCGCCGCCGCGCCCATCCAGATCGTGTAAAGGCCGACCGCCGAGACGAGCGCGCTCGAAAAATAGGGGGCGCGCGAGACCAGAGCCTCGAAGCGCGGCCAGCGCGAGACCGCGTGGCGCATGCCGAGCGCCGCCGCTACGCCGACGAAGACCAGCGTGAGCGCCAGCCCGATGCTGAAACAGAGCACCAGCGCCGCCCCGAGCGCGACCCGCCCGACCTGCAGACACATCAGCAGCACGGTGATCGAGGCCGGGCACGGGATCAGCCCGCCGGTGAGGCCGAAGAGCACGATCTGTCCCGTCGTCGCCTCGCGGTTGGCGAAGCGACGCTCGATGTCCAGCGCATGTTCGCGCTCATGCGTATCCGCATAGACGGTGGGATCGACGGAAAGCAGCTCGCTCTCGAAACTATCTTCCTGCGCCGCCTCGGCCAGAGCGGCGCCGGCGCCGTGATGATGATGGCGATCGTGCGGATGCGCATGATCATGGTGATGATGGCCATGGTCATGATGATGGGCGTGATCGTCATGGTGATGGCGGCCGCCGCCAGGGGCCTGCGCCGCCGACGCCCTGTCGCGCCAGATGCGCCAGCTCATCCACGCCGCGACTGCGAGGATCAGCGCGCCGGAGGCGATCTGGAGATAGGGCTCGTTGGCTTCGACATTCCACCGCGCGCCGAGATACATGCCGGTCAGGGCGATGACCCAGACGATCGCCGTATGCGAGAGCGTGGCGGAAAGCCCCAGCAGCGCCGCCTGCCCGACCGTGCCGCGAACGGCGACGATGAAGGCCGCCATCATCGTCTTGGAGTGGCCCGGCTCCAGCCCGTGCAGCGCCCCGAGCAGGATGGCGGTCGGAACGAAGATCCAGGCGTCGGCCGCGCCGGCGTTGAAGACTTCCGTAAGGCTGGCCATGGGGGTCCGTGCGGCTCCTGCGGGCGTGGCGTCGGCCGGGAAGGCGCGCTTTGAGCTATCTACAGGCTGCGTCGAGGCGCCACAAGCGCGCGGGGCGCCCTGCAGGCTGCACGCAAGCTTCGCCCTGCAGCATGGCGCAACAAACGGTCGAATCGCGCGCAGGGCCCATGCACTCGGCTTTCTACGTCTCACTCTCCTCCCAGATCACGCTCGACAAGCGACTGACGACGATCGCCGCCAATGTCGCCAACTCCTCGACGATCGGCTATCGCGCCACAGGCGTCAGCTTCGACACGGTGATGTCCAAGACGTCGCCATATGTCACCAATTTCCCCTCCACGGGCGTAGATTACATATCGAGATCCTCGGGCGGGCTGACCAAGACCGACAATCCTCTCGACGTTGCGGTCATCGGAGACGCCTGGTTCGCGATCCGCACCCCGCAGGGCGTCGCCTATACGCGCGACGGGCGTATGAGAATGATGGAGACGGGAGATATACAGACGATCCTCGGCTATCCCGTGCTCGACGCCGGCAATTCGCCCATAAAACTCGATCCGACGCTCGGGCCGCCGATGATCTATCGCGACGGCATGATTACGCAGGGCGACCGGCAGGTGGGGGCGATCGGCCTCTTCGAGATCGACGGAAATGCGACCCTGCAGCGCGGCGAAAACTCCAGCGTCATTCCCTCCACCCCCGCGATCCCCGTCACCAATTTCACGCAGAACGGCATGGCGCAGGGTCATCTGGAAAACGCCAATGTCAATCCGGTGAGCGAAATCACCAAGCTCATCATGGCGCATCGCTCCTTTGAAAGCGCGTCGGCCTCCTACGACATGATGGACAATTCGCAGCGCGCCGCCGTCCGCACCCTCGGCGGCGCGTGACGTCGGATGAGGGACGACGCGCTTTCCCGCCTGCGAAAGGCTGTCGATCTTTATGCGCAGGAAAAGGATTGGGTGCGCATTCGCGGCGTCGTGACCGAAGCCTTTCCCTCGCATTTTCGCGTCGAGGGCCTGTCTCCCTTTCTGCGGCTCGACGATTGCGTGATGCTCGAAGGGCATGACCGCTGCTTTCCCGCGCAGGCGATCCGCATCAATCGCGACGGCGCGCTGATCAAGGCTTTCGAAAGTCACGCCGGCGTCGGGCTCGGCGCGCGCGTGACCCGAACCGGACCGTTCGAGATTGCTCCGCATCCCGACTGGAAAGGACGCGTCCTCAACGCTTTCGCCGCCCCGATAGACCGCCGCGAGCCGCCGCCGCCCGGCGAGGCGCGACGCGCCGTCGACGCGTCGCCGCCCAAGGCCATGTCGCGCGGCCGCGTGCGCGATCCGGCGCCGACGGGCGTGCGCGTGGTCGACGCCTTCACGCCGCTGTGCCGCGGCCAGCGCGTCGGCGTCTTCGCGGGGTCGGGCGTCGGCAAATCCACGCTTCTGGCCATGATGAGCCGCTCGGCCGCCTTCGACGCGGTCGTGATCTGCCTCGTCGGCGAGCGCGGGCGCGAGGTGCGCGATTTTCTCGACGAGATTCTCGGCGACCGCTCCAATCTCGCCATCACCATTGTCGCGACGGGCGACGAAAGCCCGATGATGCGCCGCCTCGCGCCGCTCACCGCCACATCGATCGCGGAATATTTCCGCGATCGCGGCGAGTCCGTTCTCCTCATCATGGACTCTGTGACGCGTTACGCCCATGCGCTGCGCGAGATCGCGCTTTCCGCGGGCGAACCGCCGGTCGCCAACGGATTTGCGCCGAGCGTCTTCGCAGATCTTCCGCGCCTGCTGGAGCGCGCGGGACCCGGCGTCGAGGGCGGCGGCGCGATCACCGCGATTTTCTCCGTCCTGATCGACGGCGACAATCACAATGACCCGATCGCCGACTGCATCCGCGGGACGCTCGACGGCCATATCGTGCTGGAACGCGAGATCGCCGAACAGGGGCGTTATCCGGCGATCAATGTTCTGAAGTCGATTTCGCGCCTCGCCGATCGCGTCTGGAGCGGGGAGCAGCGCGATCTGATCAATGAATGTCGCGCGCTCATCTCGAAATATGAAGACACGCGCGATCTGCGCATGCTCGGCGGCTATCAGCCTGGCGCCGACGCCGCGCTCGACCGCGCGATCGAATTGGCGCCGCGCCTATACGAAGCTCTGAAACAGTCGCCGCATGGCGAGCCGAGCATCGATGCGATCGGCGAAATCGCGAGCGTCGTCGGGCTGCGGCCCGCGTCGCATTAGCGAGTGCACAAAGCGCTCAAGTCACGCACAAGGTAAAGCGGCCAAAGCTTGTAGCGGGATAACATCAGCTATTCGTCACGGACGCATGATGCGTAAAAGCTCGTCACGCAGCAGAAGTTGGCTTTTCGCCTGTGTAACGGCGGCGCTGGGCGTCACGCATCCATCACGCGACAGTCTTGCAGAGTCCCAAGAAGCGCCCGCCGTGGCGCGCGCCCCCGTTCATTCGCCGCGTGAACAGCAGCAATATTGCTCCAACATCGCCGCTTCCGTGGAGGCGGCAAGGATCGCGCGGCAGCAAAAACTGCTTACCGAAATGGAGGCGCAGCTCAGTCAGAAACTGGCTGCGCTGGAAGCGAAACAGGTCGAAGTGGCCGCGCAGCTCGACAAGCTCGAATCGTTCGAACGAAAAACCAATGACGCGCTCGTCGCCTTCTACACGGGAATGCAGCCCGACGCGGCGGCGGCGCAACTCGCTGAACTCGACGACGATATCGCCGCGGCGCTGCTGCTGCGGCTGAAGGCGAAAGCGGCGAGCGCGATTCTCAATGAGATGAACGCCGCGCGCGGAGCGGCGCTGGCCAAGCGGATCGCGCAACAGCGCCCGGCGAATGACGGAAAAAAGCCTTGAAAAAAACCGCTCTTCTTTGTCTTTCGGCCGCGCTTCTCACGGGCTGCGCCACAGATCCCCGCGACTTCACGCGCGAACCGCATATGACGCCCGTCGGCAGCGGCCTCAATTTTCACGACGATCAGATTCCGGTCGGCGCGTTGCAAAATGCAGTGCTCGGCCCCGGCATGCGCATCGACGAAAATCGGGTGAATCTTTTCCACGACATCAGGGCGATGAATGTGGGCGACGTCGTGACCGTCGTGATCGAGATGAACGACAGGGCCATTCTGGGCAATTCGACCGATCGGTCGCGCGAGGCGAAGATCAAATCCAAATGGACATTTCTGCTCGACCTCGTGCCAATGCTCGGCGGTCCGACGAATTCGCAGACGAAGCAGACCGGCGCCTGGCAGAACGACATCGACTCGAGCACCGAAACGCAAGGGCAAGGCACGATCAACCGCTCGGAACAGATTCGTTTCACGCTCGCCGCCGTCGTCACCGCGGTGCTGCCGAACGGCAATCTGGTTCTGCACGGCTCGCAGGAAATACGCGTCAACCAGGAGCTTCGGGTGCTGAGCATCGGCGGCGTGGCGCGGCCGCGCGACATCAACAAGGACAATTCGATCAACTACGACAAGATCGCGGAAGCGCGCGTTTCATACGGCGGTCGCGGTCGACTTACCGAAGTTCAGCAGCCGGCCTGGGGCCAGCAGCTCTACGACACTTTCGTTCCGTTCTGAGAGACGACGACCATGGCCGCGGTCGATGACAAGAAATCCGGATCCCCTGCTCAGCCCGGAATGATGCAGACGCTGATCCCGCTGCTTCTCCTTACCCTCATTGGCGGCGGCGGCGGCGCCTTTCTGGGCTATACCCTCGCCGCCCCGCCGCCCGCGGGACAGGCCGCACAAAATCCCCCGCCGGACGCCGGAAGCGAACACGCGGACGCGCATGGCGATCCTCACAAGAAAGGCGGCGGGCATGGCGATGCAAAGAAGAAGGCGCCGGACCTCGCTTCCTTCGAAGTGAAGGAGCTTCCGGCGATCGTGACGAATCTGGCGCAGCCGGAATCCAGCTGGATACGGCTTCAGGCCGCGATCGTCTATGACCCGAAAGAGCTTCCACACGCCGAAAAGCTCATCGCCGAGCTCACCGCCGACATCACCGCATTTTTGCGCACGGCCTCCATTTCGAGCCTCGAAGGGTCTGACGGCCTTCGTCGGCTGCAGGAAGAACTTGGCGAGCGCGCAACGATTCGTTCGGAGCGGAAGGTTAAGGAATTCATCATCGAAACCATGGTCGTTCAATGAATCGTTTGCTGATCATCGGCGTCATGATGACGCCCTCAATCGCCTTCGCTGCCGAGGGACTGGATCTCAACGCGCTCTTGCCAAATGGCGCGGCGTCGTCGAGCGGAAAGATAATTCAACTGCTGGGCGCGCTGACCGTTTTGTCGATTGCGCCGGGCTTGCTCATCATGGTGACGAGCTTCACCCGTTTCGCGATCGCCCTCTCATTCCTTCGCACGGGGCTAGGTCTGCAAAGCACGCCGGCGAATCTCGTCCTGATCAGCCTGGCGCTGTTCATGACCTTCTATGTGATGACGCCGGCGATGAATCAGGCATGGTCTTCGGGAGTCAAACCACTCGTCGAGAACAAGATCACTGAAGTCGAAGCCTTCGAAAAGATTTCAGCTCCGTTTCGGGAGTTCATGATTGCGCATGTCCGCGACAAGGATATTCGACTTTTCGAGGATCTTCGCAAAGTAGAGCCCTCGACGAAGGGCAAGACAGAGTTGCAACTTTCAGTCCTCATCCCGGCCTTCATGATTTCGGAACTGCGGCGCGGCTTTGAAATCGGATTTCTGATCGTGGTCCCGTTTCTCGCGATCGACATCATCGTCGCCGTCCTCACCATGTCCATGGGCATGATGATGCTGCCGCCCGCGACGATATCGCTGCCGGCGAAGATCCTTTTCTTCATCCTGATCGACGGCTGGAATTTGCTGGCTGGCAGTTTGATTCGATCTTACGGATGAGTCCCGCATCGGGCTCTCGTACTGGTCGGGATAAATTTTCGGCGCTTTGATTTTACGACCCTGTTGCCCCGCAGCGGAACGCGGCGGCGCGAGCCCGCTTCTGGGGGTTCGTCTCAGGAGGCGAAAATCGCGGGCCGCTATGGTCGGCGAATATTTGTTCAATCTCGACTTGGACGCGGTAGGTCGACGGCAATCGATGAGCCGACGCTCGCGGGAAGGACATCGGCTGCGATTCCGGGAGGAGGGTTGCGACCGGCCGCAACGTCGTTGCTTTCTTCCCGCCTCGTCAACCGAAGGGATCGAGTGTCGCAACCGCGATTGACCGCTGCGGGCCGGCGACTTCAGTGTGGCGCCAGTTTTCCCGGAACGACGCGTCATTTGTTAGGTCGGTTTGCCCTTGCCGAATGCGTCGGTCAGGAAAATTACAAAATTGAAATAAGGGGTGAGCGACGACTGCAACCGTCGCGAATGTCTGCTTGTGTTCGTCATCGCCCTAAAAAGGAACCGGCCGGATTTTCATCCGGCCGGTCGATTGTATCAGTCGTTCGAAGGACGCTTAGGGCATATCGCCGGCGACGAACTTCGGAATGACCGGGCCGCCGATTTCGGAGGCGTAGCGCTTGCCGTCCGGCGAGAAGAAGAACAGGAGGCCGCCGATCTGGCTGTCGGTGTCGTAAGCCAGGTCAGACAGACGCTCGATGTCCCAACGGGCGTCCTGGATCTTCACGACGATCTCCTTCGCCTCGCCCGGCGCGATCGGGGTCGCGTCAACCGACAGGCCACGGTCGGCCAGCAGGTAGTCCGGGAAGTCCGGCTTCGTCGTGAACACGTCGGGGTTCAGGAAGCGCAGGCCAGCGGCGGTGTATTCGCCGAGACGCAGCGGCTGCGACGTGTTGTTCTTCACCTTGACGTTGATCGTCAGCTCGCGGCCCGGAACCTTGTAGACGCCGCCGTTCAGCTCGGTCGTCACATTCTCCTTGCCGACGCCCACGGTGCCTTCCGTCTCGATCGGCGTCAGAGGCTTCTGCAAGCCGGCCTGAAGCGGGATCGTGCGCGGGAAGGTCGAGTTCGTCACAGCGTAACCAACGATCGTCGCGAGGATCGTCAGAGCAAGGACGATCGCGCCGATGCGGCGGTCGTCATCGCCAATGACGTCATCAGCCTTGCCTTCCGCAACGCGGATGTAGGACGTGATGATGCCCCTTCCGGACGAACCAGAAGAAGATCCACGCGGCGCCAACCGCCATCCACGGCAGATGCCACGCGTAAACGCGGCTGATGCCGTAGTGCTCGAGGTCAACGGTCGAACCGTCGAGGAGCGTCACCGGGTCGGTGAAGTCCTTCATGTCGCCCTTGATCTCAATCCACTGGCCGGGTCCGATGATCGGGCCGCCGCCTTCGACGTTGATCTGGGCGTGAACGTGCCAACGGCCGGCGCGACGGCCGCGCAGGTTGATCGAGAAGGCGTAGTCCTTGCCGATCTCCAGCGACACCGAACGCGGAGCAAACTGCTCGCCGATGAACTGCGCCGTGCGGACCAGAACCGGGCCGGGCTCGCCGGCGTTCAGGAACGAAACGCGCGGGTTCGCAACGGCCTGCGGCCACGCCGAGAAGACGTGAACCTTGCCCGAAAGAACCATTTCCTCGTTGACGTTGACCGTCGTCTTCGACCACTGAACGTCATACCAGTTCAGCGTGCGCATGCGAAGGAACGCCTGCTGCGACTTCTCGCCGTGCGCCGAGGCCGGAGCAACCGCTCCAAGCGTCGCCGCCACAGCAGCCGCCGCGCCAAAGGCGGCGAGCTTGACTAGCTTTTTCATGAACAAACCTCCCAGGTTCCTCTTCCGGCCGGCGCCTCGCGCGCCAGCCGATTTTTTCATCCGCAAACCGTCAGGCCAACCCGATGGACAAACCTGATCCAGTTTGCGTTCTTCCTTTTCCAGACGGGGACCGCGACCCTTCCGAACCGCGGACCACAGCCCGCATCAGATGGTGTCGATGACCTTGGTCGTGGAATACCAGCGACCCATGAACCACCACAGGAAATACACCATCATCGAGACGAAGCCCGAGAAGAACGCCGCAACCGGCACAACGTCCTTACCGAACGTGCGCAGCGTGCCGCGCTCGACCATGCGGATGTATTCCGGCATCGACGTGCGGACGAAGTGGAAGCCGATCAGGTCAGCAAGCGTCATCAGCTGACCATGCTGCTCGGTCGCCTGATGGAACGCCGCAATCGCCGGCCAGTTGTTCGGGTAGAACAGCAGACCCCAGCCCAGCGAGCCGACAACCGCCGTGATCACGTAGGAGCCCGACAGCAGAAGGATCACGTCGAGCCAGATCGCCGGAACGATCAGAGCAGACGGGAACACCAGGCTGATCGGGAAATACGTCCAGCCCCAGAAGTTGACGTAGCGGTTGATCCACTCGCCGATCAGAAGGCCCAGAGCCGCGAAAACGGCGCCGAACGGAAGACGGAAGTTGACCCACCAGAAAGCCTGCGACGCCGCGCAGAAGGTCACGCCCAGAATCGGCACAACCGTCGGCCACATACGACGATCCTTCCAGTCAACCCAGAAGTCCCAGTCGCCCGCCGTCAGCATGAAGTGGACGTGATAACCGCCGAGAACGGCGAAAAACAGCAGAACAAGAAGCATCCAGTCGACCGTCTGAACGCAACCCGCCGCCTCGGCGACGGAGTTGAACGGTCCGACCGCTCCCCCGCTTTTCGATTGTGACATCACTCTTCTCCTTGGTGTTTCTCGAGCGCTTCAAAACGCGCGAGTTTCTTTTTGCGACCAGACCGAAGGCTCTTCGCTCCCCGGACCGGCTCCCGGACGGCGCTCCAATGACGTCGTCCAGATCCCCTTCCACCCCGCGTTCCCGCGGCGTCTCTCTTTCGTGAACCCGAATTCAGGCCAAACTCCAAGAAACCGTCGCCGCCAGGCGAGCAGCCAAACCCCGCAAATTGTCCGAAACTTCAGGTCCGCCGAGAAAACCGCCCGCGCGCTCGGCGCGGGCGGCCATCGTCATTACTCGGTCAGGAGCTTGACGCCTTCCTTGCCGACGAGGGCATGGATGCGCATCAGGATCTGAAGGACGACGCCGAACACACCCAGAGCCATCCAGCCGAAGAACACGAAGCCCCAGTGAAGCGGAGCAACGAACAGCTCTTCCATGAACCAGAAGGTGTGGCCCCACTCATTCAGGCCAACGTTCGGGATGATCATGAACGGGCCGATGGCGACGATCAGGAACGCCAGCGAGTAGCCATGAGCAAAATACGGAATGCGGGTCTTCGCATAGAAGAACGCGCCAACCGCGATAACCGAGTAGATCGGGTAGCTCATGTAGAACTCGATGATGTGCGACGGCGTGAAGTCCGTGTCGCGAATCACCGTCATGTGCCAGGTGCCGTCCTGCTCCGTGAAGAACGAAGCGCCCCAGTAAATGGCGATGCCGTAAACGACAAGCCACTGAACCAGGACAACGAGACGACGCATCTCTTCACGAGGCGTAACAGCGTCGACGTTGCGGTCGCGAGTCTTCCACAGATAGCCGGCAAGGCCGAGGCCCGAAACCAGCTCAAGAGGAATCTCCGTCCACAGGATCGACATCCAATACGTCTGGAACTCCGGAGCGAACGAGTCCAGACCCGCGCGCCAGCCAAAGACCTGCTCGTAAATGCGAACGATCAGATAAAACACGTTCAGCAATACGAGGCCAATCCACATGCCACGCAGATCGACTACGGATTCTACTTCTGCAGCTGCGCCAGCAGCCGCGCTTGTCGTCGAGCTCATATTTTAACTCCTCCTATGTGCTCCCAGGGATATGCGCGTGACCGGTATCGCTCCGCCTCCCAGAACAGAGCTGCTTCGTCCTCGTTTTCGTAAACGTTGGGCGCAACCTATCTCAGTAGATCCGCGCCTCACCGCCCTTGTCTTGCCGCAGCCTTCCAAAAATCCAGCCCGAAGATCGAAACCCTCAAACCAAACCCTGGCACAGCCGCTTGTTGTTATCGGACGAACACCGACGTCGCCGCCTAAGACAAAGCCCAAAACAGACCCTCTCGGACCAGTTCAAAGACCCCGCTTAGCGTGGCCCAACAATTCCCCCTCCCCAAATTAATCACAATATCCCTTGGTATAGCTAAAAACTGTCTATCGAATAGTCAGTGCAGCCCCAGTGGATAGGAATAAAACTACCCTTTGGGGCTGAAAGCCGAAAAGAAGGGCGCTTTCTGTGACACCGCAAAAAGCTGGTGAACTCGGTTGAAACAAACAATTATGAAGACATTTTCGATACCGCCCGGCGAACGATGCTGCAATGCGGTATCCCCAGCCATCCGGGGTGGGGTCGTTAACCCTCTTCCCACAGCCTGACGCCGGCTCTCTCCACCGCTAACAGGGCGTCTGCGATCGGCACGCCATCGAGCACAAGATCGGGCGCGATCTCCACCAGCGGCAAAAGGACAAAACCGCGCCCGAACAGCTCCTTATGCGGCAGGGTGAGTTCGGGGTCGTCGAGGGTGTGATCGCCCAGAAACAGGATATCCACATCGATCAGCCTCGGTCCCCAGCGGCGGCTCGGCTCACGCCCCATGTCGGCCTCGATTTTCTTGACGGCGGCCAGCAGCTCATAGGGTGAGAGCTTCGTTTCGCCGATCGCGCAGGCGTTGGCGAAATCGCCCTGGTCGGTATCGCCCCAGGGCGGAGTGCGGTAGATGCGCGACACCGCAGAGAGCTGCGCGATCTCCCGTGATTCCAGGAGGCCGAGCGCCCGCCGGATATTGGCCGGCTTGTCGCCGATATTGCTGCCGAGACCGAATCCCACCCGCATGAGTCACTCCCGCTCCGGCGCGCCGCGCAACGCCGAAAACACCTCGAATGCGGCGCGATGCTCCAGGACGTCATGGACCCGGAAGATCTGCGCCCCATCGCCCGCCGCGATGAGATTCGCCGCCAGCGTCCCAATCAGCCGCCCCTCGACAAGGCCGTCGGGCAGGCCCTTGAACAGGGACTTGCGCGAAACGCCGATGAGAAGCGGGAACCCCATGCGCAGCAGTGTGGGGATCGCCCTAAGCGCCTCGTAATTCTGCCGCCGGCTCTTGCCGAAGCCGATTCCGGGATCGAGCGCCACATGCGCCTCCGGCACGCCGGCGCGCCGGGCGATGTCGAGCGAGCGCTCGAAGAACCGCTGCATGTCGGCGACGATGTCGATCTCGGGGTCGGCCGTCTCGCGATTGTGCATGATGACGACGCCCGCGCCGGCCTCGGCGATGGCGGGCGCCATGTCGGGATCGCGCTGGAGGCCCCAGACGTCGTTCACCACGGCCACGCCGACGGCGAGCGCCCGTCGCGCCGTCGCGGCTTTATAAGTGTCGATCGACACCGGAACGCCCGCCTCCCGCACCAGCGCGGCGAGCAGCGGTTCGAGCCGCGCCCATTCCTCCCCGGCGGGGACGGGCGTGTGGCCCGGTCTGGTCGATTCGGCGCCCACGTCGACAATGTCGGCGCCGTCGGCCGCGAGCTTCCTCGCCTGCGCCAGCGCCGCCTCCTTCGAGACGAACAGCCCGCCGTCGGAGAAGGAGTCCGGCGTGACGTTGACGATGCCCATGATGACCGGGCGCTTGCCGATGGGCGCGAAGAAACGGTCACGCGCAGCCGCGATCGCCGCCCGGTCGAAGGTCATGGCCGTCTCAATTGTCATATTTGATATAGGCGAATCGCTGATCGTGCTCGGGCGTGCCTTCCAGCGCCCCGCCGGCCTGGCCGGGTCGCCAACAGACCACTTCCTCGATCTTCCGGGCAAGTTCGAAGTCCTTGTCGGTAATGCCCTTCGCGGTGTGGGTCATAAGTTTCACCTCGACCCAGGCGTAGGACGCGGCGATGTCGGGATGGTGCCACGCCGCCTCCGCGAGATGGCCGACGGTGTTGATGACCATCAGCGTGCCCTTCCAGCTGTGGGTCTTGTACTTGCGGCGGATCCAGCCGTTTTCATATCGCCAGTGGGGAAGCTCCAGCTCCAGACGGGCGAGGACCTCGTTCTCCGGATAGGCGCGCTCTTCTTTCGACATTTCCGCCTCCCTGCCGGCGACCCCGGCTCAACTTCTTTCACCTGAGGCAGATATAGCCTAAACCGGCGCGAAGTCTTGCTCGATCGGTAAGGGAGCGACATGTCGGCACAGGCAAGCGTCACGGCCACGGCGCGGCTGCATCTCGGTTTTCTCGACATGAACGGCGGTCTGGGGCGCAAGTTCGGCGGCCTCGGCCTGTCGCTGGACTCGCCTGCGACGCGGCTGACGCTGACGCGGGCGCCCGCCAATCGCGTCGAGGGGCCGGAAAGCGAGCGGGCGGCGCGACTTCTGGAAAAGGCTCAGGCGGCGCTCACGCCGGATGCGCGCCATTCGCTCGTCGTGCATGAGGCGATTCCCGCCCATTCGGGATTCGGCTCCGGCACACAGCTCGCGCTCGCCGTGGCGGCGGCGCTGCGGCGGCTCGAGGATTTGCCGCACGACCCCGCGGCCGACGCGGCGATGACGTCGAGAGGCGCGCGCTCGGGACTGGGCGCGGGACTCTTCGCAACGGGGGGCGTCGTGGTGGACGGCGGCCGCGGGCCGCAGACGAAGACGCCGCCGGTGATCGCCCGGGCGGAGTTTCCCGAAGACTGGCGCGTGCTGCTGGTTTCGGATCCGACCGCAGTCGGGCTGCATGGATCGGACGAGCGCGAGGCCTTCGCGACCCTGCCGCCCCTGAGCGAGGCCGCCAGCGGCGAGCTTTGCCGTCTCGTGCTGATGCAGGCGCTGCCCGCGCTGGCGGAGCGCGAGCTTGCGCCCTTCGGCGCCGCCGTGACGCGCATTCAGGAGATCGTAGGCGACTATTTCGCGCCCGCGCAAGGCGGGCGGCGCTACACGAGCGCGAAAGTCGAGCAGCTCGTCGCAGGGCTCCTCGCCGAGGGCGCGACCGGCGTCGGCCAGACTTCGTGGGGGCCGACGGGCTTCGCCTTCGTCGAGAGCGAGGCGGCAGCGCGGCGCCTGGTCGAGCGCTTCGCGGCGGCGGCGGGCGCGCAGGAGCTGGCGCTCACGATACACAGAGGGCTGAACCGGGGAGCGAGGATCGAGGCGGTCTATGCGAGGATCGCCTAATTGCCGGCGATCTCCCTCAGCAACCCCCGAATCGGCTGGAAGGCGAAGCGCACCTCGTGCTGGCCTTCCGGAATCGCCACGGCGCGGAACATGACATTGGCGCGCAGGATCGGCGCCTCTTCGCCGTCGAGCGTCGCGAACCACCAGGGATGCCAGACGTCGTTGAGCACCAGCCAGCCGCCGCCCGGCGGGGCATGGGTTTCGATCGTGACGTCCGCATTGCCATAGGAAACGATTCGCGCCCGGGCGGCGTCCGGCGGCATGTCCTTGCGTGAATGGCAGAGCGGCGGCTCCTCTAGCAGAACGGTCTCGCGGTAGTCGGCTTCCGGCCATTCGCCGCTTTCGAGCATCTGCCTGAAATCGACGTGCATGGCGCAGGTCGCGACCTGCGCGCGCGGCAGGGCGGTCTTGTTCTCGTAGATGTGGACCTTGCCGATCTGAGTGAGTTCGACGAGATCGCCGGGTTTGTAATGTTCGTCAATCTGCTCGACCGGCGCGCCCGTCGCGATAAAGCGCAGCCCCAGCATGTCGGACATGGGCGAGCGATAGGCCGGATAGAGTTTCGAGAATTCGCGCTGCTCGGGCAGCGCGAGATGGTCGCCGGCGCCGGTCGCGTCCTCGAGGATTTTGAGCCGGATCGGATTATAGCCGAGGTCATGGTCGAGCCCGTGGACCAGCGTCGCATTCGGCCAATGGAAGTCGATCGCCGCAAGTTCGATCCGGTCGCGCCGGTCGGGCGCCGCGTTTTCCTTCAGCTTCTCGCGCAGGAACGCCATCACCGGATCTTTCGAATCGGCGCGCAACACATCGAACTGCGCGGGCGGCAGGGCGGTCGATTCGTTGGGGCCGTTGCCGACGGCGAGATCGACGGTCATCAGAGCGGCGACGACGCCGAGCAGGGCGCCGCCGCGCAATTTGCCGGTCGCGGTCGCCAGAACGAGCATAATCGCGAGCAAGGCGAAGAGCGCGCTTATTGCGAGCGGCTCGATGGCCTGGGCCAGATGGTCCTTCGCAATCGCGACAGCAACGGCGAATGCGAAGAGCGCGAGCATCGCGCCCATGAGCCGGAGCGCGCGCGGTTTCACTTCGCCGCGCTCGATGAGGTTGAATCCGTAGCCGGCGAGAATCGCCAGAGTCACGCCGAAAGGAAAGGTCGCGTCGGCGGGCCGGCGCCAAAGATCGACGCCCGGGATGTGATAGAAGAGCTGAAAGGCGGGCGTAAAACGGCCGAGCGCATAGAGCGCGAAGAAGATCGCGGCGCCGGAGAAGAAACGCGCCTCCCTGTCCGCGAAGAAGCGCGCGCCCAGCGCCGCGATGATCGCGGCGAGCGTCAATTCGCCCGAGTAGATGTCCGTCATGTTGCGGGCGAGGAAAATATCGGTCGTCCCGAAGACCGCCGCCGGCGGCCCCCAGAAATCCTTCAGCGGCCCGTCGGAGCCGAAGATGTTCGCGGAGATGAGCGTGAGGAACGAACCCGGCGGCAGCGAGCCCTTGTGCGCGCCCTCCAGATCGATTTCCGGCCGGTTGGAGTTCGCGGCCAGCTCCAGCGTGAAGGCGAGCGGCGCTGCGATGATGGCGCTTCCGACGGCGGCGCCTGCAAGAAGCGGGGCGAGCGCGGAGAGGATCGGCTCCTCGTCCGTCGCGACGCGGTAGAGCGCATAGGCGGCAAGCAGCAGGACGCTCAGATAGGCGACCTGATCGCGCCCGAGCACAAGGAAAGCCGCGACAGCGCCCGCCGCCGCGCCATAACCGGCGGAGCGCCGGTCGAGCGCGCGCGCCAATAGCCAGAGTGTGACGGGAAACCACGACAGGCTCATCACCTGGCCCGTGTGTTGAATCCGCCAGGCCGCCGAGCCGCCGAAGGCGAAGACCAGCGCGGCGAGCAGCGCCCCCGCCGCGCTCCATCCGCGATCGCGGAAATAGGCCATCAGCGCGAGACCGCCCATGCCGAGCATGGCGAAGACGATGGCGTCCTCAAGTACGAAGGAAGGCTCGGGAACGAGCGCCGCGGCGACGAGGAAGAAAGGCGAGAAGATCAGCGACTGCGGATCGGCGATCTGCGGCATGCCGGCGAAGACGTTCGGCGTCCAGAAGGGCGACTGGCCGGAATGCAGCGCATGGGCAAGGAAGGCGAATTGCGGCAGGAAATGCGCCTTGGAATCCCAGGGGATGGTGACGCGGCCCGAGAGCCACGGAAACGCGAGCATGAGCCCGCACAGAACAAAGAGCCCCGCCGCAATTGCATAAGGCTCATGGTCGAGCGCCCGGCGGTCGACCGTGTCGTTTTCAATTTCCTGCGCCATGGCCCGCGTTAATAGCCCCTCTACGCCGCAGCGCAAAATCGGCCCAGAACTGGCGCCGTGTTTGCGACGCGGCTCTCATGACTGATATTTTCAAGGAAGCCGAAGGCGTGGACTTCGGCGCATTGCCCGGACCCGTCGACACGCTTTTGCAGCAGGGCGTCGTCGCCTATCGCAGCGACCGGATGCGCGCGGACCGCCTCTTCCGCGCGGCCCTCGATCTCGCGCCCGAGGCCCTCGCCGCTTATTATTGTCTCTACAAAATCCACACTTACATGGGCAATCTCGACATGGCGCGGAGCATGGCTCTCGCCGGCATGGAGGAGGCCGCGCGTCAGGCTGGCTGGCCGAGGGATCCGCAGCTTTGGCCGAAAAATCAATCGCAAGCGGAAGGACCGGCGCGTTTCGCGCTCTTCACGCTCAAGGCGCTGAGCTTCATCGAGTTGAAACGCGGCGCCCGCAACATCGCGGAGGGGCATTTGCGAACGCTCGCCGCGCTCGATCCCGCGGGCAGCGTCGGCTGGCCGGTCATCGCTGCGCTGGCGCAAGGCGCGGCGGCATAGGCTGGCGTGTCCGAAATTGTCATGAAGACGACATGACGGGGACTGTGCTTTCAACCTTCTTCGACTAGATAGCTGCATGCGCGCCGCCCGGCGCCCGCGTCTGGTATGAAAACAAAGAAGAAGGCCACAGTTTTGACCATCGTCGCCGGCGGGAAAGCGCGGCCGTCCGTCTCAAGTCACTCAAAGCTTCTGCGCGTAAAGGGCCTGAGAAAATCCTACCCCACGCCTCAAGGTCCGCTCCCCGTGTTGCGCGGCGTGGACATTTCGCTGGAGGCGGGAGAGACCCTCGCGCTGATGGGCGAGTCGGGCAGCGGCAAGAGCACGCTGCTGCATCTCGTCGGCGCGCTCGACGACGCGGACGGCGGCGAGATCATCCTCGACGGCGTCGACATCACGCGCCTTTCCGAAACCGAACGCGCGGCGCTGCGGCGCGAAACGATCGGCGTCGTCTTTCAGCAGTTCAATCTTGTCGCGAGCCTCACGGTCTCAGAAAACCTCGCCTTTCAGGCGCGGCTCGCGGGGCGCTACGATCCCGCATGGCAGGAGGCTCTGACGCGGCGGCTCGGTCTCGAAAAGCTTCTCGCGCGCTACCCCGAGCAGCTCTCCGGCGGCCAGCAGCAGCGCGTCGCCATTGGCCGCGCGCTGGCCGTGCGGCCCAAACTGCTGCTTGCCGACGAGCCTACCGGCAATCTCGACGAGGCTGCGGGCGACGACGTCTTGGCGCTGGCGCTCGAACTCGTTGAAGAGACCGGCTGCGCCTTTCTGATGGTGACGCACAGCACGCGCCTTGCGCAAAGGCTCGAGCGTCGGGAGACGCTTGTGGCGGGGACGCTCGCTTCGTCATGAGGCAGACGCTCTGGACGCTCGCCGCGCTGCTGAGCCACTGGCGCCGGCATCCCGCCAATCTCGCGACGCTCGTGGTCGGCCTCGCCATCGCGACGGCGTTGTGGAGCGGCGTGCAGGCGCTGAACGCGCAGGCGCGCAGGAGCTACGACAGCGCGGCGGCGGTTTTCACAGGCGGCGGAACGCAAAATCTCGTCGCCGTGCGCGGCGGGCTGTTCGCGCAGGAGCTTTTCGTCAAGCTGCGTCGCGCGGGCGTGAAAGTCTCGCCGGCGCTCGAGGGCGCTGCGCGGGTGAATGAAAAAAACTTTCGCCTGATCGGCGTCGAGCCGCTGACCCTGCCGATGGCGTCCACGCTCGCGCCTTTGCGCGAAACGAAGGAAGCGACGAATATTCTCAGTGGCGAGGGACGCAGTTTCGCCTCGCATCAAACGCTGCGCGATCTGCGTCTCGATGAAGGCGCGCGGGTCACGACGGAGCGCGGCTTCACGCTGCCGCCGCTGGTTGCGATGGAGGAGGCGCCGCCCGGCGCCATCGTGGTCGACATCGGCGTCGCGCAAAAGGCGCTCGACAGGCCGCAACGGCTCTCGCGTCTCATCGTCGATGGCGAGACGAGGGTCGACGCGGCGAAACTCGGCGAGATCGCGGGCGATGCGCTGCGAATTGTCGAACCCGACGAGGAAAGCGACCTCTCCCGCCTGACCGACAGTTTCCATCTCAATCTCACAGCCTTCGGCCTTCTCGCCTTTCTCGTCGGCTTTTTCATCGTGAACGCCTCCTTCGGCCTCGCTTACGAGCAGCGCCTTCCGATGGTGCGCACCCTGCGCGCGCTTGGCGTCCCGGCGCGCGGGCTGATCGCGGCGATGCTGATCGAGCTTCTCGTCTTCACGCTGCTCGCCGGCGGCGCGGGGTTGATCTGCGGCTATTTCATCGCCGCCGCGCTGTTGCCGGACGTCGCCGCAAGTCTCGAAGGGCTCTATGGCGCGCAGGTCTCGGGGCGCCTCGCGCTCGACGCGCGCTGGTGGCTGTCGGGTTTCGCCATGGCCGGGGCCGGCGCGACGCTGGCCGCGGGGAGCGGCCTTTCCAAGACCCTGCGCCTGCCCGTGCTCTCCGTCGCGCGGCCCATCGCCTGGCGCGAGGCGCATCATCGTTATCTGCGCCGGCAGGGAGCCTTGGCGACGCTTTCGCTGATTGCAGCCGTGCTTGCGTGGCGCAGCGCCGACACGCTCGAAGCGGGCTTCGCGGTCATCGCATTCGCCCTGCTCGGCGTCGCCCTGCTGCTGCCGGTCGCGCTCGCCGCCCTGCTGCGCCTCGGCGAAAGCCTCGCGCGCCATCCGCTGGCGCGCTGGTTCTTCGCCGACGGGCGACAGGAGATCGCGGGGCTCTCGCTCGCGTTGATGGCGCTGCTATTGGCGCTCGCGACGAATATCGGCGTCGGCGGCATGGTCGAAGGGTTTCGCCGGACCTTCACGGCCTGGCTCGACGAACGGCTTGTCGCGGAAATCTATTACGAGGCCGCGACGCCGGCCGACGCGCACGAAATCGAGGACTGGGCGCGCGTTCGGCCGGAAATCGCCGCGATCCTTCCCGTGTGGCGAACGAAGACGCGCATCGCCGATTGGCCGATCGAGGTGATGGGAATGGCGCCGCATGAAACCTACGCCGCGCATTTTCCGCTGATCGAATCTCGACAGGACGCCTGGCGCGCGCTGCGCGACGAAGACGCCGTGATGATCAGCGAACAGCTTGCGCGCCGGCTCGGCGTCTCACTGGGCGAAACGATCGACATTCCGACGCCGAACGAAAACTGGCGCGCGAGGATCGTCGGCGTCTTTCCCGACTATGGCAATCCGAAAGGCCAGCTGCGCGTCGATCACGCGCGTCTCGCGCAACATTTTTCCGACGCTTCCGGCGTTCACTACAGCCTTCGCGTCGCGCCCGGAAAGATCGCTGCGGTAATGGAGGACATGCAGGCACGCTTCGGCGCGAAAATCGCGCGCATCGTCGACAACGCCGAGGTCAAGAAAATCTCGACCGACATTTTCGAGCGCACCTTCACCGTCACCGCCGCGCTCAATACGCTCACCCTGATCGTTTCGGCCATCGCGCTTTTCGCGAGCCTTCTGACGCTGAGCAATTTGCGCCTCGCGCAGATCGCGCCGGTCTGGGCGGTGGGCGTGACCCGGCGCCGTCTCGCGGCCCTGGAGCTGCTGCGCATTCTGCTATTTTCCGCCGGCGCCGCGGCGCTCGCCATTCCGCT
Organism: Methylocystis sp. ATCC 49242; assembly: GCF_000188155.2. Taxonomy (NCBI): domain Bacteria; kingdom Pseudomonadati; phylum Pseudomonadota; class Alphaproteobacteria; order Hyphomicrobiales; family Methylocystaceae; genus Methylocystis; species Methylocystis sp. ATCC 49242. The sequence goes on from NZ_KE124774.1 coordinate 2,452,570, forward strand.
CGGCCTCTTCATGACATGGGCGCTGGTCGCAATCGTCAATGTCGCGGCTTTCGGCTGGCGCCTGCCGATGCATGTCTTTCCGGCGCAATGGGCGCAGGTGTTCGCCGTTGCGCTGCTCACCGCCCTCCTCGCCGCTATTGCGCCCGTCGCGCGGCTTGCGCGAAGCGCGCCTGCGGAATTGCTGAAGGTCTTCGCCAATGAAAGGTAGGACCGCCCTGTTGCTCGCCGCGCTTCTGCCTCTTGCCGCGCAGGCGCAGGTCTTCGACGGATTGCGTTCGGGCGCGCCGGGTTTCGAACATCCGCATCCGGGAACGGCGCTCCTCTTTCCGAAGGATCACGGCGCGCATCCGCGTTTCCGCAATGAATGGTGGTATCTGACCGCCAATCTGAAGGGGGACGACGGCGCCTCATATGGCGTGCAATGGACATTGTTTCGCCATGCGCTCGAACCCGGTTCCGGCGACGGCTGGGACGACCGCAACATATGGATGGCGCATGCGGCCGCGACGAGCGCGGAGGAGCATGTTTTCGCGCAGAAATTCGCGCGGGGCGGCGTCGGTCAGGCCGAGGTGATCGCCGCGCCATTTCACGCCCATATCGACGACTGGTCCTTCGAGGCGCCGGATGAAGCCTTTACACGAGCGCGCGTTCTGGCGCGCGCGCCGCAATTCTCCTACGACCTCGAACTGAAAAGCGACGCGCCTTTCGTGCTGCAGGGCGAAGGCGGCTACAGCCGCAAATCGGAGAGCGGGCAGGCTTCGTATTATTACAGCCAGCCGTTCTTCACGGTCGGCGGAACGCTTTCCCTGCGCGGCCGCGCGGTGAAAGTCACGGGCCGCGCCTGGATGGACCGGGAATGGAGCAGCCAGCCGCTTGCGTCCGACCAGAAAGGCTGGGACTGGCTTTCCCTGCATCTTGCGGGCGGCGAAAAGCTGATGCTTTACCGGATGCGCGGCGCGCGGCTCTTTCTGCTGGGAAACTGGATCGCAGCGGATGGCGCGACGCATCTGCTCGCCGCCGACGATATTTCCCTGGAGCCGCTCGCGCAGACCGCGATCGGCGAGCGCAGCGTCCCGACGCGCTGGCGCGTGAAGGTCAAGAGCCGCAGCCTCGACATAGCGACGACGCCGCTCAATGCGCTCAGCTGGATGGGGACGAATTTTCCCTATTGGGAAGGGCCGATTTCATTCAGCGGCTCGCAGAATGGCGAAGGCTATCTGGAAATGACCGGCTACTGACTCACAGGGTCGCCAGAAAGCGCTCGATCGATTCGATGAAGCCGTCCGGGTTATTGGCGATCTTCGTCGCCTTCATCCGCGCCATCGTCGCCGCGCGGCGCGGCGAATCGGGCGCAGCGTAGTCGCGAATCGCCTGCATCCAGCCCAGTCCGTCGAGAGGATCGAGGTAGTCGGGCGCGTCGCCTCCCACCTCACGAAACACGTCGAGATTCGAGGCGATCACGGGCACGCCCGCGATCAGCGCCTCCGCGACCGGCAGGCCGAAGCCCTCGCCGAAGGAGGGCATCAACAGCGCGCGGGCGCTTCCCATGAGACGGCGCAGGCCCGGCGTCGAAAGGCCGCCGGCCTCGATCACATGGGCGCGCAAGGCGGGGCTGCGCGCCATCATGTCGATAACCGCTTCATTGAGCCAGCCGCGCTTGCCGACGACGACGAGCTTCGGCGCCGCGCCTTTCCTCGCGAGTTCGCGCCAGACATTGAGCAGCAGCAGATGGTTCTTGCGCGGCTCGATCGTGCCGCAGACGACGAAAAAATCGACGCCCGCGAGTTCCTCGGGGGGCGCGAGCTGTGTCTCGAAAATGGGCGAGACCGGCAGGCGCGTGACGCATATCGGAAGGTCAGCGCGGCCGTTTTCGGCGGCGAAGGCTGCAAGTCGTCCGGCGACGTCCTCCGCGCTGACGACGACGCCCGAAGCGAAGCGGCAGATGTTGCGGTTCCGGCGCGGATGAAGCGTCGCCTCGATGGGGCGGAAGAACTCCGGGAAATCGACTGGCAGCAGATCATAGACGACGCAGACGGGCTTCACGTCGGGCCGCGCGTCGAGCCAGCGCACATACCACGGCCGGTCGAGCAGAAACTGCGTGGCGTTGAGATAGATCGCGCCCTGCGGAACCTCCGCGAGCGGCCGGCCGAGATGAAACGCCCAGTCGCGCATGGCGCGCCAGTTGCGCGCGACGCGCTCGAAACCCGGCCTGCGTTCCAGCCGGACCTGCGCGGCGCTCGCGCTGTCCGCGGATTTCAGCGCCGCGACGATCGATCGGTAGACGGCGTCCTGCGCGGGATCGCCGTCTTCTCGCCAGTATGATTCGATCGCCCGCACCGTCTCCAGCGCCCTGGCGGCGTCGGTGAGGCGCGGACCAAGCGCCGTGCAGATGAGCGCGCCGGCGCCCGGCGTCGAAAGAAAATGCCGCGCGAGCGCGAAATCAATCCGGTCGATGCCGTTCGGCGAAGGGTTGAGCCCGCGCGTGACGAGTCGCGTGACGTCGTAGACGACGGGGAGGTTTCGTTGAGGCGTCAACGACATTTCAACTGCCCGGACTGGCATTTCCACGTCTCGATCGCGTCATTTGCGTCGCGAACCGCCCGTTGGCTCTCAGCGTCGATGCAGGCGCGATATTTAAAAACGGTGGCGATATAGGCCTGCATCTCGGCCTCGCAGGCGGCGATTTCCTTCTCCGTCTCTGCTGTGTCGATACAGGGGGGGCGGAAAGGCGGAGCGCAATGGGTGAACCCCTGCGCAAGCGACGGCGTCGCCGCGACGCCGAGGAGGAGGGCCAGGACCATGCGCGATCGGGTCATGGCCGCGCGCTTACCCCTTCCGGCCGCCCGAATCGCGAAACCAGCGCACGGCGTCCTCGATCGCGGCCTCGGCTGGCCGGGTCTCGTAACCAAGTTCGGCGCGAGCCTTGCTGTCGTCGAAAAACATGCGGGTCTCGGAAAGGCGCAGGCTCTCACGATTGAGGAACGGCTCCGATCCCGTCAGGCGCGCCGCCCATTCGTTCGCATAGGCGAGAGGGATGAGCGGGGCATAGGGTACCCGGAAGCGTGGCCCGGGCCGCCCGGTGATACGGGAAATCTCGGTCAGGAGATCACGCAAAGTCAAGTTCTCGCCGCCGAGAATATAGCGCTCGCCAATAACGCCCCGTTCGAGAGCCGCGAACTGACCGGCGGCCACGTCGTCGACGTGAACGATATTCAGCCCCGTCTCCACATAGGCCGGCATGCCACCGCGTAGCGCCTCGGAAACGATTCGCCCGGTCGGCGTCGGCCTCAGATCTCCGGGCCCCAGGGGCGCCGACGGGCAGACGATCACTGCCGGCAGGCCCTCCTTCTCAATCAACTCCTCGACGATCCGCTCGGAGAGAATCTTGCTCCGCTTATAGGCGCCGATCGCCTTTTCGGGCGGCAAACGGCTCACTTCCGTACAGACGCCGTCATTGTCCGGCGCCAGCGTCGCAACGCTGCTGGTGTGGACAATTCGCTCCACGCCAGACCGCAACGCCTCCCGCATCACGGTCTCGGTCCCGCCGACATTGACCCGCATCACGGGCGTCGGGTCCGGCGCCCAAAGGCGGTAGTTGGCGGCGAGGTGGAAGAGGAAGCGGACATCCGCCATGGCGCGGCGGACGCTGTCGCGATCCGTTATGTCGCCTTCGATTATTTCGCATTCAGGCGGAATATTGTCACGCCGGCTGCGCGGGCGGACGAGAACGCGCACCCGGTAACCTTTTCGAAGCAGCAGCCTGACGACCGCTCCGCCGATAAATCCGCTTGCGCCGGTTACAAGAGCTCGATCGTTGGGATTCATTCTTCCAGAGCGCCACATCTGTTTCGAAGGACTATGGCGCCTTCACAACACCAAGACCATGCATAGAACAGGACCGGAAATTGGGCCAGCTTGGCCGTTTTGCAAATAGCTTGCAAACATGGTTCCGCGGGAACCGACGCATTCCCGTTATTTTGAGTGCGGCGGCTATGACAACATTTGAAATTATTGGGCCGCCGGCTCCGCGAGATCCTGCTTCGCCATTTCGAAATGCGCATTCTCGTCGCGCGTCGGGGCTTTTGCTGAAGCTTTCTTTTTGTCTTCGGCGCTGAGTTCGTCGCGCTGCATGCGGGCCAGATCGTTCCGGACGATGAAGACGAAGATGAGGAAGGTGCAGGCGGACAGTGCGCCGATCACGACATCGAGCGCCACGAAGGACATGATCCGGCCGGTCGTGATCCCCGGCCCGAACCAGCCCGCGAACAGCGCCCAGCAGGCGACGAGAATTCGGAACTCGGTCGCGCCCATGCCGCCATAGGACAGGCGATGAATGCTTTCGGTCACGACGCGCAGATAGGTGTAGGAGCTCATCAGCAGATAGAGCGAGAGCACGAGAAGCGACGACGCGACCGTAAAGAAGGGGGAAGCTCCAAGGCCGACGACTATGAGCGTCTGCGCGATTAGATCGGCAGAATGGTCGACGAAATAGCCGTAATGGGGGCGCTCGATCTTTCGGTAGCGCGCCAGCGTCCCATCGAGCGAATCGCCGAACCAGTTGAGGAACAGACCGAAGACGACAGCGACAAGAAACCAGTTCGACCACCAGCAGGCCACGAAGCCTGCAGTCGTGATCACGGCCCCGAGAAGGCCAACGCCCGTCAGATGGTCCGGGGTAACGAAGCTCGGCAACCTGCGGACGATCGCCGCAAGGGCGGCGCGCTCTGCGATAGCCAGAAAACTATCGTTGATTCTTACGTTGGCCACGACGCCCTCTCCTGGAACAACGCATGAAATCGAACCAGCCGTCGATCATATCGGCAAAGAGATGTCTCGATCGAAAAAACGGCGGCAGTCGCTTCGCAGACTTCCGCACCGGAGTTCTTTTCGACTTTGCCTCTCACCCGACCCATGGTCAAGAAATTATTGCCTCGTAGACACATTTTTTGTGTTTCCTCTAGCTTGGCAGTTCACTGTTTTTCTTCAACTTGTCTCAAGCCGAGCGTTGTCAGTTCAGATAACGGCTGACGAGAGCGCCCTGAATCGCCGGCTGCGACATCATCTGCACGAGCTGCATCAGCTTTCCGATCTCGGCGATGGCCGCATTCGACACATAGACAATGTCCTTGTCCCGGATCGCGAAGCGGCGCGCCGCGAACATAGCGGACGGATCACGCATGTTCAGGTGGTAGGCCACCGGAACCTGTTGAGCTTTCAGCAAATTCGGGGCCACGTTCGGAAATTCCCGAACCACGCTCGACGGCTCGTAGCGAAGAACGAAGACGCCGTCCGGATCGGCGCGGCTGTCCATGAGGCCGCCCGCCTTGCCAATCGCCTCCTCGAGGCTGAGACCGCGCGCATCGAAGGTCAGGACGGAATTCTGACCCGTCGCGCCGGCGACCGTAAAGGTCGGAGGCGTGCGCTCGATGGTGAGGATATCGCCCGGCCGGACATAGATATCTTCCCTGGGGTTCGTCAGCAGGGCCTGAATGGGCGCGCGCGCCGAGCGATTCCCGCGGGTCAGGGTGACGTAGGTCTCATGCACCGGCGAGCGATAGCCGCCGGCCGCCGCGATCACGTCCATGATTCGGTCACCGCGCTGGGAGAGCGGCACGCGGGCGCCATTGGCGACCTCGCCTGTAACCGTCGCAGTGTTGCTCACGTTTTGGGCGACCGTGACGAGGGCCTGCGGTTCAATGGCCTTGCCCCGGAGGCGCTCGACGATCGCCGCCTCGACCTGCTGCTGGGTCTTGCCGCCGACCTGGATTCGTCCAGCGTAGGGTACGGTCACGGAACCATCCCGCGCGACGATCTGATTGGGGATGCTGGACGCGCGCGACCCGGGATTCACATGGCCGGCGTCGGCTGCGGAGAAGAGCCCGCCCCCTGCGGCCTCCCACACCGTGATCTGAATGGCGTCGCCCACGCCGATGACCGGGGAGACAGGCGGGCGGTAGTCGCCGAACAATCCATGCAGGGTCGGCGGCGCGCGACGGGCAAGAACGTCGAGGGAGAAACTGTTGATTTCGACAAAGGCGAAAGGCGGCTGGCCTTCCTCGGCCGGCGAGTAAACGCTCTTCACGAACGCGTCGCGGGACGGGCCGCTGGCCGGAAACATGCCGCAGCCGCCCAGAATCGCAGCGACCGCGAAGACGGAAAGGCGCTTGAGGCGAATGAGATGGGTGGTTTTCAATGTCGCTCCAACTTAACTTCGCCACGGCCCCGAATGAACGGCGCAATCTAACCGATGCCGCCCCGCCTTTCTATTGTCGTGAGCCGTCAATGAGATACAGAGAGGTCATTCGTCGGTTTCTGTGGCCAATATGCCACAAATCGACCGGGGCGCGATTGCAGATTCGCTGGCTTTTCCACCCATCGTAGAAAAAAGGTTATTTCATTCTTACGTCAATTTTTAGCGATAACGCCTCTGCGCGCCTAGCGGGCATGGGCGCAAAATCGGCCGCCTGATGGAATGAACCGGGAGCGCCGCGGAATACCAGCACCCCGTCCTCGGAAACGTAGATGTCGTTTTTGCGCAATGTCGGATCGCCGAGGATCGAGCGAAGGGTCTGCTCCGCCCCTTGCGGAGCCAAGGCGCGCCGATCGGCCGCGCTGGAATGGGCGAGATAGTCCTGATAGGCGCGAGCCGCAAAGGCCTCGTAGCGCAACCGCGCCCGCTCGACGCGCGCCCGCCATGCCTCGCCCGGCGAGGTCTCGTAGGAGAGCGAAAAATTGCCCCCCTCCGGACGATCCGTCGCGCCCGCCCCCGCCGCCTGGAGCGTGGCGGCAAGAAACAGGATCGTGGCGAGAAAGGAGCGCATACGGGGACAATTCACGCCCCGCAAAAAGGTTCCGGCAAGAAATGTCGCACTCGAGGATTTTAGCGCGCCCCGAGCGCCACGATCGCGCTTTCCGGCCGCGCGGCGGGGAGCGTCAGTCCTCCCGCCCCGACGCCGCAGCGATCTTTCGGCCGTCGAGGAAAAGCTTGGCGACGAGGCCGATCACGGTGAAGAAGCCCAGCGCCATGATCGCGACGTCGATCGCGGGCAACCGGTCGTCGAGACTCTCCGGCACGCCGAGCGCCACCGCAATGAAGGGCCAGAGCGCCAGAAGGACGCGGAACTCCGTCACGCCGATGCCGATATAGGCCATCTGTTCGACGTGCCGGGTCGCGGCGCGAATATATGTGTAGGACGAAAACAGAAGATAGCAGACCAGGATGATCGTCGCCGATCGAAAGGTCAGATAGGGCGAGAATCCATAGGCGAGAATGATGAGCAGGTGCGAAAACAGCTCAGCGAGATGATGCGCCATCCCCGCCCGCGGCAACTCCGCGCCGTTCAACCGGGCGAGCGGGAGATCGAGCGAAAGCCCGAGCCAATTCATCGTCATGGCCGCCGGAATGAGCCAGATCAGCCAAGGGTAGCTATTCGCGCCGAACAGAACTCCCGCGACGATCGCAGCGGCGCTTGCGCCGAAAAGCGACAGGTGCGAGGGCGTGACCCAGTGGGGAAGGTCCCGCACGATCTCTTGCAGAAAACGCTGTTCAAGCCCGTTCAGGAAGCTTTGGCCGCGCCGAAAAGGGTCTCCCACGAGCCATCTGACGATATCGTCCATTCTCAGCCGCCTCACTCGCAGACTTCGAATCGGGGAACAGCATAGACCAAGATGCGCCTCCGGGCGCGTTTAGGCCAGACGCATGCATCATGCTTCATTAATATTTTCCTCGGGGCAAGGCAAGGGCGGGCGTGTCTTGTGACGGGCTTCGAAGCCCCGGAAGAAGTCGAATCCGAGCGGTAAATAAAGGTTAAGCTCCCGCCGGTATACAATTATTTGAATTGTTAACCTCGTTTGGGAGCGCGGCTTTGCTTCATTTTGAAATCTCGGAGGAATTTCGCGTGAGGAAGGCGCCGGCCGCCGAGCCGACCCCGGGCTCCCGGGCCGTTTTCTCCGCCCGGGCCCGCGCGAAACGTGACGCACGGACACGCAAGTTATTGAGCGCGCTTGTTCTTTTCTCCACTCCCCTCCTTGCCTACAAGGCCCATTTGTGGGGACGGCCGCCATCCGGCGCGGCCAATGCGGCCAATATCGTCGCCTCGGTCACAAAGCGGAAAGCTACGACCCCAACGGCGCCCGTGGCGGAGATGGCGAAGCGCCCCGCGCGCGAGGAAATCGATTTCACCGCGACCAGCGCGACTTGCCCCTCCGCCGCCGCTGATCCGTCGAATTGCGGCGGCGCCGCGAGAAAGGCGAAGCGCCAGACCCGAAAGCGGTTTCCGGGGTTCATTCGCTGAGAAGCGCCCCGTCCGGCTCCCTCTGCGTCCGAAAACTCTCACACAGGCGCGCCACAGGCTTTTCGTTTATGCTCTGACCGACGCGCCCTGCTTCGGCGCATCGCCGGAGGCCGCCCATGTCCGACAAAGTTCAAGTTTCCCGCGCGGATGGCGTCCTGCGTCTCGTGCTTGACCGCCCCGACAAGAAAAACGCCCTCGACCGCGAGATGTATCGCGCGATGATCGGCGCGCTCGAGGCGGCGCGCAGCGACATGGACGTCCGCGTCGTGGTCTTCGCCAGCGCGGCGGCGGATTTCACCGCCGGCAACGATCTCGCCGACTTCCGCGATTTTCTCGAAAACCCTCAGGATTTTCCGGCGCTTGCCTTCGTGCGCGCCCTCGCTTCCTTCGAAAAGCCCATGGTCGCCGCCGTGACGGGCGATGCGGTCGGGGTCGGGACGACCATGCTCTTTCACTGCGATCTGGTCTACGCCAGCCCCGACGCCCGTCTTCGCATGCCCTTCATCGACCTCGGCCTCGTGCCGGAAGCGGCGGCGAGTCTTCTCGTTCCACGCCGTGTCGGCATGGCCCGGGCGTCGCAATTTCTCCTTCTGGGAGAAGCTTTTACCGGCGAAGAGGCGTTTCGGCTCGGCGTCGTCAACGGCCTTGCGCCGCCGGAGGCGGTCGACGCGACGGCGATGGAGGCGGCGCGGCGTCTCGCCCGAAAGCCCGCCGAGGCCCTCCTCGCCGCACGCCGCCTGATGCGCGGAGATCCGGCCGAAATTCTCGCGCGCATCGAGGAAGAGGCGGCGCTGTTTGCAAGGGCCCTGTCCTCGCCGCAGGCGCGTGAGCGCCTGGCGGCGTTCTTTTCGCGGCCGAAGTAGTTGCGGTCAGCCTTCTAGATTGGCGTAATTGACGAGGCGGGAGGCGCGGATAAGGATAATTCGCATTTTTTCGCCCGCGCGCATGCAGGTGTTCGTCACCCGCTCCATGTCCTGCGGCACGCCATTTCGGAAATGCAGCCGGACCGAGGCGACGCTCGCGAGCGCAATGACGTCGAGTTCGGCCACGAAGGTCTCGAATCGCCGCCGGAACGAGGGGCTCAGCTGCTCATAGGCGGAGAGCGCCGAATGGCGGCCCGCGAGCTTCGACTTGCGGAAATATTCCTGATAGCTGACCGGCCGCCAGGCGCACAGGTCCTCGAGCAGCTCCGGCATCTGCGGAATCTGCTCCAGTATCATGACCAGTTCATTGAAAAGGTTGAGATAGTCGTTGGCGAGACCCGAGACCGGATTGACGAGCGTCTTCGACTGCAACTCCTCGACCGCTTTTTCGCGCGTCTGCGTCGGCTCGATGAGTTGCACGTCCAGATTCATGAGTTCTCACCAAATGCTAGTGTCACCTTGCCGGTAATCTCATAATAAATCCTTGATGGCGCCCTCCGCCTGACCTCGCGCAATTGTAGAAATTCACGGGGTTTCCGCGCGAGCGGGCGAGGCTGCGACGCTTCTCCGGGATAAGCGATATGTGCGGAAGATATGCCCTCACTTCGGCGCCGGAAGCGTTGCGCGCCCTCTTCGCCTATGAGGAAAACCCCAATTTTCCGCCGCGTTACAATATCGCGCCGACCCAGCCCATCCCCATCGTGACGCTCACGCGCGGGCCCGGCGGCGAGCGGCGTCGTCATTTCCACCTGGCGCGCTGGGGCTTCCTGCCCGGTTTCGTTAAGGACATTCGCGACTTTCCCCTCATCATCAATGCGCGGTCCGAGGCAGTCGTCGGGAAGGCAAGTTTCAGGGCCGCGATGAAGCGGCGCCGCTGCCTTGTTCCGGCCGACGCCTATTACGAGTGGCTGAAGCTCGGCGCCGGACGCAAGGTCGAGCGCCGGCCCTATCTGTTCCGCCGCGCCGACGGAGCGCCCATGGGGCTTGCGGGACTCTGGGAGACATGGTCCGGCGCTGACGGCTCCGAAATCGACACCGCCTGCATCCTCACCACCGCCGCCAATGGCGCGACGGCCGCCATTCACGACCGCATGCCGGCGATCATCGAGCCCGCCGATTTTTCCGCCTGGCTCGACTGCGACGAGATTCGCGCCAATGAGGCCGCCGAATTGCTGAAGCCCGCAGCCGACGACGTTCTGACGTTTTTCGAGATTGGACCCGAAATCAACAAGGCGTCGATAGACGGACCCCTATTGCAGGAGCCCTTGCGGCGCTCCCTGCTCGACTGAAGCTTACAGGAGCTTGCCCGGATTCAATACGCCCCGCGGATCGAGCGCCGCCTTCAGCGCGCGCATTACGTCGAGCGCGACAGGGTCTTTCACCCGCGCCAGCAGATCGCGCTTCATCCGGCCAATGCCATGCTCGGCGGAAATGGAGCCGCCGAATTCATGCACGAGGCCGTGCACGATTTCATTCATCTCGTCCCAGCGGTCGAGGAAGGCCGCCTTGTCGCCGCCGACGGGCTGCGAGACGTTGTAATGAATATTGCCGTCGCCCATGTGGCCGAAGGGAACCGGCCGCGCTTGAGGAAAATGCGCGGCGATGCGCCGTCCGGCTTCCGCAATGAATTCGGGAATGCGGTCGACAGGCACGGAAATGTCGTGCTTGATAGAGCCGCCCTCGCGCTTCTGCGCTTCCGACATGCTCTCCCGCAGTCGCCAGAGCGCAGCGGCCTGGTCGAGGGACTGGGCGATGGCGGCGTCGAGCGCGAGGCCCTCGTCGATCGCCTGCGAGAGCGTCGCGGCGGCGATGCGCTCCGCTTCTCCCTCGGCGAAGCCAGCGATTTCGACGAGAGCATACCACGGGTGAACAGCACTGAGCGGATCGCGCGCGCCGGGAATATGGCGCAGCACGAGGTCCAGTCCGATTCGGGGGACGAGCTCGAAGGCGTGCAGGCCCGGCCCGGCGCGCTCCTTCACGAAACCCAGCAGCGACAGCGCCTGCGCGGGATCGCTCACTCCCAGAAAAGCGACCGCGCGCGAACGCGGGCGCGGAAAAAGCTTCAGCGTCGCGGCGGTGATGATGCCGAGCGTGCCCTCCGAGCCGACGAACAGCCGCGTCAGGTCATAGCCCGTATTGTCCTTGCGCAATTTGCCGAGTGTGGACAGCAGTCGCCCGTCCGCGAGCGCGACCTCCACGCCGATCGCGAGGTCACGCGCCGCGCCATAGGCCAGCACATGCACGCCGCCAGCGTTGGTGGCGAGATTGCCGCCGATGGTGCAACTTCCTTCGGACGCGAGCGACAGCGGAAAATAGCGATCGACCGATTCCGCCGCGTCCTGCGCCCGCGCCAGAGTGACGCCCGCTTCCAGCGTCATCGCGTCCGAACGCGGATCGACGTCGCGAATACGATCCAGTCTTTGCAGGGAGAGCAGGATTTGCCGGCCGCTCGAATCAGGCGTCTGTCCGCCGACGAGTCCCGTGTTGCCGCCCTGCGGCACGACGCCGACGCCATGCGCATTGCAGAGCGAAAGCACTTGCGCGACTTCCAGCGCATCTTTCGGTTTGACAACACAACGGGCGCGGCCACGATACAGGTCGCGCGGTTCGGACATAAACGCGTCCATGGCCGCCGGTTCATCGATTACGGCGGTCCTGCCGACGATCGCCGCAAGGCGATCGGGCAATTCGGGCGCGTCAGACCAATCAGACGAGAGAGTCAGTATAGGCGCCCTTTTTTCGACATGCCCTTAGTAGTGACGACGACGGGCTCTCGCATCTTTCTTGCGGGCATAGACGTAAGCGCGGGCCGCAACGGGCGCGCTTGCGAGGATGACACTGCACAATGTTGCGGCGATAAGCGCATTCATCATGACCATCTCCTTCCAGTTCTCGAAAACCACTTGGATTTCCGGTTACGCTGGACCATCTCGCAAATCCTATGCCTGTTTTTTCCAGTCGGCAACAGGCTTTGCAATGGGGTCCGAAAATTCCAATTCTTTCATCTCCCGTGTGACATTCTCGGCACAGCAAACTTACCCGGGTCTTAAGCAAGTCAGCCGAGAAGACGCCGCTTAGCGCCGCCGCGGGCCGTCTCACGGGAAAACACCGCAACTATTTCGACATGGGGAGAGAAGCGGAATTGGTCAATGGGCGTGAGATTGCGCGCGGAATATCCGCCGCTGAGCAAAATTGAAGCGTCCCGCGCGAAACTTTGTGCACTGCAAGACACTGCGATGACCGTGTTGACCTTCGATTGCGCCAGCTCCTTCGCCTGCGCCATCGCGCCGGCGCGCGGAGGATCGAAGACGACGACGTCGAAGGACGCGAGCTCCTGCCCGGTCAGCGGGCGCGTGAAGAGGTCGCGCACGGCGCCTTCGAGCGGACGCAGCCCCGTCGCGCCGCGCGCGCCCGCCATCATGGCTTCAACCGCGTCGGCCGCGCTGTCGTAAGCTGCGACGCGCGCATTTTCCGCAAGGCGCAACGCAAAGGCGCCGACGCCGCAGAAAAGATCGGCGACGCGCCTTGCGCCCGTCGCCGCCTCCACGACGCGCGCAGCAATCGCCGCTTCTCCGGCCTGCGTCGCCTGCAGGAAAGCGCTCGGCGGAAGTGGAACGCGCGCGGCGCCCACGGCGATCATCGGCGGACGCCGCAGCGTGACGAGGCGCCCGTGATTGGAGAGACGGGCGAGATCATGTCTTTCCGCCGCCGCGATCAGCGCGCCCGTTTCATGCTCCTCGAGCGGTCCGGCGCCGCGAAGATCGACGTCCATGCCGTCGAGCGTCGCCGTGAACCACAGATCGAGGGGCTTGCCCCGCGCCGCAAGAATTTGCGCAAGGGCGCGCGCCGCGGGCAGCGCTCCCGCGAGTTCCGGCGCGAGCAGCGGACAGGCCTCGATCTCGACGATCTCATGCGAGCGCGCCGCCATGAAGCCGACGCGCGCGCGACCCCTGTCCATGCGCGCGTGAAAGGTCGCGCGCCGGCGTCCCGCGCCATGCGCGTCGACGAGCGGGCCGAGGTCGAGCGAGAGCCCGGCGTTGCGCAGAGCGGCTTCGACAAGTCCGCGCTTCCACTGCGCATAGGCTTCGGACGCCAGCGCCTGCACCGCGCATCCGCCGCAATGAGTGTAATAAGGACAGATCGGCGCAATGCGATCGGGCGAAGGCTCGATGATTTCCAGAAGGCAGGCATGATCGCCAGCGATCTCGGCCGCCACCGTTTCGCCTGCGAGCGCATAGGGAACGAAGACGCGCCTGTCGCCGTCGCGCGAGACGCCCTCGCCGCGATGACCGAGCCGTTCGATGAATAATTGCTTCATTTGCGCGCCGCGTGAATGAGAAACTCGCGATTGCCGTCGCCGCCTTCGATCGGCGAAGCGACGACGCCCAGCGAGCGCCAGCCCAGCGCTTCTATCTCCGTGCGCACGCGCGAGCAGACTTCCGCATGAATCTTCTCGTCGCGCACGACGCCCTTCTTCACGGCGCCGCGTCCCGCCTCGAATTGCGGCTTGATCAGCGCGACGAGATCGGCGGCCGGCGCCGCGAGCGACAGCGCATGCGGCAGCAAGGCGGATAATGAAATGAAGCTCGCGTCCATCACGACGAGGCTCGGCGATTCGCCAAGCTGCGCCGGCGTCAGGTTGCGCGCATCCTGCGCTTCGAGCGACGTCACGCGCGGATCGCGCCGAAGTCTTTCGTGCAATTGATCGCGCCCGACGTCGACCGCGACGACATGGCGCGCGCCGCGCGACAGCAACACATCCGTGAAGCCCCCCGTGGAGGCGCCGACATCGAGACAGAAGCGATCCGCGACATCGACGCCGAAAGCATCCAGCGCATGCGCGAGCTTCACGCCGCCGCGCGACACCCATGGGTAAGGCGCGGCCGCGACGATCTCCGCATCATCCGCGATCGGCGCGGAAGGTTTCGTCACGACGCGGCCATTTACGGTGACGAGCCCCGCCTCGATCGCCTCGCGCGCCTTGGCGCGGCTTTCAAAAAATCCGCGCTCGTGAAGCGCCGCGTCGGCGCGCTTCGCGTTCATCACTCGCCCGACTGCAACAGCGTGCCCGCCCGCCGCGCGCTCTTGAGAAAACGCGCGAAGGCGAAGGAGGCGGCGGCGAACATGAAGATGTCGAGCGCAAAGCCCTGAGCCATGAGATCCCAGCGGATGACATGTTCGATCAGCGCGGCGCGCATCCCCTCGAACACATAGGTCGGCGGCAGCATCCAGGAGAACGGCTGCAGCCACTGCGGTAGCGTCGAAACCGGATAATATACGGCGCCGAGCGGCTGCACGAAGAACATCATCGACCAGATGAGATTTTCCGCGCCGACGCCGAAGCGCAGCAGCGCGCCCGACACGAACAGGCCGATGCTCCAGGCGAAAAGCATGAGCACGACGAAGAAGGCGGCGAAGGCGACGCCCAGCGCCCACAGATTGAACCCGAAAAAGACGATCGCCATGATGGTGACCGGGAACACGCCGACGACGAGGCGAATGAGACTCATCGCGATGAGCGATGCGACGAATTCGACAGGCCGCAAGGGGCTCATGAGAATATTGGGCAGATTGCGCGACCACATCTCCTCGATGAAGGAAAAGCAGAAGCCCTGCTGGCCGCGCAGCAGAATATCCCACAGGAGAATGGCCCCGATCAGCGTGCCCGCCGCCTGCGCGGCGCCGCCCGTTTCGGTGAGCGCGCCGGCGCGCACGAGATAGGTTTGCAGGAACCCCCAGGTGAGCAGCTGGATCGCCGGCCAGTAGATGATGTCGAGCACGCGCGCCCAGGACGCGCGCAGCAGATAAGTGTAGCGCAGCACCATCGCGCCGACGCGCTTGAACGAGAAGTCGCCGATCATTCGGAAACTCCGCCCACGCGCCCGCGCGCGACGTCGAGAAAGACCTCCTCGAGATTGTCGCGGCCATAGCGCGCGAGAAGGTTCGACGGCGAATCGTCGTCGACGAGCACCCCCTGTTTCAGCATCAGCACGCGATCGCAAAGGCGCTCGACCTCGCCCATATTGTGCGAGGCGAGCAGGATCGCGCAATTGTGCGTATGGCGATGCGTCTCGAGACGCGACCGCACCCAGTCCGCCGTATCGGGGTCGAGCGAAGCCGTCGGCTCATCGAGGAGCAGCAGTTGCGGATCATTGATCAGCGCCTTGGCGATGGAGACGCGCGTCTTTTGCCCGGCTGAAAGCTTCCCTGTCTGGCGGTCGAGAAAATCGCGCAGCGCCAGCGCGTCGGCAAGCTCCTCGATCTTCGCCTCTATGTCCGGAACGTCATAGAGCAGGCCGAAGACGCGCAAATTCTGCCGCACGGTGAGGCGATGCGGCAGATCGACATAGGGGCTTTCGAAATTCATGCGGCCAAGCGCGCTGTAACGGTCGCGCGCCATGTCATGGCCGAAGACGCGGATCGAACCGGCGCTCGGCTCGATCAGCCCCATGATCATGCCGATGGTCGTGGTCTTGCCCGCGCCGTTGCCGCCGAGAAGCCCCGTCACGGAGCCGGGGGCGAGCGAGAAATCGAGCGGACCGACGACGTTGCGATTGCCGTAACTCTTGGCGAGGCCCTGAACCGAAAGCGTCGGCCGGGGCGCGCTGGATAGCGAAGACATGAGCGGTTCTACGCCCGCGGCGGCGCCCCCCGCAAGGCGTTACTTCTGGCAGCGCGGGCAATAGAAGGTCGAGCGCCCCGATTGGGTGACGCGGGCGACGGTCCCCTTGCAGCCGGGCGTGGGACAGGCGGCGCCCTCGCGATCGTAGACGCGGAAGCTGTGCTGGAAATAGCCGAGCGAGCCGTCCGCCTGGCGATGGTCTCGCAGCGAGGAGCCGCCGGCCTCGAGCGCGTCGGCAAGAACCTCCTTGATCGCCTTCGGCAGCCGCGCCAGCGCCGCGCCCGGCTTTCCCGTCGCCGTGACGAGCGTTCCCGCCGCCGCGAGCGGCGAGACACGGGCGCGATGGAGCGCCTCGCAGACATAGATGTTTCCGAGGCCCGCGACGAGGCGCTGATCGAGCAGCAACGCCTTCACCGGCGCCTTGCGGCCCCGAAAGGCGTTGGCGAGCATCGCGGCGTCCAGACCCTCGCCCAGCGGCTCGACGCCGACGCCGCGAAAGAGATTGTGCGCGTCGAGTTCGCGCGCGGGAACGAGCAGCATGAAACCGAAGCGGCGCGGGTCGTTGTAGGTGACGCGCCTTCCGTTATCGAGATGGAAAACGACATGGTCATGCGCGGCGCTCTTGTCGCGCGGATGGTGAAAGCGGCCGGGGGCATCCTCGTCGATGCGAAAGGAGCCGCTCATGCCCAGATGCATCACGAGCGCCTCGTCGGCGTCGAGATCGGCGATGAGATATTTGGCCCGCCGCCGCA
The DNA here is from genome assembly GCF_000188155.2 of Methylocystis sp. ATCC 49242. NCBI lineage: Bacteria > Pseudomonadati > Pseudomonadota > Alphaproteobacteria > Hyphomicrobiales > Methylocystaceae > Methylocystis > Methylocystis sp. ATCC 49242. Next base: position 2,469,161 of record NZ_KE124774.1, read on the forward strand.
GGTCGAGGATGCGCCTTCCTCCAAGGCGCCGCGCGAAGTCCGGCGGGAAGGGAAAGCGCAGATCGCCGCGCCGCTGCTCGACGCGCAGGATCCGCGCGCCGACGAGGGCGGGAGCAAGTCCGCGCCGCACGGTTTCGACCTCGGGCAGTTCAGGCATCGGATGGAGTTCCTGCGCGCCGCTTTGGCCGCGCCGCGTCCGCGCGCTATAGTCCTTCTCCTGAAAAATCGCGAGAGGCGGCTGGAAAAGCTGAACGAAACCACCCTCGTCGCCCATCTGCGCCGCCGATTTCCCGACGCGCTCGCGATATATCTTTTCGGCAGCATGGTGAGCGGCGAAGCGGGACCGGACAGCGACGTCGACGGACTTCACCCGCCAGGACGCCGCTATTCTCAATATTCAGCGCGCCTGCGAGGCGGCGCTGGACATGGGGCAACATGTCGTGCGCCGCGAACGGCTGGGCGCCCCGCAGAGCGCCCGCGACGTCTTCACGCTGCTGGTCGATGGCGGCCGGATCGCGCCCGAACTCGCGGAAAACATGCGCAAGACGGTCGGTTTTCGCAATATTGCGGTCCATGACTACCAGGCTTTGGTCCTGCCCATCGTCACCGCGATCATCACCGGGAGGTTGGACGATTTCCTCGCCTTCAGCGCCGCGCTCCTTAAGCGGAGCGCCTGACGCCCCGCCCATAGCCATCGCCGCCGCAAGAGGCTATACCGTCCCCCGTCTTTCCATTCCATGCGAGCGTTAGATGACCGATTCCCGTTCAAACCGAGAGGGTTCGACCCATTTCGGCTACTCCGAGGTTCCGCTTTCCGAAAAGCAGCACCTCGTGGACGACGTCTTCCACAAGGTCGCGCGCCGCTACGACGTCATGAACGACCTCATGTCCGGCGGCCTGCACCGGCTCTGGAAGGACACTTTCGCGGGCAAGGTCAATGCGCGCAACCGCAAGGGTTTCCGGCATCTCGACGTCGCCGGAGGCACGGGCGACGTCGCCTTCCGCATCGCGCGGAATTCGGCCGCCGACGCCGAGATCGTCGTCCTCGACATCAATGGCGACATGCTGGAGGTCGGCCGCGACCGCGCCCGTGAGCGCGGGATCGAGGGCAAGCTCGACTTCGTGCAGGCCAACGCCGAGTCCCTGCCCTTCCCGGACGCGCATTTCGACGCCTACACCATCGCTTTCGGCATCCGTAACGTGCCGCGCATCCAGGTGGCGCTCGAGGAGGCCTATCGCGTCCTCAAGCCCGGCGGGCGCTTCCTCTGCCTCGAATTCTCGCAGGTCAACGTGCCGGGCCTCGACAAGATCTACGAGGCCTATTCGTTCAACGTGATTCCGACGGTCGGCAAGCTGGTCGCCGGGGACGCCGAGCCCTACCGTTACCTCGTGGAGTCGATCCGCAAGTTCCCGCCGGCCGAGGAATTCGAGCGCATGATCCGCGCCGCGGGTTTCCGCCGCACGGGCTTCGAGCGCCTCACCGGCGGCGTCGTGGCGATCCATTCCGGCTGGAAGTACTGATCCAACACAGGCGGCGGTCCCCGTGCTTCTCGGAATTGGCCACTTCTATCGACTGGCGCGCGCCGGCTACATACTGGCGCGCGAGGGCGTCTTCGCGAATCTCGACCCCAATCTGGTTCCGCCCGCGGCGGCGCCTCTGGTGCGGCTCGCCAATCTCTTCGCGCGCAGCGACGGCGAGGGCGCCGGCAGGGCGCTGGTGCGGGCGCTGTCGGAGATCGGCCCCTCCTATGTGAAGCTCGGCCAGTTCCTCGCCACGCGGCCGGACGTCGTCGGCGGCGAGATCGCCGACGCGCTCACCGCCTTGCAGGACCGCATGGCCCCCTTCGGGCGTGAGGAGGCGGTCGCGATCGTCGAGAAGGCGCTCGGGAAGAAGATCGACGAGGTCTACACATCCTTCGGCGACCCGGTCGCCGCCGCCTCGGTCGCCCAGGTTCACATGGCCCGCGCGCGCTACGCGGATGGCGAGCGTCAGGTCGCGGTCAAGGTGCTGCGTCCGGGCGTCGAGGGACAGTTCGCGCGCGATCTGCGCGACATGTATCTGGTGGCCCGCATCGCTGAGCGCTGGTCCTCCGAAGGCCGCCGCCTGCGCATGATCGAGGTCGTCGACACGCTCGCGCGAACGGTGAAGCTCGAGACCGACTTCCGGCTGGAGGCCGCCGCGGCGTCCGAATTCGCCGAAAACGTCGCGAAAGACCCCGACATTCACGTGCCGCATGTCGACTGGGACCGCACGGCGCGCGAGGTGCTGACGCTGGAATGGATCGACGGCGCGCCGCTCTCGGACCTCGAGCGCGTCGCGGCGGACGGCCATGACCTCAAGGCGCTCGGCGCCCATGTGCTGCAGTCCTTCCTGCGCCACGCGATGCGAGACGGCTTCTTCCACGCCGACATGCATCAGGGCAATCTTTTCGTCGACAGGCAGGGCCGGCTCATCGCCATCGACTTCGGCATCATGGGACGGCTCGGCGCGAAGGAGCGCCGTTTCCTCGCCGAGATTCTCTACGGCTTCATCACCCGCGACTACAAACGCGTGGCGGAAGTGCATTTCGAGGCGGGCTATGTGCCGGCCAAACATTCGATCGAGGAATTCTCGCAGGCGCTGCGCGCCATCGGCGAGCCGCTGCACACGGTGAACGCCGAAGATATTTCGATGGCGCGGCTGCTGACGCTGCTGTTCGAGGTCACCGCTCTCTTCGACATGCGCACGCGCACCGAGCTGGTGCTTCTGCAAAAGACCATGGTCGTCGCCGAAGGCGTCGCGCGCACCCTCGATCCGAGGCTCAACATCTGGAAGACCTGCGACCCCGTGGTCCGCTCATGGATCGAGGAAAATCTCGGACCCAAGGCGAAGCTCGAGGACGCCGGCAAGAGCATCGCCGAACTGGCGCGGCTCGCGACGCATCTCCCCAAAACACTCGCCGACGCCGAGATCGCCGTCGAACGCATTTCGCGCATGGCGGATCAGGGCGTCGATTTGTCGCCGCAGGCGCTGGAAGGACTCGCGGACACGCGCCGGCGCTCGGACAACAGGCTGCTCGTCGGATTTGCGGCGCTGCTGCTGCTGGGCGCGTGGCTTTTCGGCTGAGGCCGGCGCCTCACGCTCCCCGCGCCATCCCCAGAAACTCCTCCCGCGTGCGCGGATCGTCGCGGATCACGCCGAGCAGTTTGCTCGTCGTCAGCGACGAGCCCGGCGTGTTGACGCCCCGCAGCGTCATGCAATTGTGCTCGGCCTCGATCACCACGCCGACCCCGGCAGGCTGCAAAATGTCCTGGATGGCCTCGGCGATTTCGGCTGTCAGCTTCTCCTGTATTTGCAGACGGCGCGAGAACCCGTGGACCACGCGCGCGAGCTTGGAGATGCCGACGACGCGGTTCGTCGGCAGGTAGCCGACATGGGCGCGGCCGATCACCGGCAGCATATGGTGTTCGCAGAAGCTGACGACGCGGATGTTCTTGAGCACGACGAGTTCGTCATAGCCGCCGACCTCCTCGAAGGTGCGCTTCATATATTCGCGCGGATCGATGGCGTAGCCGGCGAAGAGCTCGCGATAGGAACGGACGACCCGCGCCGGCGTGTCGAGCAGCCCTTCGCGGTTCGGATCGTCTCCCGCCCATTCAATGAGCACGCGGACGGCAGCTTCAGCATCGGCCTGGGTGGGTTTGGCCATTCCTCAAATCTCCGAAAAAGTCGCAGGCGGACGGCGGCGGCGGGGCCGGCGCCGAATCGGGGCGACCCCGTCCGGCCGCCCCTTCGCCGCTAAAGTGCGACGGGTTCGGGATTTTGGCAAACCCTCAGGCGCGGAAGACGCCTACGGAATGATGCCGGCGGCGCTGCGTCCGATATTGCCGATCGTCGAGCCGACCGAATTGACCGTGCGCTTCACGAAGCCGAAGGCGCCGCCGTCGCTCTGCGCAGGCGCGGGGGCCGGCGCAGGGGCGGGAGGCGGGCTCGGCTCGGCGGCGGCGGCAGGCGCGGGCGCCTGATCCGGCGCACTCCGGCCCGGCTTAGCGCTCTTCGGCTTGGCGGGGGCGGCGCTTTGCGCGGCAGGCTTCGCCTTGGGCTTCCCCGGCTTCGCCTGCGCGGCGCGCGGCTCGGCCGACGCGGGCGAGGCGGCCTCCGGCGCCGCTGCCGGCGCGGCGGCCTTGGGCCGCGGCGGCGCAGCCGGCTCCGGCGCGGAGAGCTTCGACTCCAACGGCGCCGCGGACTGAAGCGAGGCGGTCGACGCGGGAGGCGCGGCCTTGAGCGCCGGCGCGACGGTTGCCGCCTCGCCGGTCGTCGCTGTCGGGCCGGCCGCCGGCGTCTTGCCGGAGGGGTCAACAGGCGCGGTCGCGGCCTCGATCGGCGGCGGCGCGGAGTCTTTCGCCGGGTCGCTGGCGTGGTCGGCGAGCGTGTCGAGCGCGGCGGCGTCCGCGCGCGGCTGCTCCGTCGCGGCGGACTCGGCCACAGGCGCAGGTTCCGGTTCGGCAATCCGCGCGACCGCGGCCTGCTGGTCCTGCGGTCCCCGCCCCTGCGCGAGCGTCCAGCCCAGCGCGGCGAGGCCGACGACGACGATCGAGGCGGAAAGATAGATCAGTTTCCGGCGCCGGCCGGCGTCGTCATCGTCCGGGGCGGCGAAAACAACATTTTCGCTCGGGCGCGACGGGCGCCATGACTCGTCGGGCCTCGGCGGCGTCGGGATCTTCGGCGCGACCGACCCGGCCAGGGCGCGATCCGGTTCGCCCACGCGCAATTTCGGCGCGGCGACCTCCGGGGCCGGCGCCGCGTGAGCGGGCGGCGCGGCGTGTCTCTCGGGCATGATCGGCGGCGCGGCCGGGCGTGAAGGGTCGTCGACCACCGGCTCGACGTCACGCCGCAACATCTCCTTGAATTCCGCGAAAGCGGCCATCAGTTCCTTGTCGTCGCCCTTTACCGTCATGCCTTTTCACTCGACTGCGTCGCGGGCGCGAAAATTACATGCGCGCGACTGTTTCACCGGACTGACCCAGCGATCCTCGCGCTCAACAAACCCCCAAATTGTGGCGGTTATTCGAATTCGGATGCGGGCCCCGGACGCCGCAATCTCAATCCGGGCGGGAACATTGGCTCAGGTCACGCGTTGCGACTGTACGCAGGACGAGCCGATCGGCTCATCCTCTACCGCCTGCAGTCCCTGAAAGGAGAACCTCATGGACTGGAATCGCATCGAAGGGAACTGGAAGCAGTTCAGCGGAATGATCCGCGAAAAGTGGGGCGAGATCACCGACGACGAACTCGACAAGATGGAAGGCAAGCGTGAGCAGTTCGAAGGAAAACTGCAGGAAAAATACGGCATGGGCAAAGATGCGGTGAAAAAGACCGTCGACGACTGGCTGAACACGCTCGGCTAAAACCCATGCAGGGAAGCGGCCGCCTCGCGGCCGCTTTCGACGCAGCGATCAATTGCCGGCGCCGAATTTGAGCCAATAGGCGTGAGCGGCGTCGGCGGCGCAAGTCGCCGCCATCGAGCGGTACATGGTTCCATCTTTCCTGGCGTATTTCTTTCCGCAGGCCTCGATCTTGCGTCGATAGGCGTTCGCCTGCGCCGTCGGGAGAGCGGATAAAAATACGGCCTCGCATTTTTCCTTCACCATCGCGCCGCGCTGAATGTCGGCGGTGGAGCCCCAGAGACAACTGACAAAGATCTTATGCGCCTCCCCGCAGGTTCTGGCGGCGCGCACTTTCGCCTCCTCGGCTTCGAGATCCATCGAACAGTCCACCGCGCCGGCCGACGTCGCGAGCAAAATGAAGATAAGAGCGAAAGCTGATCGACGCATGGCTTGTGTCCTCCCGTTGCGTGGAGCTGGCGAGATCTTACGCCATGACATCCGCTGCAGTGAGGCCCGCGCCGCGTGCGAGAACGGGCCGGCGCCGAGCGACGGCTGCGACGATGGCGCGCAGCCTTGCTTGGAACGAATGTAAGGAAGATAAATTGCGCACGCGCCGCCTGCTTCCTACTATCGGATCATGAAATTGCGCGAGCTTTCGGATCAAGCGGCGATGTCAGTCATTCTTCCGTCGTTGCGCGGCGCCCGGCGCCTCGCTCTCTGCTGCCTTTTGTCTTTCATCGCCGTCGAGGCGAAGGCGCAGAACGCAAACGCCGGCGAAAACGGGCTGACGCCTGTCGAACTGCTGGGCAAGCGCATCTTCGAGGATACGTCGCTCTCCCGGCCGGCCGGCGTTTCCTGCGCCTCGTGCCATGATGCGACGAAGGCGTTTCAGGGCGTCAACGGCTCGCCCATTGCGGCCGTCGCGCGCGGTTCGCTGCCAACATCCTTCGGCAAGCGCAACACCCCGACCATCATGTACGCCTCTTTCGCGCCACCCTTCTCCTTCGTGGAGGAGAAGGACGAAGAAAGCGGAAAGGTGGAGATGGTTCCTGTCGGCGGACAGTTTCTCGACGGGCGCGCGAGCGATCTTCTCGCGCAATTCGAAGGGCCGCTGCTCGATCCGCTCGAAATGAACGCGCCGTCGAAGCGCTTTGCGGTCGAGGCCATTCGCGACGGCGCCTACGCCGATCTCGCCCGCAAGGTATACGGCGAAAAGATTTTCGATGATCCCGACGCGGCGTTCGAGAAGCTGGCGCAGGCGGTCGTCGCTTTCGAATCGAGCGCGCGCTTTCATCCCTTCGCCTCCAAATTCGACGATTATCTGCGCGGACAGGCGCAGCTGACGGCGACCGAGAAAAAAGGCTTCGAGCTCTTCAAGGATCCAAAGAAAGGCAATTGTCTCGCCTGCCATGTCGGCAAGGAGGATTCGCGCGAGCCAAAGGACTGGCTCTTCACCGATTTCACTTACGACGCGCTGGGCGCGCCGAGGAACAGGGCGATACCGGTCAACGCCGGCGCCGGCTTTTTCGATCTCGGCCTGTGCAAGCGCCCCGGCCTCGACAAGATCGCGCCCGCGGGCTTCGACGCCGCGAGCGTCTGCGGCGCCTTCAAGGTTCCGACGCTGCGCAATATCGCGGTGACCGGCCCCTATCTCCACAATGGCGTCTTCACCAGCCTGCGCGACGTCGTCGCATTCTACGCAACGCGCGACACCGACCCCGCGCGCTGGTACCCGAAGGGCGAGAAGGGAAAGCCGGAGAAATTCGACGATCTTCCGTCGAATTATCGGGAGAACGTGAACGTCAAGGAAGCTCCCTATGACCGAAAGCCGGGACAAAAACCGCGGCTCTCGGACAAGGAGATCGACGCGATCGTCGCCTTCCTCGAAACATTGACGGACCATCCGCAGCAATAAGAAGGCGCGCCGCACAAACGCCACAAGGCTTGCGCTCGTATAGGGCGATTTCAGTCACGCCTTGGAGGCCACATGCGCATTTCCGCCCTTTGCCTGTTCGTCCTGATGGCGCAGAACGCGGCGGCCGCAAGGGAGATCGAGGCGAAATCCGCCGTCGCCGCCGTCACCGTGCATCCCGACGCCGCGACGGTGACGCGCGAAGCGACGGTCGTTCTGCCGGCGGGGGCCAGCACGATCGTCTTTCGAGGATTGCCTTACGGGCTCGATCCCGCGTCGCTGCGCGTTTCGGGCGAGGGCGGCGCGCGCTTCAGCATCGGCGCCGTGGAGACGCGGCTGACGCCCGCCGACGCGAAGGCGCCCGACAGCGCCATCGCCGCACGGCTGAAGGCGCTGCGCGCCGAGCGCGACAGCGTGCAGACGAAACTCGACGCTCTCGCCGCGAAACTTGCGATGATCCTGCGCTATTCGCAGGCGAGTCCCGAAAGGCTGTCGCCTGAAACGCGCCCCATGCAGGCGAGCGAATGGAATGCGGCCTTCGAGGCCGTCGGCGCCGCGCACGCCAAGACGGGCGAGGAAATGCGGCTCGCAAGATTGCGCGCCGTGGAGCTCGACGAAGAGATCCGCTCGCTGGAAACGGGCGAAGGACGGGGCGCGCGGCGCGGTCCCGCCCGCGACGTGTCCGTTTCCATCGACGCAACGTCGGCCGGTCGCGCGCGCCTCGCATTGAGCTATCTCGCCAATGGCGCCGGCTGGACGCCCGCCTATGAGGCGCGGCTCGAAACGGGCGACGGCGCCCGCAGGCCCGCGATCGACTTCTCCCGCCGCGTCCTCGTTTCGCAGCGCACGGGCGAGGACTGGACCGATATTGCGATGACGGTCTCGACGACGCGCGCCCATCGCGGCGCCGCCGCGCCCGAAGTTGCGCCGAAGCGCGTGACATTCCTCGAAACGCCGGCGCCGTTTCCAATGGCGAAGGCCGCGCGCGGACGCATGACGATGGAAGGTGCGGCGCCGGCGCCGGCTGCGCCCGCCGTCGAAGCCGAGGACAGGAACGCCGCCCCGGAATCCGAACCCGCGCCGCAGCAGATTGCGACGCTCGACGCCGGCGCCTATCAGGCGACATACAAGATCGGCGGCGCCGTCAGCGCGCCTGGAGACGGCGCGACGAAAAGCTTCATCGTCTCGACGCGGCGGATCGAACCGAAGCTCGATATCCGCATATCTCCCGCCCTCGATCCCACGGCCTATCTCAACGCCCGTCTCGTCAACGACGAAGACGCGCCCTTGCTCCCCGGACCGCTCACCGTGCTGCGCGACGGCGTTTATGTCGGCGAAACGCGGCTGGCGCTGATCGCGCCGGGCGAAGCGGCGGATTTCGGCTTCGGCGTCGACGACAAGGTGAAGGTGACGCGCGCGCCCGTGAAGCGAAGCGAGAACGAGCCGGGCTGGTTCGGCCAGATGAAAATGGAGTTACGCGACTACAAGACGACGGTGAAGAATCTTCACGGTTTTCCCGTCGCCGTGACGGTCGTCGATCAGGTTCCCGTTTCCGAAAACTCCTCGATCGTCGTCGAGCAACTGCCGCAGACGACGCCCGCGAGCGAGAAGCAGGCCGACAGGACGCCCGGCGACAGGCGCGGCATATTGAGCTGGAGCTTCGACCTGCCGCCCGGCGCGGCAAAGGAACTGCGGCTCGCATGGCGCGTCAAATGGCCGGCGGATCGCGAGATCGTCGCTCAGCCGGCGCGCTGAGCGCGAGGGCTTGCAGGCGCCGGTCGGCGGATTATCTCAATTCGAGCGAAACCATCGTCGCAGAATGTCTCGCCTGTGCGCAGCGTCGTCGTTTCGCCAGAAAAGAACTTGGGAGAGGAACATGATTCGCAGGACATTGATCGCCCTCGTCGCAGCCGCTTTCGCGCTGGGCGTCGCGCCGAGCTTATCGCTCGCCGCCGACGAGAACCATGTCGCCGAGGCGATCACCCACACGCGCGAGGCGATCAACGACGGGTTGGACGGCAAGGCAAGCTCGCTCGTGGAGCACGCCCGGGACGCGCTGGAGCACGCCAACGCCGCTGAAAAAGAAAAATCCAACCGCTTCGTCCGCGCCGGCATCGTGCATCTGAAGCAGGCGATCAAGCATGGCGAAAAGGGCCACGCCAAGATCGCCACGCGCCATGCGAAAGAGGCGCTCGCGAAACTCGACCATGCGCCGCAATGAGTTGATGAGTATTTGACAGAAAAGGACGCCGGCGCGAAAGCCGGCGTCTTTTTATTTGGCGGCGAGCCCGTAGCGCGCGAGCGTTTCGCGCAACTGCGGCGCCGGCGCCGCGCCGCTGGTGAAGACCGCGCGTCCCGGCGCGGCGCGGGGTTCGGATTCGTCGCGGCCAAAGCGCCCGGCGAGCAACTGATCCGCGCGTCGCGCGATAGCGGGCGCCGGGTCGATCCACTCCACGGGCCAGGGCGCGAGCCTTTGGAACGCGTCGAGCAGCAGCGGATAATGGGTGCAGGCGAGAACCACGACATCCGTGCGCCGGCCGTCGCTTTCCTGAAAGCAGGGCGCGATTTCGGCGGCGATCTCCTCGTCGCAGACGCTTCCGTGATGCATGTAGTTTTCCGCGAGCCGCGCGAGAGTCGTCGAGCCGACGAGCGCCACGCGACAATCGGCGGCGAATTGCGCGATGAGATTTTGCGTATAGTCGCGCGCGACCGTGCCGGGCGTCGCGAGAACGGAAATCATCTTCGAGCGCGAATGCTCGGCAGCCGGCTTGATCGCCGGGACGGTGCCGACGAAAGGGATCTCCGGCCAGCGCGCGCGCAGACAGGGCAGCACCAGAGTCGAGGCCGTGTTGCAGGCGATGACGACCATGTCGGGCGCATGTTCGGCGATGAGGCGCTCCATCACCTTCATCACGCGATCGACGAGTTCGGGCTCCTTCCACGAGCCATAGGGAAAGCCGGCGTCGTCGGCGCAATAGACATAATCCGCGCCCGGACGGATCTTGACGATCTCGGCGAAGACGGTGAGACCGCCGAGGCCTGAGTCGAAAACGAGAATCCTGGGCGGGCGGTTCATCGAGCGTCCGGCGAACAATGCTGCGCGGCGCGAATCGTTCGCGCCGCGTCATGATAATGCGCGGGCTTTAAAAATTCAGAAGGGCAGGTTGAAGACGCGCGCGGGCGCCAGCGCGCCTTCGACGATCTCGCCGAAAGCCACCGGCACGCCGCCGCAGGCCGCATAGACCACGCCCTCATGCGGCGCGTCGCGGCCGCGAAGGATGACCGATCCGCCGCGCCGCAGCCGCGCCGCCGTGTCGCGGTCGACGATGACGCAGGGAAGCTCGGAAAGGCCCGCCTCGACGGAGAGCAGCGCCTCGCCCGCCATGTTCTGGTTCTCGATCTCGTCGAGCGTGTAGGAGTCTTCCTCGACGAACGGCCCGACGCGCGTCCGGCGCAGCGCCGTGACATGCCCGTAGCAACCGAGGAGCCGCCCGAGATCGCGGGCGATGGCGCGCACATAGGCGCCCTTGCCGCATTCCATGAAGAAAACTGTTTCGTCCGGCGTCGCCGCCTCTATCGTCAGCGAATGGATCGTCACCGCGCGGGCTTTCAGCTCCACCTGCTCGCCCTCGCGCGCGAGGTCGTAGGCGCGCTCGCCCGCGATCTTGATCGCGGAGAATTGCGGCGGCGTCTGCAGGATGTCGCCGATGAACTGCGGCAGCAACGCTTCGATGGCGGCGCGCTCGGGGCGGGCCTCGCTCGTGCGCGTGATTTCGCCGTCGGAATCGTCGGTGTTTGTCTCCGCGCCCCAGCGCACGGTGAAGCGATAGGCCTTTTCGCCGTCCTGCACGAAAGGCACGGTCTTGGTCGCCTCGCCGAAGGCGATGGGAAGTATGCCGGAGGCGAGCGGGTCGAGCGTCCCGGCGTGACCGGCCTTCTGGGCGTTGTAGACGCGCTTGAGGCGCGACACCGCCTGCGTGGAGGTCATGCCGACGGATTTGTCGAGCACCACCCATCCGTCGACGACGGCGCGATTCGATCTTTTCTGTTGTTTCATCAGGCGGCGCCGCTCTCTTGCGTGTCGTCGTCGTCGGTTGCGAGATCGCGTTTCACGCGCTCGGAGTTCAGGATCGCGTCGATGCGCGAGACCGCGTCGAAACTGTCGTCGATGCGGAAGCGAATCTCGGGGGCGAATTTGAGATTGACCTCATGGGCGATTTCCCCGCGCAGGAACCGCTTGTGGCGGTCGAGGGCGGAGATCACCTCGGGCTCGTCCTTGCCGCCGAGCGGCATGACATAGATCGTCGCGAGCTTGAGGTCGGGACTCATCTTCACGCGCGATACGGTGACCACATGCTTTTCAAGCACGGGATCGCTGATTTCTCCGCGCGACAGGAGCTGCGCGAAGGCGTGACGCACGAGTTCCGCGACGCGCAGCATGCGCTGCGACGGCTCGGCGCCGTGAGAGTGATGGGATCGGGCCATTAATTCCTCGGACGAACCGATTCTCGACGACCCCTCCCCGGCCCTCCCCCGCGTTGCGGGAGAGGGGGCAAATCGGGGGCGTCATGACGAACTGCGCTAATCTCGTTCGTTAGCGTTCCCTCGCCCGCGCGAGCGGGGGACGGAGAGTGAAGGGGCGAACCCCCGGCCTCACAGCGTCCGCTTGATCTCCTCGACGCGGTAACATTCGATCACGTCGCCCGGACGCATGTCCTGATAGTTCTCGAAGGCCATGCCGCATTCCTGGCCGGCGGTGACCTCCTTGACCTCGTCCTTGAAGCGCTTGAGCGTCGAAAGCTTGCCTTCGTGGACGACGACATTGTCGCGGATGAGGCGGACATTGGCGCCGCGCTCGACATTGCCGTCGGTGACGCGGCAGCCCGCGACCTTGCCGACCTTGGAAATGTCGAAGACCTCGAGGATCTGGGCGTTGCCGAGCATCGTCTCGCGAAGAGTCGGCGCAAGCAGCCCGGACATCGCCGCCTTAACGTCATCCACGAGATTGTAGATGATGTTGTAGTAGCGGATCTCGATGCCCGCGCGTTCGGCCGCCTCGCGCGCTTCCTTGTGGGCGCGCACGTTGAAGCCGATGACGGCGGCGCCCGAGGCTTCCGCGAGCGAGATGTCGGACTCCGAAATGCCGCCGACGCCGGCGTGCACCACGCGCGCCCCGACCTCGTCCGTGCCGAGCTTCTCCAGCGCAGCCACAATCGCTTCAACCGATCCCTGCACGTCGCCCTTGATGACGAGCGGGAACTCCTTGCGGCCCGCCGCCTTGAGCTGGCTCATCATGTCCGAGAGCGAGCCGCGCGCCGTGCCGCCGCGGGCGGCCAGCTTGTCGCGCTTCAGGCGCTCACGATATTCCGTGATCTCGCGGGCGCGGGCTTCGGACTCGACCACCGCGACGCGGTCGCCGGCCTCGGGCGTGCCGTTGAAGCCCAGAATCTCGACCGGGAAGCTTGGCCCCGCCTCCGGGCGCGTCGCGCCCTTATCGTCGAGCAGCGCGCGGACGCGGCCCCATTGCGTGCCGGCGACGATGATGTCGCCAACCCGCAGCGTGCCGCGCTGGACGAGCATCGTCGCGACCGGGCCGCGGCCCTTGTCGAGCCGCGCCTCGATGACCGTGCCTTCGGCCGGCCGGTCGGCGTTGGCCTTGAGGTCGAGCACCTCGGCCTGCAGGGCGATGGCCTCGAGCAGCCTGTCGAGATTGAGCTTCTGCTTGGCCGAGACTTCGACTTCGAGCGTCTCGCCGCCCATGCTTTCGACCTGCACCTCGTGCTGCAGCAGTTCGGTGCGCACACGTTCGGGTTTGGCGTCCGGCTTGTCGATCTTGTTGATCGCGACGATCAGCGGCACCTGCGCGGCGCGCGCATGATGGATCGCCTCGACCGTCTGGGGCATCACGCCGTCGTCGGCCGCGACAACCAGGACGACGATGTCCGTCACCTTGGCGCCGCGGGCGCGCATCGCGGTGAAGGCCGCGTGGCCGGGCGTGTCGATGAAGGTCACGGGATGACCATTGGGCGCCGTCACCTGATAGGCGCCGATATGCTGGGTGATGCCGCCAGCCTCGCCCGACACGACATTGGCCTGTCGAATGGCGTCGAGCAGCGAGGTCTTGCCGTGGTCGACGTGGCCCATGATCGTGACGACCGGGGGACGCGATACGAGGTCGCCCTCGACGTCCGGCGTGTCGAACAGGCCCTCCTCGACGTCGGACTCGGCGACGCGCTTGACCGTGTGGCCCATTTCCTCGGCCACGAGCTGCGCGGTGTCGGCGTCGATCACGTCGTTGATCTTGTGCATTTCGCCCTGCTTCATCAGCAGGCGGATCACGTCCACCGCACGCTCCGACATGCGGTTGGCGAGCTCCTGAATCGTGATCGTCTCCGGCAGCACGACTTCGCGCGAAATTTTTTCCTTCTGCTCCACCTGGCCGCGGAACAGGCGCTGCTGACGGCGCTTGAAGGAGGCCACGGAGCGCGTGCGCTCTTCGTCCGTTCCCGCCGTGGCGGTGGCGACCGTCAGTCGGCCGCGATCCTTCATGGCGCCGCCACGAGAAGGCGCGGGACGCGGGGGCGTCGGCGGCGCAAAGCCGCCGATGGTGCGCACGGGCGGGCGCTTGACGGGCGTTTCGCCCGTCGCGGCGCGGGGCGACGGCGCGGCGGAAGAGGGCGCGCGGGGCGCAGCGGCTGCGGGCGCTCTGGGCGCGGCGGGAGCCGCCGGCGCGGCCGCGGCCTCGCCGGGCAGACGACGGCGCGCTTCCTCTTCGGACTTGCGCTTTGACTCGGCCTCGCGGGCGAGGCGTTCTTCCTCCTCGCGCTTGCGGGCGTCGGCGGCGGCGCGTTCGGCGCGCTCGCGCTCCTCCCGCTCCGCGCGAGCCTTGGCCTCGGCCTCGGCGCGGCGACGGTCTTCCTCCTCGCGGGAGCGGGCGCCGACCAGCGCGCGGGCGCGGGCCTCGCGCTCCTCATCCGTCAGCGCGCGCAGCACGACGCCGGATCCGGACCTTTGCGCGGGCGCCGGACGTGAACTCTCCTGCCTCGGCGGCGGCGCCGCAGGGGCGGCCGCGGCCGGCGCAGCCGGCGTCGCCGGCTTTGCAGGGGGCTCGCCGCTTCCGGGCGCGCGCCGCTTCACCTTCTCGACCACGACCACTTTCGAGCGGCCATGGGAGAAGCTCTGGCGCACCATGCCCTGTTCTCCGGCCGGCCGCTGCTTCAGATGCAACGTCTTCGACGGAGCGACGGTCAAAGTCTTGTCGCCGCTATTCTCGCTCTCACTCATCCGGCTTCCGATCCTGGGCCTTTTCCAGCCCGATAAATTCCAGTTCCTCGTCCGGCCGCTCGCCAGCGCCCGTCAACTCATCCCGCGCGATCGGCGCGTTTTCCGGCGCGCCGTCGAGTCCAACGCCCCGGTAAGCCGCCAAACGACGGCATCGCGCAAGAAAGCTCTCCGCCGGCCCACCCGCGCCAAGCGCTGCATGTATCACATTTGTGCGTCCCAAAGCCAAATCCAATTGGCTCGACGTAAATAAGCCGACGACCGGCGGCCCTCCCGCCCCTTGTGACCCATCGGGATCGCCGGCGCGCCGCGCGTTTTGCCGCAGCTTGCGCTTGCCGTCCATCCCGCCGTCGCTGGCTTCGATCAGCGCCGCCGTTCCGCGCCTGGCCAGCGCGTCGGCGACCTTGTTGAAGCCCGTCACGACCGCGCCCGCCTTGTTGGCGAGGGCCAGCATTTGCAGGCAATCGGCCTCGAGCAGGCGATCGACGTCCTGGGCGAGCTGCGGCGGGGCCTCGACCTTTTCCTTCAGCCCGCGCGAGAAAAGGCTTTTCTTCGCCGCCTGCGCGACCAGATCGGCGCGCGCGCCGACCCAGACGCCGCGGCCCGGAAGGCGCGCGCGAATGTCCGGCGCAATCACGCCGTCCGGTCCGCGCACGAAGCGGATCATCGTCTCCGGCGACGCCTTGCGCCGCGTGACGATGCAGGTCCGCTCGGAACCTTCCGCCTCTTCTTCTCTGGTCGCCCTGTCGATCAATGCTGCTCTTCGCCCTCCACGGCCGCCTCGGTCTCAGCCTCGGGCGCCGGTTTCTCGATCCAGCCGACGCGCACGCGGGCGGCCATGATCATCGCCTCGGCCTCTTCGCGCGAGAGTTCGATACCCTCGAAGAAGCCTTCGTGCTTCGTGGTCTCGCCGTCCTTCTTCTCGCTCCAGCCGACGAGGTCGTCCGGCACGCAGCCGGCGAAGTCCTCCATCGTCTTCACGTCGTTCTCGCCGAGCCTGACCATCATCGCGGTGGTCATGCCGTCGATCTCGCGCAATTCGTCGGAGACGCCGAGTTCGACGCGGCGGGCTTCGTTTTCGGCCTCGAGCTTGTCGAGATAGGCGCGCGCGCGGTTCTGGATCTCGGTCGCCGTGTCCTCGTCGAAGCCTTCGATCGACGCGAGCTCGCTGAGCTCCACATAGGCGAGGTCCTCGACGGAGCGGAAACCTTCCGACGCCAGCAGGCGGCCGACCACTTCGTCGACGTCGATCGCCGTCATGAAAGTGTTGGTGCGCTCGACAAATTCCTTCTGCCGGCGCTCGGACTCCTCGGCCTCGGTCAGTATGTCGATATCCCAGCCGGTAAGCTGCGAGGCGAGGCGCACATTCTGGCCGCGGCGGCCGATGGCGAGCGACAGCTGGTCGTCCGGCACGACGACCTCGATGCGCGAGGAGTCCTCGTCGAGCACCACCTTCACCACTTCGGCCGGCTGCAGCGCATTGACGATGAAGGTCGCGGCGTCCACCGACCACGGAATGATGTCGATGCGCTCGCCCTGAAGCTCCTGCACCACCGCCTGCACGCGCGAACCGCGCATGCCGACGCAGGCGCCGACAGGATCGATCGACGAATCGCGCGAAACGACGGCGATCTTGGCGCGCGAGCCCGGGTCGCGGGCGACCGACTTCACCTCGATCACGCCGTCGTAGATCTCCGGCACTTCCTGCTTGAACAGTTTCGCCATGAATTGCGGATGGGTGCGCGACAGGAAGATCTGCGGCCCGCGCTGCTCGCGGCGAACGTCGTAGACGTAAGCGCGCGCGCGGTCGCCGGGGCGAAACATTTCGCGCGGGATCATCTCGTCGCGGCGGATCACGCCTTCGCCGCGGCCGAGATCGATGATCACATTGCCATATTCGACGCGCTTGACGACGCCGTTGACGATCTCGCCGATGCGGTCCTTGAATTCCTCGTACTGGCGGTCGCGCTCGGCCTCGCGCACCTTCTGCACGATGATCTGCTTGGCGGACTGCGCGGCGATGCGCCCGAAATCGAAGGGCGGCAGCGTCTCGGAAATCCAGTCGCCGGCCTGCGCCGCCGGGTTGCGCTTGCGCGCGTCCTCGATCGCAATCTGCGTCGCGTCGTTCTCGACCTTGTCGACCACCTCGAGCAGGCGGGAGAAGCGCACTTCGCCCGTGCGGGGATTGATCTCGGCGCGAACCTCGGTCTCCTGCCCGTAGCGTGAGCGCGCCGCCTTCTGCAGCGCGTCCTCCATCGAGGCAATCACGATGCTGCGATCGATCGACTTTTCGCGCGCGACCGCGTCGGCGATCTGCAGAATTTCAAGTCGGTTGGCGCTGACGGCCATGGGTCAGTCTCCCTCGGAGCGGGTCGCGCGGGGTTTTGTCGGCCCGCCGCCCTTTTTGAATTGCGTTTGCACGCCGGCGGGAACCAGCGGTTTAGGCTTTTGCCTGTTCGGGCCGCGGAAACGGCCCGGTCCGCGGCGGGGGCGCTCGTCCTCGTCCGCCGCGTCTTCTTCTTCACCGGCCGCCTGCTGGAGCTTGCCGGCGCGCAGCGACTCGCGGATCAGCGCCTCGGTCAGCATCAGCTTGCCCTCGTCGAGATCGGCGAGCGGCAGGACAACGGTTTTCTCTTCGTCGGAACGCGCGTCGAGGCGCTCCAGAGTCAGTTTCGCGTTGCGGCCTTCGCCTTCGACCGCCTGAATAACGCCGCGAAAGCGCTTGCGGCCCGATTCGACCGGATGGGTCAGCTCTATCCGCGCCTCATGCCCGACGGCGCGGGCGAAATCTGAGACGCGCACCAGCGGCCGATCGACCCCCGGCGACGAGATTTCGAGGCGATATTCATTGGCGATGACGTCGGCGACATCGAGTTCCGGCGACAACGCCTGGCTCGCCGCCTCGCAATCGTCGATGGTCATGGTTCCGTCGGGCCGCTCCGCCATGATCTGAAGGGTCTGGCCGTTCTGCTGCAAGAGCCGCACGCGAACGAGACGGAAGCCGAGCTGCGCCAGCACCGGCTCGGCGAGATGCGCCACGCGCGCGGCGACGCCCGTCTCGGAGACGAGACGCGGCTCGTCCAGCGGGGCGTCGATGTTTGCGGCGTCGTTCTGCGTCAAGCCCTGGTCCTGCGCTTTCGGGTCCGCCAAACAAAAAAGAGCGGGTCCCCGAGGGGCCCACTCTCAATCGGCGATCACCCGAGAATGATCGTTTATGAGATGGAATTTGGGGCCTTATACACCTGAAGGGCGACGGAACGCAAGGAAAACCGCCGAGCCGCCGAGCGCCTCACCTTACGTCGATTTCCGTCTCGACGATATGCCGCAGCGGCGTGCCATCGGCCTGCAGCGTCATGCGCAATTTCAGCTTGCCGCCGGGTATGTCGTGTTCACGCACCACGCGCTCGATTTCCCGCTGCGAGGTGACGCCGACTTCCTTGAGAAACTTGCGCACGGCCATGTTGAAAAAATCTTCGTCCATGCCGCATCTCCGGCGTTACGAAACCTCTCGGTAACTATCGCCCGTCGGAACCACTTCAATCCGCGTGGCGCAAAAGAGCGGCGGCGTCCCGTTCTTCGAAGGTCGCCTTCGCATCGACGCATTGCGCCGCAACCGCGAAATGAAACAATCCCCGCCGCCAATGCGCGGCGCTCCAATTTTGCGCCGAGCCGTCGCGCATCGTGACGCGCGGCGGATCGAACGCCACGGCGAAACTGTCCAGCGCCCGCACGAGCCCCTGGCCGGTCGCCTTCACGACCGCCTCTTTCAGCGTCCAGATCGCGAAAAACGCCTCGCGGCGCGCGTCGCCGTCCAGGGCGCGGAGCAGCGCGACCTCCTCGGGCGAGAAGAAGCGTTCGGCGACTTTCATGTTGTCGGCGCGACGGTCCGCCGACTCCGCATCGACGCCGATCTCGAGGCCCTCCGTGACCGCCACGGCCGCCATGCCGCGCGTATGCGTCAGGCTGAAGCGCAGATCGCGCGGCGGATCGACGAGATAGGGCTTGCCCCGGGCCGCCGCGGCGAAGCGCCAGTCCTGCGGAGGCCGGTCCGCGCGTTTCGAGAGTTCCGCGCGCAGCAGGGCGTGGGCGGCGACATAAGATCGCCGGTCGTCTTCGAAATGAAAGCGCGCGGCCCGCGCGCGCTCGTCCTCGTCCAGCATCGCGGCGAGCGCCGGCCACTCTTCGGGCGCAACGCCCGAAACCTCCAGCGCCCGGACCGCGACCTTCACGCTCAGGAGACGCCGAGCTTCTTCTGCAAATTGGTGGAAGAGGTCGTGTACTGGAACAAAAGCTTCTTCTCGGGATAGATGTAGCGATGCGCCTTCTGCGCCGCGAGCGCGCCCTCGTGGAACCCCGAGAGAATGAGCTTCAGCTTGCCCGGATAATAATTGATGTCGCCGACCGCGAAGATGCCCGGGTGGCTGGTCTCGAACTTCTCCGTATCGACCGGGATGAGATTCTCGTTGAGATTGAGCCCCCAGTCGGCGACGGGGCCGAGCTTCATGGTGAGGCCGAAGAAGGGCATCAGCCGCTCGCAGGAGAGCTTCTCCTCGGCGCCGTCGTTGCCCTTCAGCGTCGCATGGGTCATCTCGCCGTCGGCGCCCTCGACCGCCGTGATCTGACCGAGCCTGAAGCTGATCTTGCCGGCCGCCACCAGCTCCTGCATCGCCGACACCGAATGCGGCGCGGCGCGGAAGGCGTCGCGGCGATGGACGAGGGTGAGGCTCTTCGCCACGGGCTGAAGGTTCAGCGTCCAGTCGAGCGCCGAATCGCCGCCGCCGACGATCACGACGTCCCTGTCGCGGAAATCCTCCATCCGGCGCACGGCGTAGAAGACCGACTTGCCCTCATAGCTCTCGATGTTCGGGATCGGGGGCTTCTTGGGCTGGAAGGAGCCGCCCCCGGCCGCGACGATCACGACCTTGGCGTGAAAAACCTTGCCCGCGTCGGTGGTGACGCGGAAGGAGGGCTTCTCCGCCGTGCCGAGCGACGTCAGCGTCTCGACCATTTCGTTGAAATGGAAGGTCGGATGGAAGGGTTCGATCTGCTTGAGGAGATTGTCGGTCAGCTCCTGGCCGGTGACGATCGGCAGGCCGGGAATGTCGTAGATCGGCTTCTCGGGATAGAGCTCCGAGCACTGTCCGCCGGCGCGCGGCAGAATATCGATGACATGCGACCTGATGTCGAGCAGTCCCAGTTCGAACACCGCGAAAAGGCCGGCCGGGCCGGCGCCGACGATGACGACATCGGTTTCGATCGCGGCTTCGTTGAGCTGGTTCATGGCGAGATCCTTAACGACTTTCTCAATGGGCGGACAGCGCCGCGCCGCGCCGGTCGGTCGGGGAATCAATCACGAACCGTCGCGAGGGATCGGGGGCGCAGACGTTTGCTATCGCGGGCGCAACCGGCCGACCGGCGGATGCTCGATCCGCCGCGCAAGGTTCGTCTATAGCATTTGTCGGGCGATGCAACACGAATCCGCTGCGGCGGGTTTGCGCCGCAGCCGGAGCGTCAGCCCTGCTGGGCGGGAGTGGTCACCACGAGGCCGTCAAGCTCGGGACGGACCGTGATCTGGCAGCACAGGCGGGAGTTCGGCTTCACGTCGAAGGCGAAGTCGAGCATATCCTCTTCCATCTGCGACGGCTTGCCGGCCTTTTCCGTCCAGTTTTCGTCGACATAGACATGGCAGGTGGCGCAGGCGCAGGCGCCGCCGCATTCTGCGGCGATCTCGGGAATGTCGTTGCGGCGCGCGGTCTCCATCACAGTGGAGCCCACTTCGCCCTCCACCGTGCGCGCCTGACCCTGGGAATCGACGAAGGTGATCTTCACCTTGGTCGGCGCGCCGCCGCCCGGTTCGGCACCGTAGCGGGCCACTGTGTCGTGGAAGTTCATTTTCACCATGACGCCTGTCTCTTCCCTGTGAGATCGCCGGCCGCGCCGGGCCAAGCCGATTTTTCATAGCCCCGACGCAGCCTTGCCCGCCGTTCGGCCGCGTCGGACACAGCTCGATGCTTTGCCGTTCGATTAGCATCCGGCCGTTTGCCGCGCTAGCCCCTTGCGCAACTTGCGTGCAATCGCGGCGGCGGCGCCCGACGAATCCCCGGGGAGGAGCTGCGGACGGGCGCGATTCCCTGTGCAATGCTATCAAGCGCTCAGGTCGACGTTTTGCGAAAAAGTTGAGGCGAACCTGATGAGCGATGTCGCAGTTGCATTCCGCGACGCGGACGGCCCCATGCAGGCCGATCTCCTGCACTGTCTCGATTTCATGAATGGATTGCCGTTCTTCAGGGCCTACAAGGCCAATACATGGGACGCGCTCGAGATAACGGGGAAAAAGCGAATCCTGGATGTCGCCTGTGGCGTGGGCTTCGACGTCATCGAAATGGCTAAACTTTTTCCGCAGGCGGAATTTGTCGGCGTCGACAGGAGCGAAAGTTTTCTCGGCGTCGCGAGATCGAGGGCCGCCCATCTGCCCAACGCCAGCTTTTTCAGCGGCGACGCGGTCCGCCTGTCCTTTCCGGACGATAGTTTCCACGCCGCGAGAATCGATCGGTCGCTTCAGCACATGACGTCCCCCCTCGCCGCGATCGAAGAAATGATTCGCGTGACCCGGTCGGGCGGCCGGATCGTCGCTTCGGAGCCGGATTGGGGAACCTTCTTTTTATTCAACGGCGACGACGAGGCCGGCGCGAGGATGGCGGGAAAATGGCTGGAATCGATCGCCAACCCCCATATGGGGCGGGAAATCGGCCAGCTGTTCGAAAAATCCGGCGTCGAGGAAATCCGCTGGCGCGCGCGGGCGCTCGTCCTGACGCGACTCGACGACGCGAACGTCGTTTTCGATCTGCCCAGATTGAAGAAGAATTGCGTCGCGGCGGGCGTATTGTCCGCGCAGGAAGCAGATGACTGGCAGGCCGCCGCCGAGAGGGCGTCCGGGAAGGGAACTTTTCTCGCCTGTCTGAATATTTTCGAATGCAAGGGGGTGGTTCGGAAGTAGTTACATCCTCCCTCGCGCCCAGACTGCAATTCGCGCCGCCACAGTCGCCGACGCCTCGCCGAGCGCATGGACGGCGGGAGCGCCGGTGTGCTCGGGCGCCGGCGCCTCGGCGGTGAAGAGCTGGGCCGCCCGGGTCGCGCCGTTCGACTCGCTGACGAGCCTCGCCTCGATCTCGACGACGGCGATGCTGCGCGCGACGTCGATCTCGAACCGGCGGATATCGGTCGCAAGCGCGGCTGTCGCGCCGAGGCTGATCTGCCCGGCGGGGACGCCGGCGCGCTGCATGGCCTCGATCAGGCGGTTCTGGAAAAGCCGCGGCAGGCGCTCCGACCATTGCACGCCCGGCAGAACCGACACGCTGCCGTCCACGTCCCGCACGACGACCCTGTCGGAGCCTGTCGGCTGGACGGCGGCCGGCTCCCGCACGATCAGCGCGGGGCCCGACCTGAGCGGCGCGGCCCGCGCAGCCGAAACCGCGCCGGCGAGATCGAATGTCTGGCGGGGGGGCTGGGCGCAGCCGGCAAGCGCAAGCGCAAAGAGGACCAGCGCCCCCACCGCACCGCCGCGCGCCGTGCTGAACCCCTCGATCTCCATGCCGCCCCGTCGCCCCGTCTTCACATGCGGGCCATTTCGGCGCGCCATGGTCCTATTATCCAATTCGCCCAAAGACTTGAAGACGCCTTATCGCCCCTGATACTCCGGCACGGTCTGAGACGGACCGAAGATGAATTGCGACGGGTCCTTCTCGATCGAACGCAGGGTCCGGTCGAGCGTGTCGACAGCCTTGCGGCCGTCGACGGCGAGCGCCTCGTACTGGCGCAGGCCCGTGGCTGAGAATTTGTTGATGTTGGCGGAAGCGCCGGCGATGTTGCCGGTAATCTCCTTGATCTTGCGCGGATCGATCGCCTTGAGCCTCGCCTCTCCGGCCGCGAGCACCTTGTCGAGCCGCGCCGCAACGGGCTTCAGCGAATGGGCGACGTCGGCGGCGTCGCGCATGAAGGCCGTCACCGCGCTCGAATTATCGGCGAGCGTCTTGGTGAAGGTCTCGGCGTTCTTCAACGTCGCGGTGATCGAGTCGCTGTTCTGGTCGAGGAGTTTGTCGAGCTTCACCAGAACTTCGGCGGCTTTCGTCGAGAGATGCTGCACATTGCCGAGCAGATTCTGGATTTCCGAGCGTTCGGCCTGAATCTGCGGATAGCGCTGGCCCGGTTGCGCGACGAGCTTGGGCGCGCGGGGCGTTCCGCCGACGAGCAGCACGTCGGCGACGCCGGTGAAGCCGCGGGTTTCCAGGCGCGCGCGCGTATCGGTCTTGACCGGCGTCCTGTTGTCGATCTTGACCTCGACGTCGACCTTGCTCGGATCGCTCTCCGATATGGCGAGATGCGTCACCTCGCCGACCTTGACGCCGTTGAACAGAACGCCCGAGCCGCGGGTCAGACCTGACACCGCGCCCGAGAAGACGATCTGATAGGTCTCCTGCCGGCCGATCTGGCTCGGGCCGGAGAACCAGTAGACGAAGCCGAAGGCCGCGAAGGCGATCGCCAGCGTGAAGGCGCCGATCAGGGCGTAATTGGCGCGGGTTTCCATTCTTCGTCCTCTTGGTCGGCGATCGTGGCGGTCAGTCTTCCGCCGCGAACGCCGTGGAAATAGGCGCGCAGCCAGGGATGGTCGGATGCGAGCAGGCTCGGCAGCGGACCGGCGGCGATCACTCGCCCTTCGGCCAGCGCCGCGACCCTGTCGCAGATGGAGTAAAGGCTGTCGAGATCATGCGTCACCATGAAGACCGTCAGCCCGAGCGTCTGCTGCAGCGTCGCGATGAGGTCGTCGAACTCTGCGGCCCCGATCGGGTCGAGGCCCGAGGTCGGCTCGTCCAGAAAGACGAGTTCCGGGTCCAGCGCCAGCGCGCGCGCCAGCGCGGCGCGCTTCACCATGCCGCCCGACAATTCCGACGGAAATTTGTCGGCGGCGTCCGGCTTGAGACCGACGAGCTCGATCTTGAGCATGGCGAGCTCGTCCATCAGCCGGGGCGAAAGGTCGCGCGTCTCGCGCATCGGCATCTGGATGTTCTGTTTCACGGTCAGGCCGGAGAACAGCGCGCCATTCTGAAACAGCACGCCCCAGCGCTGCTCCAGCGCCCGTCGCGCCGCGGGCGGCAATGCGTCCCGGTTCTGACCAAAGATGCGGATCGAGCCCGCGCGCGTCGGCACGAGGCCGAGGATCGCGCGCATCAGCACGGATTTGCCCTGACCCGAGCCGCCCACGAAACCCAGCACCTCGCCGCGATAGACGTCGAGGTTCAGGCCATTCATGACGAGTTTTTCGCCGAAGCCCACGACGAGATCGCGCACGCTGATGATGACGCCGCTCGTCGCCGTCTGCAGCGCGTCCCGTGTGTTTGCGGAGAGGTTCGTCATCGGCTCGCTCAATAGTCGATCGACGCAAAAAATATGGCGAAGAGTCCGTCGAGCACGATCACCATGAAGATCGACTTGACCACCGACGACGTCACCTGTCGGCCCAGCGATTCCGCGGAGCCCTTCGTCTCCAGACCATCCATCGCCGCGATCAGGCCGATGACCAACGCCATGAAAGGGGCCTTGATCATTCCGACGAGGAATGTGTGAAGGGCGATCGCCTCCTTCAGCAGCGACAGGAAGGCCGCCGGGCTGATTCCGCCGTAGCTCCACGACACCAGCAGGCCGCCAAACAGCGCCGCCATGTCGGCGATGAAGGTGAGAATCGGCAGCGAGACGATCAGCGCCAGCACGCGCGGCGCGATCAGCACCTCGATCGGCGAGAGGCCCATGACGCGCAGCGCGTCGATCTCCTCGCGCATTTTCATCGAGCCGATTTCGGCGGTGATCGCCGAGCCCGAACGTCCCGCGATCATGATGGAGGTGAGCAATACGCCCAGTTCGCGCAGCACCAGAATGCCGATGAGGCTGACGGTGTAGCTGGACGCCCCGAATTTCAGCAGCTGGAAGATGCCCTGCTGCGCGACGATGGCGCCGACCAGCAGATTGATGAGAACGATGATCGGCGCGCTGCGAAAGCCGATCGTCTCCATGTGAAAGACGAGCGACGTGAAGCGAAAATGCCCCGGGTGGGTGGCGACATAAGCCATCGCCGCGATGAATTCGCCGAGAAAGGCGACGCCGCGATAGAACTCGCGAAGCGCGTCGACGACAGAAGCGCCGAGATCGGCGAGAAGATCGACAATCGCGTTGAAGCGCCGGCGCGGCGGTTTCTCGAATTCCCGGAACGCCGCTTCCTCGAGCATGGTGTGATGCTCGGGCCGCGCGTGCGCGAGCGCTACGCCGACATCGGCGTGCGCGAGCTCATGCCGCGCGCGGTTGATGAGCCATGCGCCGGCGGTGTCGAGCTTCTCGACGCCGGAGAGATCGATCGTGACGAATTTCACGCGCCCGCCCTCGTCGACGAGCTGCTGCGCCTTCTGCTCGAGCCGGCGCGAAGCGATAAGGATCCAGTCGCCCGAAAGCGCCAGACGCTCGCCGCCGTTTGCAATCACGACGTCGGGAGGATGATGAACGGCGTCGACGGTCATGCGAGCTCGTTTCGTAATGTCTTGCAAAATGTCTTAACTTCGTGAATTGCGGTCAGCAAGCGCGTCCGCGCACATTGCGAGCGCAAGAACCTGACGAAATGATTGTAATCGGAGCAAAAACTTGCGTATCGAGCTGACGCTCGCCGTCGAGGCGTTTCCAATTGCGGGCCGATTCGTGATTTCCCGTGGCGCCAAGACCGAGGCGCGCGTCGTAACCGCGACGCTGCGCGCCGGCGGCCAGATCGGGCGCGGCGAATGCGTGCCCTATGCGCGCTATGGAGAAAGCGTCGAGAGCGTCTGCGCCGCGATCGAAAGCGCGCGCGCCGAAATCGAGGCGGGGGCCGATCGCGCAGCGCTGCAAAGTCTTTTGCCCGCCGGCGCCGCGCGCAACGCGGTCGATTGCGCCATGTGGGATCTCGAGGCCAAGGCCGGCGGCCGGCGCGCCCATGCGGCGGCGGGCTTCGCGCGCCTTGTTCCCCTCGTCACCGCCTATACGCTCTCGGTCGGGACGCCCGAGGAAATGCGCGCCGCGGCCCTGATGGCCGCCGACCGGCCGCTGCTGAAGGTGAAACTCGCCGGCGAAGGCGACGACGCCCGGCTCGCCGCCGTGCGCGAGGGCGCGCCGCACGCCCGGCTCATTGTCGACGCCAACGAGGCGTGGAGCGAGGACTCGCTCGTCGCCCAGCTGGACGCCTGCGCCCGATTCGGCGTGGCGCTGGTCGAGCAGCCGCTGCCGGCCGGCCGGGACGAAATGCTCGCGAAAATCGCCCACCCGATTCCGATCTGCGCAGACGAAAGCGCCCATGAGACCGCTTCGCTCGCCGGCCTCAGGGGACGCTACGACGCGGTCAACATCAAGCTCGACAAGACCGGCGGCCTGACCGAGGCGCTGGCCATGGCGCAGGCGGCGCAGGCGCAGGGCTTCGCCATCATGGCGGGCTGCATGGTGGGCACGTCGCTCGCCATGGCCCCGGCGACGCTCATCGGGCAGATGGCGGAATTCGTCGACCTCGACGGGCCGCTGCTGCTTGCAAAAGATCGGGAGCCCGGCCTTGCCTATGAAGGCTCGACCCTGATGCCGCCGCCCCCGGCGCTGTGGGGCTGACTACATCCCCTCGACAACCGGCTCGCCGGCGTTGAGCCAGGCGAGTATGCCGCCGCCGAAATGGGTGTCGGCGTCGCGGCGGCCCGCGAGCCGCGCCTGCTCCATGGCGCTCACCGACCGGCGGCCGGAGCGGCAATAGATCACGACCTTCTGGCCCTCGCCCGCGACCGGCAGTTTCGAGGGATCGAATTTCGACAGCGGATTGAACAGCGCGCCCTCGATATGGCCGGCGGCGTATTCCTCCGCCTCGCGCACGTCCACGAGAAGGATCGAGCCGTCGGCGAGGCCGGCCTTGAGCTCGTCGAGGGCGATGTCGTTGAAGGGGGCGGAGAGGGTCATCTTTTCTATCCCCGGAATTTTTGCGTCCCGCGTCCTTCGCACGCCGCTCGACGATCGTCCAGCGCCGATGTAGACAACTGTTTTTACAAAAGGATTTGGCAACCCTCCGGCGGTTCGCGGAAACTCCGTAGCTGAATCCGGCTGATCTGAAGATTTCCGCAACGCCGAATTTACAATTGTCGGCGAAGCTCTGGCGTCCGAAGCTTAAGCGCTGGAAGTTCTGCACTCATGCAATTGCGGCATATCGCCAATCGCGGCGCAGAGGCCCCCGTTTCCCGTCCGCCCTCCTCCATCCTCAAGACGCCGCTCGCCCCGCCGCCGGCTGCGGCCGAGCCCGCCTTCGGTCCGGACGCGCGCGCGATCCTGTCGTCGATCGGAGAGGTCGTCTACCATTGGGACATTGCGACGGACCGGCTCGACTGGGGCGCCAATCTCGCGGAGGCGCTGGGGCCGATCGCCGCCTGCGATCTCGGGACGGGACTCGCTTTCGGCGAAAGGATCGCCACCGAAAGCGTCGCCTCCCGCTATGACGTCGTCATGCAGTCCGAGGCGAAGGATTCCGGCGAGGGAGTCGCCTATCAGGTCGTCTATGCGCTCGCGCCCCCGCGCGAACATGGCCCGGCGCAGCCCGTCTGGGTCGAGGACACCGGCCGCTGGTTCGCCGATTCGGACGGACGGCCGGCGCGCGCCCATGGCGTCGTGCGCGTCGTGACCGAGCGCCATGAAATGGAGCGCAAGCTCGCGCTCGGCTCGCAGATCGATCCGCTGACCGGCGTTCTGAACCGCGCCCAGCTCTCCGAACACGTGCAGCGCTTCCTCACGCAGAGCGAACGCAACCGCAAGCCTTTCGCGGTCATGCTGGTCGCGCTGGAAAACCTCTTCGCGCTCAACCGCACCTATGGCTATGACGCGGGCGACGAGGTGATCGCGGGCCTTGCGCGGCGACTGCGGGCGAATGTCCGCGTCTGCGACATCGTCGCGCGGCACGCGGGCAACAAATTCGCGCTGGTGCTCGACAATTGCGACACCGAGCAGACGCTCTCCGTCGCCCGCCGCCTGCTCGATCTGGTGAAGGAGACGCCCTTCGAGACCTCGGCCGGCGCTATCCCGGCGACGATCCGCATCGGCGGCGTCATCGGGCCGCGCGAGGGCCGCGCGCCGCAAATTCTCTTCCAGCACGCCGAGGAGGCGCTCGACGTCGCCCGCCAGGGCAATGGCAAGCGCTTCGTCGCCTACACCGCCTCGCTCGCGCGCGAGGACGCGCGGCTGCGCGCCCTTCAGGTCGCCGACAGCATCGTTTCCGCACTGAACGACCGGCGTGTCGAACTCGCCTTCCAGCCGATCGTGCACGCCGCGAACGGCAAGGTCGCGTTCCATGAGGCGCTGCTGCGCGTGCGTCTGGCGGATGGTTCGATGGTCGCGCCGGCCACGATCCTCCCGGTGGCGGAAAAGGCCGGCCTCGTCCGCCTTCTCGACCAGCGCGTGATGGAGCTCGCGCTCGAACGGCTCGCGGCGGAGCCCGATCTGCGCGTGTCGGTCAATTGCTCGATGGCCTCGATTCTCGATCCCGAATGGCCGGATCGCCTCGCGAGCGCGATCACGATCAATCCCAGCGTCGCGCAGCGTCTCATCGTCGAGATAACCGAGACGAGCATGATCGAGGATTTCGAGACGACGCGAAATCTCATCGCCTCCTGCAAGCGCCTCGGAGTCAAGGTGGCGATGGACGATTTCGGAGCCGGCCACACCTCCTTCCGCAATCTGCGCGATCTCGCCTTCGACCTCGTGAAGATCGACGGCGCCTTTGTGCAGAACATCTCGACCTCGGCCGACGACCGGTTCTTCGTGCGCACGCTCATCGACCTCGCGCGCCATCTCGAACTTGAGACGGTCGCCGAATGGGTCGAGGACGAAGAGACCGCCGAAATCCTCCGCGAATGGGGCGTGGATTATTTCCAGGGCGCCTATTACGGCCGCGCCGAGTCTCGCCCGGCCCCCGAGGAAGGGGCGCGGCGCGCGATTCCCGCGATTTGAGGACAGCGCGCGCCGTCGATCGGCGCTCAGCCTGTATTGCGCAGGCCTGCCGACACGCCGTTGATCGACGTCAGAATGCCCTCGCGAATCTCGGCGTCGGTCATGCCGGAGCGATGGCGCCGGATGAGCTCGACCTGCAGATAGTTGAGCGGCGCGATATAGGGGAAACGGTGCTTGATCGAACGCGCCAGCGCCGGATTGTCCGCGAGCCGCTCCTTCGAGCCCAGAATCTTCTCCAGCGCGTCGACGGAGCGCGCATGCTCGGCCTCGATCATGCCGAAGATGCGGTCGGCCAGCGCGCGATCCTCGACGAGCCCGGCGTAATGGCGCGCAATCGAGAGGTCGGTCTTCGACAGGATCATGTCGATGTTGGACAGGAGCGAGCGGAAGAAGGGCCATTCATGGGCCATGCGGCGTAAAAGCTCGAGGCGCGCCTTGTGGTCGGTCTTCAGATAGCCCGCGATCGCCGAGCCGAAACCATACCAGCCGGGCAGCGCGACGCGCGCCTGCGCCCATGAGAAGCTCCACGGAATGGCGCGCAGATCCTCGATCTTGCGCGAGGGTTTGCGCGAGGCCGGACGCGAGCCGATGTTGAGCGAGGCGATTTCCGAGATTGGCGTCGAGGAGAAGAAATAGTCGACGAAGTCGTCGGTCTCGTAGACGAGCCCGCGATAGGCGGCCATGCCGGCCTGCGAAAGTTCTTCCGCGATCTCCAGAAACTCCGGCGGCGGCGCCTTGTGCTGGGAGAGGAGCGTGGCCTCCAGAGTCGCCGCTACGAGCAGCTCCAGATTGACATGGCCGATCTGCGGATTGGCGTATTTCGCCGCGATCACCTCGCCCTGTTCGGTGAGGCGGATCTGGCCGTTCACTGTGCCCGGCGGCTGGGCGAGAATGGCGTCGTAGCTCGGGCCGCCGCCGCGCCCCACCGTGCCGCCGCGGCCGTGGAACAGCCGCATGGTGATGTTGGGCATGGAGGAGAAGAATTCCGCGAGCGCGGTCGAGGCGCGATAAAGCTCCCAGATGCTCGTGAGAATGCCGCCGTCCTTGTTGGAGTCCGAATAGCCGAGCATGATGTCCTGCTGGCCGCCGGAGCTGACGACGAGTTTCGCGATGCCCGGCAGCGCATAGAAGTCGCGCATGATCGGGGCGGCGTTGCGCAGGTCGCCGATCGTCTCGAAGAGGGGCACGACGATGAGGTCGGCGGCCGAGGAATCGGCGTCGCGCGGATCGAGCGAGCCGCGCATCAGGCCGCATTCCTTCTGCAGCAGCAGCACTTCGAGAAGATCGCTGACCGTCTCCGTGTGGCTGATGATGTAATGGCGTATCGCCTCGTCGCCATAGAGACGGCGCATCTCGACCGCGCGTTCGAGGATCGCGAGTTCGCTCATGGCGCGCTCGCTGTAGATCCTTCCCGGCAGGCGCACGGGCCGCGGGTCGCGCAGGAGCTGCATCAGCAGCTGCTGTTTTTCCTCCTCCGGGAGAGCGGCGTAATCGTCGGCGATGCGCGCGACGGCGAGCAGCTCGGTGAGCGTCTCTTCGTGGCGGTCGGAACTCTGGCGCAGATCGAGCGTCGCGAGATGGAATCCGAAAACCTCCACCGCGCGGATCAGCGGTTCGAGGCGTTGCGTGGCGATCACCTCGCTGTGATGCACGCGCAGCGATTCGTCGATCGTCACCAGATCGGCGAGGAAAGCCCATGAATTGGCGTAAGGCTCGCCGGGCGCGAGCGCGTGGCGCACGGCCTGCCCGCCGGTGAGTTTTTCCAGCGTGCCGGCGAGGCGGGAATAGACGCCGATCAGCGCGCGGCGATAGGGTTCGTTGTCGCGATGCGGATTGTCGTCGCCCGAACGCGCGGCGAGCTCCTCGAGCGCGCGGGTCGCGCCGGCGTAGCGACGGGAGATCGAAAGCTCCGCGCCGAGCTCGTGGACCTCGAGGAGATAATAGCGCAGCGCCGTCTCGCATTGCATGCGCATCGCGGTCGTGAGCGAATCGACCGTGACGTTGGGATTGCCGTCGCGGTCGCCGCCGACCCAGGCGCCCATGCGCAGGAAGGGCGGCACGCGCAAACCTTCGAGCCGCGCCTCGATCTCGCCGTAGAGCTTCGGGATTTCGCGCAGGAAGGTGGATCGGTAATAGCTCAGCGAGTTCTCGATTTCATCGCGCACCGTGAGCCGCGACTCGCGCAGAAGCTCCGTCTGCCAGAGCTGCGAGATTCGCGCGCGAAGCTGCAATTCATTCTGCGCGCGCTCGGTCTTGCCCTTCAGATTCTCGCGCGCGGCGAGCAGGGTGAAGATCGCCCGTTCGGCGTCGAGCAGGCTCTTGCGGCGCACTTCGGTCGGATGGGCCGTGAGCACGGGCGAAATCCAGCCGCGCGACAGGGCCGCCGCGATCTTGCCTGCGCCGACCGCCGCCTTGCGCAATGTCGCGAAGGAGCGGGCGAGGCTCGGCCCCCCCGTCGGCGCACCGCCGGCGGCCTGCGCCCGCGCGCGCTGCTGCAGCGGATGCAAGTCTTCCGCGATATTGGCGAGATGGGAAAAATAGCTGAAGGCGCGGATGACGGCGCCGGCCTCCTTGGCGGTCAGCGACCGCAGAAGCGCGTCGAGCTTCTCGGCCGCGTCCTTGTCCTTGTTGTGGCTGGCGGCGACCGACAGCCGGCGGATCGTCTCGATGCGCTCGAACGCCTCGGCCCCCTCGTGCTCGCGCACGGCGTCGCCGAGGAGGCGCCCCAGCAGACGAATGTCCTCGATCAGGGAGGCGTCGCTGCGCGCGGCCTCGGCTTCGGCCGGAACCGGAGCCGGAACTGCGGCTGCCTGCGCTTCCTTCGTCTGTGCGTCGACCTGCATGATCCCTCTGAACCCTTGAAATTCGAATGCGCCCCCGAGACGCCGTCTTGCTGCTATAGCAGGCTTGCGGCGGGTTTTCGACGCGGCCCGGAAAAATGGAGGACCTCCGGCGGCGGACGTCAGGGCTGACCGGCGATTTCCGGCGCGGTCGGGAAGCGATCGGTCCGGAAGCTGAGCTGGCGCATCCTCGAAGTCCTTCGCGGAGGGGGAGCGCTTCCGCGCCCGGGCGCGGGGGTCGGCACTTGTTCCAAACCGCCCCGCCGCTTATAGACCACCCGCGGCCAAAATTCGTCAATCACCCGCGCTCTCGCGGTCTACACGGTCACGTCATGCTCGACACTATGGAAATCGCCCTTTTCTCCGGGCTCGGACTGTTGTTCGCCATTGGCCTCGCCGTCCTTTCGCGCTGGTCGAAGACGCGGCCGGGGCTGCTCGCGGCCTATGCGCTCATCGCTGTCTCCTTCCTTTACGTCGGCTTCGCCATCCGCGCGGAGAATTACGAGACCTGGATCGGCTTCGAGATGACCGCCGTCGCCTTCTTCGGCACGCTCGCCGGCCTGTCGATTGTCGGGTCCCCCTGGTTCGTCGTCGCGGGCTTCGCGCTGCATCCGTTCTGGGCGCTTTACGTGCATTATATCGGCGCGGGCTCGGCCTTCGCCCCCGCGCCCTTCGTGCTGGCGACCGTCGGCTTCGACGTGGGCGCGCTGCTCTATGTGGGTTATATGGCGTTGCGCGGACGCGCCGACGCCAAGGCGCAGACCGCGGCGCCGGAGCGAAAGCTCGCCGCGCGCTCGCAGAACAGAAAGTGAGCTGCGGCATGAACGCTCCCGCCGACTTCAACATCCGCCACGACTGGACCATCGACGAGATCGTCGCGATCCACGACCTGCCGCTGCTCGACCTCGTCGCGCAGGCCAACGCCGTCCACCGCCGTTATCATGACGTCAACGACGTGCAGAAAGCGGCGCTCCTCTCGATCAAGACCGGCGGCTGCCCGGAGGATTGCTCCTACTGCCCGCAGTCGGCGCACCACCGCGAGGTCAAGCTCGACCGCGTCGATCTCATGCAGACATCGGACGTGCTCGACGCGGCGAGAGCCGCGAAGGAAGCCGGCGCCGATCGTTTCTGTATGGGCGCCGCTTGGCGCTCGGCTCCCCGGGACAAGCGTTTCGACGCGGTCATCGACATGGTGCGCGGCGTGCGCGAACTCGGCATGGAGGCCTGCGTCACGCTCGGCATGATCGACGAATCGCAGGCGAGGCGCCTCGTCGAGGCGGGGCTCACCGCCTACAATCACAATCTCGACACGGGGCCGGAATTCTACGGCGACATCATCACCACCCGCACCTATCAGGACCGTCTCGAAACGCTGAAGGCGGTGCGCGGCGCGGGGCTGGAGATGTGCTGCGGCGGCATCATCGGCATGGGCGAGAGCGTGCGCGACCGCGCCGGCATGCTGCAGGTTCTCGCCGGCTTCGATCCGCATCCCGAAAGCGTGCCGATCAATACGCTTGTCGCCGTCGAGGGCACGCCGCTCGCCGAACGCGAGCAGGTCGATCCGCTCGATCTGGTGCGCATGATCGCCACGACGCGCATCGTCATGCCGAAGGCGCGCGTGCGCCTGTCGGCCGGTCGTTCCTTCCTGACTCGCGAGGCGCAGATCCTCTGCCTCGTCGCCGGCGCCAATTCGATCTTTTACGGCGAGAAGCTGCTGACAACCGGCAACGCCGGCGTGAACGAGGACGACGCGCTGTTCACCGCGCTAGCAGGGCGCGGAGCTTGCGCGCAGGCCTGAGCCGGGGCGCGCCCGACATTCGGGCGCGCATAGCAGCCGCTCCGCCGGGCTATGATCTCGGCGTCTGGCGTTACGGGTCGTCAACCAATCCGAAAACAACACTTCGAGAGGCGGATGTGGTCATCGGACCGCATGACAATGCAGTCGCCTCGCACGGGGACGACCTTCGAGTTCTGCTTGCGCCAAAGCCTCGGTTTGAAATGACAGCCCAGAGCAAATTCGGTGAATTCCCGAAATGGCTGAGGTTTTATTTCACATCGCGAGCCCGCAGAACCCAGCCAGAATGGTCGTTGTTGGACGTCGGCGCGAATTCGACCACGATGTTGTCCGCCATTGGCGCGATAATTGAAGCAGATGTCGACCGGCTGTGGCGACGCATGAACCGTTTGTCGTCATGATGAGGTCGATCGGCTCCGATTTTTAGAGCGCGCCATTTCGACCGGCAGACTTTGCGCCGGTCATCGCATCTGCTCAACGACATTCAATTCCTTCAAATCATAACTTGCTGAAAAAATTAGATTACAATCCGCAAGGCCCTTCACTGCCGATGGTTGCAAAAGGGATGAGGCGCATGCTTATGTGGCTGATCGAAACGCGATCAACGCCTGCGGAGAAAACTGGATGCTCATCAGACGCATCGATGCGCCCAGGACAAATGCGGGCAACGTCGCCTCGACACTGCCTGATTCCTGCCAAGGCGACTTTCAGCGCTTTGATTTTGAACCTCCGCAGCCCCATCGTCACACGCACTTTTTTTCTGTCCTGAACGCCAGGTCCATGGAGCCATTCAAGAACGAACTCTGGCTTAATCGTAGTGGGCTTGGAGGCGTTTCAGCGCTGATCGCCAGAAATATACGTGTCGTCGGGGCCAGCGTCCTATATTCGAAGGACGCCCTATTTTTGCCGGATGAGGAGTTCCCCGGCTACCTGGAGCAATTATTCAGCAACCCCGTCAGGAAAAATAAGCACGATCAATTCAACTCTGCGCCGCCAGATCTTGTTCTTGAGCATGCCTTCGTCATCAGTCATTTTCTTTCGAAAATTTATGGGCACTCCTTACTTGAGGTTTTTCCGAAGCTGGCGCTCGTAAAGCATTACTATGATCACGGCATGAAAATCCCGATTCTGCTCGGCCACTCCGAGCCGGGGTTCGTTGCTGATTTCATCCGCATTGCCATTCCCGATGCGGTCATAGTGGAGATGTTGAGTGAAGAGGGAGCGCTGGTGAAAAACTGCCTGATTCCTTCTCAATGTAAAATGTATTTGCTTACTCCCTTTCACAGGAAATTTTTCGACGAGCTGGCGAATAAATGCCAATCTTTATATGCCAACGACGTCATGCCTGACAAGATTCTCGTGTCGAGGGAGAACATCGCCGCCAATTTCCGCGACCTCGAAAATTGGGAGGAAATCAAGCGGATTGCAATAGATTATGGCTACTCCGAAGTGTGTCCCGAGAAATTGCCGCTGGCGCAGCAAATTTCGATGTTTGCCCGAGCCAAGAGCATCCTGGGTGAATATGGCTCAGCGCTGCATAATTCCATCTTTGCGCAACAAAAAACTCACGTAATTGCGCTCAACTGGATAAACATGGTCCAGCAAGCAATCGGTCTCGTTCGGGGACAGGCAAATATTTTTATTCTCGGCGATGACGGCAAGCCGGTGCTGGCGCCGCCGCCTAATACGGCGGGCCCTATTCCCATCCAAAAATTCAGCGTGCCCTGCGACGTAGTTTCACAAGCGTTAGACTTTGTGAACGGAGAAATGTAATGCCGCTCTATAAGATGGACGGTAAGTTGGCGCTTTTTGTGCATGTTCCCAAGGCGGGGGGAACCACTATCGAATTTTGCCTTGCGCGCTACTGCGTTGGCTTTCTCGATCGAGAGTTTCGTCCGGGCGTCTTTCCATGTTCGCCTCAGCATTTTCACGGCAAAATGATCGAGCAGCTCTTCAATGTGAAAGAACTGGATTATATTTTCATGACCGTTCGCCATCCGGTTTCGAGGCTGAAGTCAGAATACAAGTGGAGACGCCGCTTCTTCAAGCTCGAGACTGAATTCAACGAATGGCTGGTTTCCAGCCTCGCCGCCTTTCAAAAAAACAACTTTGTCTATGACAACCATCTGCGGCCAATGGTCGATTTCCTCCTCCCTTCCGCGGAGGTCTTCAAACTGGAGGATGGGCTGAGCGCCGTGACGGCCAGACTGGAAGCTCTGATGCCCGGAACCAAACTAGCATTAAGTCCCGGGCATGAAATGTCGAGCGGCGATGCGCCTGAAAACCTGGCTCTATCGAAAGACGCTCTGAGCCTCGTCGAAAATATTTATCGCGAGGACTTTGATCGATTTGGGTATTGACATCGCCGCGCAGAATCCCCCTCGCCCGCGAAGTTGATACGCCGTAGGTTCCATCGGATCACGAATGTCTCACGGTTCCTGAGCGACAACCGACTTTTGCCGAAGCTCACCCGCCTCACCCGTTCCCCGGCTCGAACTTCCGGGCTGGCGAAACGGCCGGCCTCGCAGCAAGAATTATGGTCGCGGCATGTTCAACCATTGTATCGGTCGATATACGATCATCACTGACCGAGGGCCCCGATGCGATCCCACAACCACCGCTTTCTTCTCGCCGGCGTAATGGGCTGGCCCATTTCCCACTCGCGCTCGCCGAAAATCCATAACTACTGGATGAGCCAGTACGGGATCGACGGCGTCTATGTGCCGCTCGCGATCGAGCCCGGCAAGCTCGAGGCCGCTCTGCGCGCCCTGCCGGCGTTGTGTTTCGCGGGCTGCAATCTCACCATCCCGCACAAGGAAGCGGCGCTGAACTTTCTCGATCGTATCGAGCCGGCGGCGGCGCGCATCGGCGCCGTCAATTGCGTCGTCGTGGGACAGGACGGCGAACTCATCGGGCGCAATTACGACGGCTATGGCTTCATCGCCTCTCTACGCGAAGCGGCGCCCGATTGGGGCGCCGCGCGCGCGCCCTGCGTCGTTATCGGCGCCGGCGGCGGCGCGCGCGCCATCGTCTCGGGGCTGATCGAGGCGGGCGCGCGGGAAATCAGGCTGTTCAACCGCACGATGGAACGCGCGAAGGCGCTCGCCGCCGATTTTGGCGGGCCGGTCCGCGCCTGCGCATGGCAGGAGCGGCATGAGGCGCTGGCGGGCGCGGGGCTACTCGTCAATACGACAAGCCAGGGCATGGTCGGCCAGCAGCCGCTCGATCTGTCGCTCGCCGCCCTACCCGCGACAGCGCTTGTCGCCGACATCGTCTACGCGCCGCTGGAGACGCCTCTTCTCGCAGAAGCCCGGCGGATGGGCGCGACGGCGGTCGACGGACTTGGCATGCTCATGCATCAGGCGCGGCCGGCCTTCCGCGACTGGAGCGGCGTCATGCCGGAGGCGACGCCGGAGTTGCGCGCGCGGATCGTCGCGACGCTGTAAGGTAAAAAAGGCGGCGCCGGCGGCCTGGAGACCGCCGGGCGCCGCCCGTAAAAGGCTGCGAGTTCGTTACGCTGCGCGCGCGCCGCACAGCGGCGCGACCGATACGGTCGCCATGCGCTGCGCGAGCGTCATGACTTCCTTCGACTGGCGAAGGAAGGCTTCGAAACGCTCGCCGGCGAAGCGCGACTGGAGGGCGGCGGCCTCCTCGAAGGTCTTCGCCCGGGCGATCTGCTCGGCAAGGTCGAGGAACGCCTGAGCGTTCTCCGCCCAGAGCTCGAAATATTTTTTCGACCAAAGCGACGCGTCGAAATCGAAAGCCGCGCTGAACTCTTGCGAATCAACCGATTCGGCGACCACGGGGGTCGGCAGAATCGCGACGGCGGTCGGTTCCGGCGCCTTGGCTTCGCTCATGATCTCTATTGTTTTCGCTTCAACCACGGGCGCGTCAGCGGCGGCCGCCTCGGCGATTGCGTCTTTCGCGACCGTTGTATCCTGCGGCGCGGCCGCGGGAGCCTCCCGCTTCGTCTCCGCAGGCTTCGATTCGCCGGACTTCATTGGCTTTCCAGCATTGCTGTTCTGCGTCGCCATCTGATCGCTCCTTATGGTTGAAGATCAGGATTTGGTGGTCGTCGAACGCTGAAACGCGGCGCCGAGCTCCTTCGTCTGCTCCTGAATTGCGGTGAGCTGGGATTTCACGAATTCCGACTGGAGCTGGAAGACTTCCTGCGGATCCTTGGCGTGGACCAGCTTCTGCGCAAGATCGAAGGCGGCGTTGACATTGGCTTCCGCGAAGGAAAGCGCCTTGACGCCGACGTCCTTCGCGCCGGGGGGCACGATCGGCAGATCGGTCGTGGAGTTCAGCGCCTTCTGGGCGGCGCCGGCGAAACCTTCGAATGCCTTGCGCGCCTGCTCGACGCTCTTTTCCGCAAAATCGCGCACTTCGTTCGGAACCTGATAAATTGGATCTACCATGGACGTTGTCCCTCATTCATGTGTCGCCGCCCCTGAAACCAAGAATGGCGCGGCGCGCCCCGATTTCGACGCTCGGCCGATGGGCAGGAGAGACTCTGCCTGAATTGATATTGCAATGCAATATAAATTGTGCGGCGCGTCAATCTGTCCCGCTGGCGCGCAAAAAAGTGGCGGAAATCCGTGAAGTGACATGGACCGCCTCGATTCGAGCGATTAAGTTCCTGTTAACTGGCAGCGCCAAGCCAAGGGCGGCGGTCTCCTCGTCCCGCTCGGCGTTGCGTCAGTCGTTCAGTGGAGTTCCGTCGATTGGGGCGGCAAGCGAGATGAGCGGTTCGGACGTGAACCTTGACGAGGGCGGTCTCGCGGCCAGGCGCATTGCGGCGGACCCCGCCTTTTCGGCGCTCGACGCCTCGGGCGCGCCGATCGTCGCCGCGAGCGGCGACCCGCTCGCCGTCGTCTACCTCAACGCCTCCGCACGCCACATTTTCGGCGAGGACGCCGAACGTCTCGGCGCGCGGCTGTTTTTCGGCGACGAGCCAGGCGCCCGGCGCCTCGCCGAGCTCGTCGAGTCGGTGCGCCATGGCGCGGCGTTGCGACTCGAGCGTCTGCGTTTTGATCTTGGCGACGAGCCCCGCACGATCACCGTCCTCTGCCGCAAGCTTGCGGGCGAGGACGGCGCGCCCTGTTTCGTCATCGCCGCGCTCGGCGTCCGGGCCGAAGCGCCGCAGGCGCCTTCTGCGCCGCCGTCGCCAGCCCCGGCTTCCGCTCCTGTCGCTTCCGGCGGCCTTTCCGCCGCGACGATCGCCCTTCGGGAGAGGCTCGTCGCGCGCCATGGCGCCCGCGCCCCGCGTTTTCTCTGGAAAACGGACGCCGTCGGCCGGTTCATCGACATCACCCATGTGCTCGCGGATGTGGTGGGTGAAGAAAGCGCTGATATTCTTGGCCGCCCGGTAGACGAGGTGGCGAGGAGCTTCTCGCTCGACTCCGCCCTGACGCAGGCCATCGCCGCCCAGAAATCCTGGAGCGGCGTCGACGTCGACTGGCCTCTCGAAAATCTTTCCGAACGCGTGCCGATGACGCTCGGCGCCCTTCCGACGACCGATTCCGATCGCCGCTTCGCCGGTTTCCAGGGCTATGGCGTGCTGCATCTTTCGCGCGCCTATGTCGCCCCCGGCCAGCAGGCCGGGGCGGGCGCGGCGCCGCCACCCGAAAAGGAAAAGCCGCCGCCGTCCGCTCCCGCGCCGGAACGGGACGACATCGGCTATCGCGCCGACAATGTCGTGCCCCTGCGTCCGTCTGCGGCCACGCCGCGGATCGAAGAACCCCGCGACCCGGCGGCGGACGCGACGCTGACCGCCTCGGAGCAATCGGCCTTCGACGAGATCGCCCGCGCGCTGCTCGCGGGCGACGCCAGCGGCGATGACGCGGCGGGAACGCCCGCCGACGCGCTGGAGGAAACGGAATCCGCGCCGGCGGAAGCCGAACCGGCCGCCGCCCCCCGCGCCCGCGACCGCACGGTGGAGGAAGTGCTCGACCGCCTGCCGGTCGGCGTCCTGATCGCGCGAGGGGCGGACACGCTTTTCGTCAACCGCACCCTGCTCGACTATCTCGGTTACGCCGACCGCGCCGCCTTCGACACTTATGGCGGTCTCGCGCGCATGTTCTTCGGGCGCGGTCCGGGCGAGCCCAACGGCCACGCCGGCCCCGCCGCCGTGCAGTCGAGCGACGGCGAAAGGCTGGACGTCGACGTGCATTTGCAGACGCTCGAATGGGAGGGCGAGGCGGCGACGCTGCTGACCCTGCGCCGCAACCACCACCGCCCGCGCGGCCCCGACGAAAGCGCGCTGGCGCTCGCCCGCGAGATGGAGGCGCGGCTCGCCCGCGTGCGCGCAAACAATAATCTTCTGCGCGCCGTTCTCGAATCCGACGGCTCCGCGATCGCGATCGTCTGCGATGACGGGCTGATCGAAAGCGCCACAGCGGGCTTCGCCGCGCTGTTCGGCGCCGAGACGGGCGCCTTCGACGGGCTCCCTCTCGCGTCGCTCTTCGCGGCGCAGGAAGGGCGCACGATCGCCGGCCTCATCTCACGGGTGAAGAGCGAGCAGAACGAAACCGCCCGCCTCACCGCCCGGGCCCGCGGCGTTCCCATCGAGGCGTCCCTGCAGCGCCTGCCTGTCGGCGCCGGCAAGATCTGCGTGCGCCTGAAGGAGCCGGCGGCCGATCGCCGCAACGACGAACTGGAGGCCGCGCGCGTCGCCGCCGAACACGCCAGCGCGGCGAAATCCGACTTTCTGGCGCGCGTGAGCCACGAAATCCGCACGCCGCTCAACGCCATCATCGGCTTTGCGGAAGTGATGATGGAGGAGCGCTTCGGCCCGATCGGCTCCGAGCGCTACAAGGAATATCTCAAGGACGTTCACGCGTCGGGAACGCATGTGCTCTCGCTCGTCAACGATCTGCTCGATCTCTCGAAGATCGAGGCCGGAAAGCTGGAGCTTTCCTTCGAGCGCGTCGACGCCAACGCCATCATTTCCGAATGTGTGTCGATCATGCAGACGCAGGCCAATCAGGGCCGCGTGGTGGTGCGCCTCGCGCTCGCGCAGCGCCTGCCGCCGATCCGCGCCGACGAGCGCTCGCTGAAGCAGATTTTACTCAACCTTCTTTCCAACGCCGTGAAGTTCAACGAACCCGGCGGACAGGTGATCGTCTCTACCGCGCTGACCGAAGCGGGCTATGTCGTGATCCGCGTGAAAGACACGGGCGTCGGCATGTCCGACGACGAAGTGGAGACGGCGCTCGAACCCTTCAAGCAGATCGCAACCTCGCGCAAGGTGCGCGGCACTGGCCTCGGCCTGCCTCTGACGAAAGCGCTGATCGAGGCGAACCACGCGTCCTTCACGATCAAGAGCCGCAAGAACGAAGGCACGCTGATCGAAGTGGCGTTTCCTCCGCCGCAGGTGCTGGCGGCGGAGTGAGGGGAAGAACGCCGCCCAGCGGACCTTTGTAATTAATTGTAAGAGATTCATTCGCGGCGACGTACGAAGAAAAAGAAACATTGGCGCATGTCCATTCCTGATTATCAATCCCTGATGCTTCCGGTTCTTTTGGCTTGCGCCGGCGGAGAAACCCGTATCGGAGAAGTCATCGAGAAACTCGGTGATCAACTTGCGTTATCGCCCGAGGATAGGAGCCAGTTGCTGCCGTCAGGCGCACAAACGGTTTTCGCGAACCGGGTGCACTGGGCAAAGACATATCTCGGCAAGGCTGGCTTGGTGGAGAGCACTCGACGCGGTTATTTTCAAATCACGGCGCGCGGGCGCGAAGTCGTTGCAAAGAAACCCGTCCGGATCGACAATGCGTTTCTTCGTCAATTCGAAGAGTTCGAAAAATTTACACGGGGATCGCCTGAAAAAAGCTCGCATGACCAAGGTGCGAGCGAGCCGGCCGTTGAAGTCGAAGAGACGCCCGATGAACTCATGCGACTGGCGCACAAGAAAATTGAGGCGTCGCTCGCAAGGGACTTGCTCGAGCGCGTTCGCAAGGCGCCGCCCGATTTCTTTGAACGTCTTATTGTCAGTCTGCTGCTGAGCATGGGTTACGGGGGATCGGTGACGGACGCGGGTCGCGCGCTCGGTCGAAGCGGTGACGATGGCGTCGACGGCGTTATCGACCAGGACGCGCTCGGATTGGATCGCGTCTATATACAGGCGAAGCGTTATGGCGAAGGCAATAGCATCGGATCGGGAGCCATTCGCGACTTTTTCGGCAGTCTGGATCGACATAAGGCGACAAAGGGACTTTTCGTAACAACTTCCGGTTTCTCTCCATCAGCCATCGAGACAGCTCAATATCTGAGCAAGCGCATTGTGCTTATCGATGGCGTGCAGCTGTCGAAGTTGATGATTCGGCACAATGTCGGCTGTCGCGTCGAAGACACGCTACAAATCAAAAAAATCGACGAGGATTTTTTCGAATAGTGGAAAAGAGGCGTTCGCCATTGAGCGAGCGAATCGTTGCGCGCCTACCTCACCTTCGCCGAATAATTAGACGCGTTCAGCTTTCCCGCGCAGGCCTTGCGCGCATAGGTGATCAGATGCTTGGCGAGAATGCCGACGCTGATCACATCCTCGATCCGCCCCGTCTTGATGCGCGGCCAGGCGTAGTCCCAGAAAATTCGGCGATAGTTTGCAATGACGCCGAGCTTCCAGCAGATCTTGAACAGCATCGTGAATCCGCGCCGCACATTCTTTGGCGTCACCTGCCCCGGCGGGCGCGGACGCGGCCGGCGGTTGGGGAAAGTGTGCTGCGTGAGATGATGGTAGCGCGCAAAGAGCCGGGCGGGATCATAGGCGTGGCGCAGGCAATTGCGCCATGTCGCCACCGTCTCGTCATAGGACCGCAGGAACACGACATTCGACTCGCGCCCCTCGTCGTTGCACAGCCGCCCCTCCTTCTCCAGCCTGTCCCATAGCGGCGTCTTTGGCAAGGCCTGCAGCAGATTGATGGTCAGCATCGGTATCTGCGAGGCTTCGATGAAGTCGATGATGCGCTGCTGCGTTTGCGGCCCGTCCGTGTCGAGCCCGACGATGATGCCGGCGACAACCTCCATGCCATGCGCATTGAGCCGCCGCACCGCCTCCAGAATCGGAAGCGTCATGTTCTGCTCCTTGTCGAGCGAAACGAGCGCATCCTCCTCCGGCGTCTCGACGCCGACGAAAATCGTCGTGAAACAGGCGAGACGAAGTTGCGAGAGAAGATCGTCGTATCGCGCGATATTGAGCGTCGCCTCGAAGGCGAAGGAGAGCGGAAAGGAATTCTTCTCCTGCCATTCGATGAGCACGGGCAGCAATTCGCGCAGCGCGCGCCGATTGGCGATCAGATTGTCGTCGACGAAATAGACGGAGGTCGTCAGCCCGCATTCGCGCAGCTTGTCGAGCTCCGCCACGATGCGCTGCGGCGACTTCAGGCGCGGCACGCGGCCGTAAAGCCCCGGAATGTCGCAGAACTCGCAGCGATAGGGGCAGCCGCTCGAAAACTGGATAGAGCCGATGAAATAGTTTTCGAAACTCACCAGCTCATAGGCCGGGATCGGAAACTCCTCGAGCGGCGTGCGCTCGCGCGTCTCGAATCTGATCTGCTTCTCGGGCCGCGCGCAATCGCGCGACAGGCGCGCGAAAAGCTCGCGCGTGGCGTCGCCCATCTCGCCGATGTGGAGATAGTCGAAATCGGGATAGAACTCGGGGCACGCCGAAACCGAGGGCCCGCCGAGCGCCGCGGGCTTGCCGTATTTTTGCGCGCGGCGGCGGATGTCGTCGATCTGGCGCCGCTGCACATGCATGCCGGAGACGAAGACCGCGTCCGCCCATTTGAAGTCGCTGCGTTTGGCGCGCGCAATATTCTCGTCGACGAAACGCGCCTCCCATCCTTCCGGAAGCGCGGCCGCGATCACGAGCAGCCCCTGCGGCGGCATGAAGGCGCGCAGCGTTCCGGTGATGTCATAGGCGTATTCGAGAGAACCGAGCGACGGCTCGTAGCGCGGGAAGACGCAAAGTATGCGGCGTGCAGGGCCTGAAAGCTCAGGCGAAAGCCCGACATTGTCGGCGCTGGCTTGATTGGCCGGCCCCGCGTCTACATTTTGTGTGTGGTCCGCCGCGTCGAGCATGACCCGCACACAAAGCCAATTCGCCCCTGAAAGCAATAGCGCCTGTCGCAAGCGCCCGCGAACCCTTAGAAAGCGATTGTCCCATCCGCGGCCCGGCCATGACGAAAACCTCGCAATTCCTTGATCTCAACGCCGATCTCGGCGAAGGCTACGGCCCGTGGCGCATGGGCGACGACACGGCCATGCTGGACGTCGTGACCAGCGCCAATGTCGCCTGCGGTTTTCATGCGGGCGATCCCGACATCATGGCGGAGACCTTCGCGCGCGCGAAAGAGAAGGGCGTGGCCATCGGCGCCCATGTCGCCTTTCCCGATCTTGCAGGTT
Organism: Methylocystis sp. ATCC 49242; assembly: GCF_000188155.2. Taxonomy (NCBI): domain Bacteria; kingdom Pseudomonadati; phylum Pseudomonadota; class Alphaproteobacteria; order Hyphomicrobiales; family Methylocystaceae; genus Methylocystis; species Methylocystis sp. ATCC 49242. Next base: position 2,512,800 of record NZ_KE124774.1, read on the forward strand.
TCGGGCGACGCGCGATGGCGATGACGCCGCGCGAGATCGAACGCGCCGTCGCCTATCAGATCGGCGCTGCGCAGGCGCTCGCGGCCTACGCCGGGCATCGCGTGACCCATGTGAAGGCGCATGGGGCGTTGGCCAATATCGCCGAGCGCGAGGCCGCCGTCGCCGACGCTCTCGCCAGGGCGACGCGCGCGGTGGACCCTGAGCTGACGCTCCTCGCCATCGCGCTGTCCGAACAGACGCAAGCGGGCGAACGCGCGGGGCTCAGGGTTGCGCATGAGATTTTCGCCGACCGGGCCTATGTGGACGATGGCCGGCTGCAACCGCGCAAGGAGCCCGGCGCCGTCATCACGGACAGCGGGCAGGCGATCGCCCGCGTGCGGGAGATGCTCGCGGAAGGCGCGCTCGTGACCATCACCGGCAAGCGCCTGCCGACGCCGATCGACTCGGTCTGCGTCCATGGCGACACGCCCCATGCCGTGCAGATGGCGCGGCGGCTGCGGGCGGAGCTGGAGGCGGAGGGTCTTGTCCTGCGCCCATTCATCGAGGCCTGAATGCTTTACGAAAGCCCGCGCTTTCTCGATCAGGGCGAGGCGACGCTGACGGTCGAGTTCGGCGACGCGGTCGATCCCGCGATCAACGCCCGCGTGCTGGCGCTGGATTCGGCGCTGCGCATCGCGGCGCCGCCGGGCGTGAGAGAGACGACGCCGACCTATCGCTCGCTTCTGGTGCATTACGAGCCGCTGGAGATTTCGCGCGCCGAGCTGATTGCGCGGATCGGCGGACTGCTTTCCCCGCTCCCCGACCCTGCCTCGCATGAGGAAACCGGCGCCGCGCGCTGGATCGTGCCCTGCTGTTACGATCCACAATTGGCCGAAGACATTGCAGAGGCCGCCGCCCTGCTCGATCTGTCGACCGACGCGCTCGCGCAGCTTCACGCCGGCGCCGACTACCGGGCCTACATGTATGGGTTCGCGCCCGGCTGGTGCTATCTCGGCGGCCTGCCGGCGCCGCTCGCGATTCCCCGGCGCCTCGCGCCGCGTGGGCCGACGCCGCAGGGCGCGGTGCTTATCGGCGGCGGGCTGTCGCTCGTTGCGACGAACCCGATGCCCACCGGCTGGTATGTCGTCGGCCGGACGCCGGAGCGCCTTTTCTCTCTCGGCCGGGAGCCGCCGTTCCTCGTCGCGCCCGGCGACATCCTGCGATTCGAGCCGATCGACGCGCATAGCTTCGCGACTCTCGAAGCGCGAGCCGGGCGTGGCGAGACCATCGCGCGGCGCGAGGACGCGGCGTGACCGCGCGGCTTCTCGTCCGCGCCGCCGGCCCCGGCGTCACCGTGCAGGACGCCGGACGCTTCGGCCATTCGCGCTTCGGCGTCACGCCCGCGGGGCCGATGGACAAGGCCGCCTTTCTCGCCGCGACGCGGGCCGTCGACGCAGTGGCGGCGATAGAGGTTTCGCTCGGCGGCGCGACCTTCGAGGCCGGGGGCGCGACGCTGATGGTCGCGCTCGCGGGGGGCGCATTCGATATTCGGCTCGACGGTGAGAAACTGCCCGTCGCCTGCGTAACGCCGCTGCCGCCGGGTTCGCGCCTGTCGGTGCGGGCGGGCGCCTCGGGCGCCTGGTGCTATCTCGCGGTCGGCGCGCGTTTCGAGCTCGCTCGCGCGCTGGGATCGCTCGCGACCCACGCCCGCTCCGGGATCGGCCCGAAGCCGCTCACGGCTGGCGACGCCCTGCCACTCTCGCATATCGCCGATCCCCCTTGCGAAGTTCGCGCGCTTCATGCGCCCGCGCTGGCGCGCGGCGACGCGCCGATCCGCGTCATGCTCGGCCCGCAGGACGACTATTTTTCTCCCGAGGCGATCGAGACCTTCCTCTCGGCGGAATGGCGCGTCGGCGCGCGCAGCGACCGCATGGCCTATGCGCTGGAAGGCCCGCGGCTCGCCCATTCGCGCGGCCACGACATCGTCTCGGACGGAGCGGCGATGGGGGCGGTGCAGATTCCGGGCTCCGGCGCGCCCTTCGTGCTGATGGCCGACCGCCAGCCCACGGGCGGCTATCCGAAGATCGCCTGCGTGATCGGCGCCGATCTCGGCCGGCTGGCGCAACTGCGGCCGGGGGAGCGCCTGCGCTTCAGGGCGGTGAGCTGGGAGGAGGCCGTCGCGGCGCGGCGGGCCCTTGAAACGGCGACGGCGGCGGAGGCGGATCTTCCGCCTCTCGCCGCCGGGCTTTCTTCCGAGGCGCTGCTGGCGACGAACCTCGTCAGCGGCGTCGTCAGCGCGCGGGACTGATTACTCCGCCGGCTCCTCGAGCTTCGCGAGGGCGGGCGCTTCCACGGGCGCTGCGACCGCCGGCGCATGGGCCGCCTTGCGGCGCTTCCACCACTTCCAGATCATCATCCACCACGGATCGCCGACATGGAGATGGTAGCGCAGCGGCGTCTTGATGATGGCGAGCACGAGGCCGATCGAGAACAGGCACCAGACGGCCGGCCATTCGTTGATGTTGCTGGTCGTCAGGCCCGCGAGGAACGGACCGGCGAGATAGGAGAACAGGGTGAAGCGCCAGCTGCCGATGAGGCTCGGGAGCAGGAAGGCGGTCAGCGGATAGGAGAGATAGCCGCGGCCGAGATAGGCGTTGTCGGCCATGCTGTTGCCGATGCCGTTGGTCGGAAGCAGCCAGGCGATGTGCCATTCGCCGCGCACCGTGCAGAGCACGTCGCCGCAGAGCGGACGGCCCGCCGCGCAATGCCCCGCCCAGCTGAACGGATAAAGCTGGATCAGCATGGCGATGGCGGAGAGGAAGCAGGCGAAATAGACCCACGGCGCGATGACCCTGGCGCTGTCCTTGGGCATGAAATAAAGAGCGACGGCGTTAATAAAGAACGGCTGAAAAGTTATGTGAAGATAACCGAACATGGTCATCATCTGATTTAATGGCGAATCGCACTGGTTCAGCACAGAATAGGCGACCGCCTGGAGCGACTCCATGCTGGCGAAATACAGCAGGCAGACCCAAAGCGCCAGGGGCTCTGGGTCTTTCTTCAGCGCGGAATAGGCCGCCCCCGCGATTCCGGTGGCCGCCAATACAGTAGAGGCTTCTCCGCTCCAGCACATTGGGTGTCGTTTCCTCTTATTACTTGTCCCGTCCCGATACACTATCCGCCCGGCAGGGCAAACCCCCGCTTGACGCGGCGGGCGAAAATCCATGGCGGCGGCGGCTTCGTATTCGCCGGGGACGGCCTGGCGTGACGATTCAGGGTCGGGACAGTTCTCAAGCCCGGCGCGGCGGCTCCACCGCGCATCCCTCACCCATGCCCGCATGCGGACAATAAGGCCTCCGCCGCATTCGGCAAAATCGAAAGCCGGATGCGACGGAGGAAGTCGGGGAGGAAGAGTCACGGGGAGCAAAGGAAACGCCGTGGCGCCTGAGGCGCCGGGCGCGGCCAAAGGCCCTTTCGATCAGGGTCTTTGGCTTTTTTCGACCGGAGCGGACGGGCCCGGTCGGCGGGAGCGGTCAGCTCCAGAGCGCGGCCCAGGTCTTTGCGCCGACGATTCCGTCGACCTTCAGCGGATTGCCGTCGAAATCGAAGAAGTCGGCCTGGAACGCTTTCACCGCGGTTTCGGTCGTCGGGCCGAAATCGCCGTCGACCGCGCCGGGGTCATATTCGGGAACGGCGAAGCTCTTGAGGATCCCCTGAAGCAGTCGCACGCCGGCGCCCTTCGACCCCTTTTTCACTTCCGCGGGAGCGAGCCTGAACCATGTCGCCGGCCCAATAATGCCGTCGACCTTCAGGGGGAAGGAAAAGGCGAAGAACTCCGTCGCCGAACGATCGAGTTGATACCGCAAGACTTTCGACAATGTGACGGGACCGAATACGCCGTCGTCCATTCCCGGATCGAGATAATATCTCTCAATGAGAGCTCTCTGCGCTTTCTTAACAGCGTCGCCTTTCGAGCCCAATTTGATAATGGGATCAGCCATTGCAATTATCCTTTTATTTGAGCAACTTGAACAATAAATGCCGAAAATGACTTCAAAGACCGAAATCAATTTCGGCCGATTGTTCATCTACTACAAAAATCGTAGAAAGTCAGACGATATGACCATGCGGGTGGGAGACGGGGTAGCCCGTCTCCACGATGTGCAATCAGCGAGGGTTACGCCATAAGCGCCTATCCTCATGCACAGGGAGACGGACCGCCATGGAGTTTAACAGCTACATCGGGCTCGATGTCCATAAGGAAACGATTGCCGTAGCCATCGCAGACGCAGGCCGAAATGGCGAAGTCAGATTCTTCGGAGAAATTGCCAACAACCCGGACGCGGTGGCGAACTTGCTGAAGAAACTTGGTGGCCGGCGCAGCAAGTTACACTTCGTCTATGAGGCCGGACCGTGCGGCTATGGTCTCTACCGCCAGATCCTCGCCGCCGGTCATGCCTGCGATGTCATCTCACCGGCCCACACACCGAAGCGCGCCGGCGATCACGTTAAAACCGATCGACGCGACGCGGCCATGTTGGCGCGCCTGTCCCGCGCCGGCGAACTCACATCGGTCTGGGTTCCGGACGAGACACACGAAGCGATGCGGGATCTCATTCGAGCTCGCGAGGTCACGACGAAGGATGTGCGTCAGGCGCGTCAGCGCATCCAGGGTTTTCTCCTCCGTTACGGTCGCCGCTATGTCGGCGCCGTATGGAAAAAGCGGCATAGAGTCTGGCTCGCCAATCAGAGCTTCGATCACCCTGCACAGCAGATCGCCTTTCAAACCTATCTGAACGCCATGGATCAGGCGATCGCCCGCAAGGATCTCGTCGAAGCGCAGATCGAAGCTCTCGTGCCGGAATGGTCCCTCGGTCCGGTCGTCGAGGCTCTCCAGGCGTTGCGCGGCGTCGCGCTCGTGGTCGCCGCCGGCGTGGTGGCCGAAATCGGCGACATGCGGCGCTTCGACAATCCCCGTCAGCTCATGGCGTTCGTCGGCCTCGTCCCCGGAGAGCATTCGAGTGGAAACAGACGCAAATTGACCGGCATCACCAAAGCAGGCAGCGTCGTCGCGCGGCGACTGATCGTAGAATCCGCCTGGGCCTATCGCATGCCGGCGAAGATCGGTCAGGCGATGCTGCTGCGGCAGCAATCGATCGCCGTCCCGATCCGTGAAATCGCATGGAAGGCGCAGATCCGACTGTGTGGCCGATATCGGCGCATGCTGGCGCGCGGCAAAAAGGCGCCGATCGTCATCACCGCAATCGCTCGGGAACTCCTCGGCTTCATTTGGGCAATCGCGCGGCAGGTCGAACCAAAGACGATCGCCGCGTAACGCGCGACAGCATCGAGGCAACGGCCAGGGCGCCGGCGCCGGTCAAGGGATCCTCCGGCAATTTTAGGAGCGGCACGACCGATCTCCGTGAGTCAGACCGAGGCTCCCCTACGACGAAAGCTCCGTATGCGGTAGCCAATCCGCGCATGAGAAACGGCTCAACCGTCGAAATCACGCCGGCGTCCTGACCTCTGCCTCGCCGAACATTTTGTGCTCCTTGCCGGACAGGCACGGGATCGCTGGCGCACGCAGATTGCGCTTGAAAATGGTCATAAGAATATTTCAAGCCAAGTTACAGCAACCTTGCCGATCCGGCGAATACTTGCGCTCGCGGTCTGGCCATCGTCTCCCGGCCAATCCTCAGCCCGTCAATACAGCGCGAGAACAGGCGTCAGGCCTCGTCAGGGATCGATCCCGGCGCTGCGATCTCGAAACGGGCGAATTCGAAGCCCGGCGCCACGGTGCAGCCGACAAGCGTCCAGGCGCCGAGGCTTTTCGCCGACTGCCAGACGCCGGCCGGCACGATCGCCTGCGGCCGCTCCCCGGCGGCAAGATCGACGCCGAGCCGATGGACCCTGCGCTCGCCCGCGTCGAACAGGGACACTTCGAGCGGCGCGCCGGCATAGAAGTGCCACAGCTCCGCGGCGTCCACCCTATGCCAGGCCGAAACCTGTCCATCGGGCAGCAGATAATAGATCGCCGTCGAGACCGCGCGTCTGCCGACGGCGGCGGGATCTCGAAAGGTCTCGCGATAGAACCCGCCCTCGGGATGCGGGGCGAGATCGAGCAGGCGCACGATCTCCTGCGCCGGAAGGCCGTCGAGCGCGCTCATGCGACGAAACGGTTCTTGCGCTCGCGCATCTCGGCGAAGACGGCGAAGGGATTGGCGTCGTCCATGCCCATCGCCTTCTTTACGAGCGGGTCTTCGACGCGAAGGAAGGGGTTCGTGGCGTTCTCGAGCGCGATCGTCGACGGCAGGGTGAATTTTCCGGCGGCGCGCAATTCGTTGACGCTGTTGGCGCGGTCGAGCAGGACGGGGTTTTCGGGATCGACCGTCAGCGCGAATTTCGCGTTGGTCTGCGTATATTCGTGTCCGCAATAGATGCGCGTCTCGCCCGGCAGATTGGCGAGCGTTTCCAGGGAAAGGCGCATCTGTTCCATCGTACCCTCGAACACGCGGCCGCAGCCCAGCGAAAACAGCGTGTCGCCGACGAAAACCGCGTCGTCGTCCGCGAAATGATAGGCGACATGGCCGAGCGTGTGGCCGGGCGTCTCGATCACGCGCGCGCGGGAGGCGCCGAGCATGACCCCGTCTCCGTCCCCGACGGCGATGTCGAGCGGCGGCAGGCGGTGGGCGTCCTTTTTCGCGCCGACGATCTTCATCTGCGGGAAGCGCTTCTTCAGCGCTTCCGCCCCCTCGATGTGATCGAGATGGTGATGCGTGAGCAGCAGATGGGTGAGCGGCCAGCCGCGCCGCTCGGCCTCGGCCGCGATGGCCGCGCCGTCGGGCGCATCGACGCTCGCCGTCGCGCCCGTGGCGACATCGTGGACCAGCAGGCCGAAATTGTCCGTCAGGCAGGTGAATTGTACAACCTCAATCGGCATTTGGGGTCTCCGCGCGCGTTGGGGCCATCATAAACGCGCTGCGCAAAAATGCGACCCGAAGCCGTCTTGCGTCGAAACCCGATTGCGAAGATGATCGGGTCATGTCGCTCGATGTCGTGGAACTTAGGGCTTTTTACGAGACCGCCCTGGGCGAGGTCGCGCGGCGCCTCGTGTCGCGCCTGCTGCGCGCGCGCTGGGAGGATCACGCCGGACTGCGCGTCCTGGGGATGGGCTACGCAACGCCTTATCTCGGCGAATTCCGCGAGAAGGCGCAGCGCGTTCTGGCCTTCATGCCGGCGACGCAGGGCGTGGTGCACTGGCCGCTCGACGGCCGCTCCGCCACCGCGCTGGTCGAAGCCTCGATGACGCCGCTGCCCGACGCGAGCATCGACCGAATCCTCCTTGTTCACTCGCTGGAGGTGGAGGAACATCCGCAGGATCTGCTCGAGGAGGTCTGGCGCATTCTGGCGCCGGGCGGCCGCGTGGTCATCGTCGCGCCGAGCCGAACGGGGCTCTGGGCGCGGGTCGACACGACTCCCTTCGGCCACGGCCATCCCTATTCCCGCGGCCAGCTGCAGAGCCTGCTGCAGGGGGCGCAGTTCCTACCCGTCTTCTGGGGCGAGGCGCTTTACGTTCCGCCCTTCCAGCGCGCGTCGCTGTTGCGCTCGGCTCCAGCCTTCGAGCGCATCGCCGGACGTTTCTCGCTGCCGGGCGGCGGCGTGCATCTGGTGGAGGCCATGAAGCAGCTCTACCGCCCGGTGCTGCGCCGCGCCGTGCGCCGTGTAGCGCTGCCGGTGGAGCCGGAGCTGGAGCCCGTCCTCGAACCCGAGGGCGCCGAGCCGGCGTAACGGCCTCGAAAGGGCCTGGAAAAGTCGCTTCTTCCCGCAACCGCGCCCGGCGATCGCGTCAACGCCCGCGCGGAGAAAAGTCGACGCGCACCCCGAAGGACTGCGCCAGAAACAGCGCGCCATGGATGAGGCCGGCGTTGTCGATGCCGTGGCCGAGTCCTGCGGAAAGGTGCCATTGCGTCGGCACATTCATGTCGGCGAGCGCATTTGCCGACATCATCAGCGCCTCGACGGGAATCATTTCATCCTCCTCGCCATGGGCGAGAAGGACGGCGGGCGGCGGCTCCTGATGCGGGCGCTCGCCGCCGGGCTGATCCGGGCCGAGGACGAGAACGCCCGAATAGCCGACGATGGCGCGCGGCGCGACGCGCCGGCGCAGGCCCGTATGCAGCGCCATCATCGTGCCCTGGCTGAAGCCGACGAGCGCGAGCGCCCGCTCATCGAGGCCGCGCTTTTCCAGCTCTGCGTCGAGAAAGGCGTCGAGCGTCGGGCGAGCCGCGATGCAGCCGCGCCAGCGCTCGGTCTGATCGCGCATGGTCAGCGGAAACCACTGCCGCCCCATCGGCGACATGGCGCAACGCTCGGGCGCATGGGGGGCGACGAAATCCGCGTCGGGCAGGAAGGACCGCCATTGCCGGCCGATCTCGATGAGATCGTTCCCGTCCGCGCCATAGCCGTGCAGGAAGACGACGAGCTGGCGGGGTTTTCCCGATTTTGCCTGAACTCTCGGACCGTCGATCGCCGCCGCCATTTCCCGCGCTCCCTTTTGAAACCGCCGAAGCTGTCGGCGGTTCGGGCGCGAAGGTCAAGAGGCGGATCGGCGAAGACCTGATATGGACGGGCGCCGCGGATTTGCCGAGCCGGCGCCGCCTTGGCCGATCACATGGTCACAATAGCGAATTTCAGAATCTTGAAAGCAAAGATGAAGGCGCCGGCCAGCGTGCCATGCTTGACCATCGTCATCGCGAAATAAATATGATCCGGCCTCATCATCGTACAAAACCTCTTCATGACGCGCAAAGCCGCGCGCAGGCGCTCGCAGTCGCTGCGAAGTGAAAGAGACGTCGGCGCTGCAAGGGTCAGGGGGCCTGCGTCTCGTGAGGCCCTTGCGAAAGGCGCGCCACACGCGCCTTTGTTCGATGGAGCTTCCCGGCGCACGGCTGCGCGCACAAAGAACGCTTTTTGTTCGAACCCTTCGAAGCGCAAGTAATTTTTTGCGGCGCAGGGGTCAAGCGAAGGTCTTAACTAATCGACTGCTCGCGACAATATGTCACGAGCCTGCGACTCGACTGCAACCGTCTCGAAAGAGGGGTCGACACCATGCCCAAACTATTGATTCTGGCTGGCGTGACGCTGATCGCGCTGGGCCTTGTCTGGATGGCCGGCGAACGCTTCGGCCTGGGCCGCCTCCCCGGCGACATCATGCTGGAGCGCGGGAACTTCCGTGTCTATTTCCCGATCACGACCTCGATTTTGCTGAGCGTCCTGCTGAGCGCCGTCTTCTGGCTGCTCAACCGTTGAGCGGTTATACGGGGGGCTGACGCGCGAAGGAGACGCTCATGGAACCTTTTTTGAAAGATCTTAGTACGTTCCAGATGGCTCTGCTTTTCAGCGTCGCCTTCCTCGCCCCCTCGTGGCTCGGCATACTCGTCCTTCGTCCCTACGCCCGGCGGTGGATCCACGCCCGCCGCAGCGCCAATGACATGATCGGCTTTGCGCTCGCCAGCTATGCGACGCTTTACGGCATTCTGCTCGGCCTCCTCGCGGTGGAAGCCTATCAGGACTTCGCCTCCGTGCAGGATACGGTTTCAAAACAGGCTTTGACGCTCGCGACGCTCTATCAGGATCTCGACGGGCTCCCGCAACCGTTGCGCGGACAGCTGCAGTTCCGACTGCGCGATTACGCGCGGGAAGCGGTCGAAACGCACTGGGCGGCGGGTTCCGCCTCCAGGCCCTCGATCGGCGCTTCGCCGCGCCTTCGAAGCCTTCTGGACCAGCTCCTGACGTTTCAGCCGAAGACCAAGGGCGAGGAGCTCGTGCAGGCGGAAGGCCTGCGACGGGTCAACACACTTATCGAGCAACGCCGCACGCTTCTGGCGAGCGCGGGCGGCAGCATACCGGGAGCCCTGTGGTGGGTGGTCGGCCGCGGCGCGCTGCTGTTTCTGCTGCTCATGTGCCTGTTCGACATGGAGCTGCATGCACATTTCGTCCTCAACGGCGCGCTTGCGCTCTTCCTCGCCGCGGTGGTTTTCATCATTGCGACGCTGGACGATCCCTTCGGCCGCGGCGTGACCGTCACGTCCGAGCCGATCCAGTCCGTCCTCGACCAATTGATGAGGCAGGAGGGCTGAGGACGCGCAGGCGCGCGCGGCGCGGAAGAAATTTGTTAAGATTTCGGAGACGATCGCTTCGTTCACACGCCATTGAGCGACGACCCACGGAGCACGCTGGTCGCGCCAAACCAGCGACGGGACAGCGGCTTGATTGGCGGTCCCGAAGGGATTCGAACCCCTGACCTTCGGTTTAGGAAGCCTCGGGCAAAAGCGCCAATTCAAAGCCTTATCGATCGCCGCGCTGTAAAACCTTTTACGGGAAAACAGCGACTTACGTACTCTTTGTCAAACCCGAACGTTTCACGATCGCCCCGCGCAATCGTGAAAATCAAAGTCGCTTCCGAAGATTTTGATCGGGGGCGGGAATGAGCGCCGTCGCAGCCCGTTGGGCGAAAAAGCAGACGGCCGGCGGCTCAGGCCGCAAAGCTGTCCTGATGATGCTGGCGCACCTTGCCGACAAGAGCGGTGTGCTCCACGCGAGCGTCGCCGCACTCGGCGAGGCCTGCGAAATGAGCGCCGACGTGGTGAGGGATCATCTCGACCACTTGGCGAAATCTGGGCTAATCGAGCGCGCGGCCTCTTACCGGGACGATGGCGGACGAGCTGCTAATAAGATCGTTGTGCGCCACAAACCGCGCCAGCGGGTCGACCCCTCGCCGCAGACCGAAACGGGCGCCCCTATCGGTCAATGGGGGCGCGCATGACGCAGACGATCTTCCGGCCTGCCAGGCGCGCTCAATACACGGTCGTCAGCAATGCGCTGATGAATGACGAACGGATCTCCGCTGATGCCTTGGGCGCGCTCGTCTATCTTCTCTCGCGTCCTGACGATTGGGTCATTCATCGTGAACAGTTGATGTCGCGCTTCAAGATTGGCCGCGACAAGTTTCAATCCATCTTTCGGGAGTTGAGCGTCCTCGGCTATGCACGGCTCGAATCCGTGTCGGATGCCGAGTCAGGCCATCTCGCTGGAAAAAGATGGGTGATTATCGAGGAACCGGATGCCTGCGACCGAGAGACGGAAAACCCGTCTCTCGGTGACGCCGCCGACGAACGGGTTTCCCGACAGTCGGCAAAACCGACGGTCGGAAAACCCGGCCATATAATAAATACTGATCTTAGACCTATTACTGAATCTCAACCAAAGACTGTCTCTCCCCCTACCCCCAACGTGACGCGGGAGGGGGGAAAAGGGCTTTCCGATGATGGGAAGGCGGCGAGCGTCGCCGTGCAACCCGACGCGTGGGAATGCTTCAAGGCCGCTTGGCCCTGGCAGGATGGGCAATCCGAAAGTGTCGACGCGGCCAAGCGGGCGTTCAATCGCCTGAGCGGTGCGGACAGAGAGCTATGCGTCAAAGGCGCTGAGGCATTCCAGCCGCGACCTGGCAGGGTTTGCGCGGCTGTTTTCATCGCCGAGCGACACTGGTCTTTCAAGCCGCGCCGATCGCCGGCGGCTTCCAGCACGAGCGCGCCGAGCGCAAGCAGCTCCAAGGCTCAAAGGCGGCCAGACGGAACATGGTGGCTTGCGCCGGACTCGCCGCAATTGGAGCGCTGGCACGAATTCGAACGGCGGACCAGTCCCGATCGTCGGGCCAAAGCCGGTTGCGTTCGGCCGGCCGAATGGCCTCCCGGCAACCCGTCAAATCTGCCGATCGGCGGAAAGGGGATACCCCCCTTAAGGACGGCAAGCCCTTAACCCGCCACCGGATGCCTAAGAACGTGAAAAACGCCGCGATATTTTTAAATACTTTTTTTTGATGTGAAATATGAGGCGCGGCGCCTGTATTGCGTTTAATGTGCCAACACACTGTTTTTAGTTGCCTTTTCGACTTCACGCCACCATCGCTGCGTTTCAATTTTGAAAATACGAAAGGGATGAAAATGACCGATATCAAAGAAACAATCGAACTGAGCCTGAAGGCGACCGGGTTCGACAAGGGTGCCGCCGACGTGAAGGCGCTTGGCGCGTCGGAAAAGGATGCGGCGACGCAAGCCGAATTGCTCGCCCGCGCGCAAACGACCGTCGAGAAATCGCTGACCCGCGTTCAATCTCGCATGGTAGCTTACACGGCTTCGCTCGATCCGGCCGAAAAGGCGCTGAAGAAACTTGAGCAGGGCGAGGCCATCGTCGCGGCGGCGCGCTCGCGCGGCCTCACGGTTACGGACGCAATGACGCGCTCGGTCGAACTGGCGCGCGAGCGTTTCGAGCGGCTCAAGGTCGAGTCGACCGGCGCAGCCGGCGCTCTCGCCCTTACACGAAATGAAAGCCTCGCCCTGACCTATACGATTAACGACGTCGTCGCGTCGCTATCGTCTGGCGCGTCGCCGATGACGATCATGATGCAACAGGGCGGGCAATTGACGCAGGCTTTCGGCGGCGTGCGCGGGACGTTCGAAAAGCTTCTACCCATGCTCGCGCGCTTCGCGCCGCTCGCCGCCGGCGCGGGCGCGGCGGCGCTCGCCTTCAAGGAAGTTCTAGGATCTTACGAAGAGCTGAAAAAGATAAACGAGGGCGCGTCGAGCGTCGGCGTATCGACCGATCTTTTTCAAATCTGGATAAACCACGCGACGCGCCTTCGCCTCACGGTCGAAGACGCCGAAAAGGCCATCGTTCACGCCGGGCAAACGCTCGCCGGGCAAGTCGATAATTTTTCCGCCTTGAGCCTCGACGGCGGAAAGTCGCGCGTCGCCGAGCGGGCCAACAATCTGTCCGACGTCATCGGCCGCGACGTTCCGTCAAAAGGCCTCGCGGCCGATGCGGCGACGCTCGACGAAATGCACCGCGCCGCCCTGCAGCTTGTGCAAGACTATCTGGCGGCGGTGAATGAACTCGACGGCCATGGCCGTTTGCTCGACGCCAACCAGGCGCGCCTTGAAGCCATAACCGCCGCAACCGAAGTATGGGGCGACGCGGGCCGCAAGATCGCGGAAGGGCTGCGCGACGGAACGATTACCGCCGACGAATTTCTTTCGAAGAGCGAAGACGCGGGCCGCGTATGGAGCGACGAAATCCTCGAGGCGCAAACGCGTGTTTCGCAAGAGATCACGACCGCAAACGAGCATTTGTCGCGGGCGCTCAACCCGGCGACGGAAGAGCTGCAAAAGCTGACGATCAACGTCTTGCACGCATGGGCCGACGTCGTGGACAAAATCGCGAGCGCTGTCGAATGGGCGCATAAATGGCTCACAATCATGCGAGCGGCGTCGGGCGTCGTGAGCGGTATCGTGCGGGATGGCGGCCTCGCGCCAGCGTCAGGGCCAGCAACCTCGGGGCGCATGGGCCGCATCGTCTCGCTTGAGGGCGACACGAGCGAAGGTCACTCTATGCGCGACCTGACGGGGGATTCCGCGCCCTTGCCGCCCTCGCGCCCGGAAGGACTCGGCAAGGCTGCGCCGGCGGCGCGCGGCGGCCGCGCAAGCCGCGCGGGCGCGAAAGAGGCTCATGACGAACTGAAAGGCTATCTCGAAAGCCTTGAGAAGACGATTGCGCTGCTCGACGCCGAGGCCGGCGCGCAAGGCAAATCGAACGCCGGGAAAGAGCGCGCGATCGATCTGGCGAAGGCTGAAGAAATCGCCAAGGAGCGCGGCCGCCCGCTCACGCAAGCGGAAATCGACGCGGTAACGGCTCTCGCCGATCGTCACGCGGCCTTGCGCGCGCGTATCGACGAAACGCGCGAGGCGCAGCGGGCGGCGAACGAGCAGAGCCGCTTTTTCGCCGAAACGGCCTTTGGCGCGATCGACCGGTTAACGACCGGGACGGCGAAACTGACAGATGTTGTGCAATCGCTCGCGCGGTCGCTCGCGCAAGCCGCGCTGAAAGCGGCGCTGCTCGGCGAGGGACCGCTTGCCGGACTCATTGGAGCCCAAGGCCAAAATGGCGCGATCGGCAGGCTTTTTGGTCAGCTATCCAGTGGGTTGAGCGGCGGTTTTGCGGGGTACTTCGCCGAAGGCGGCGCGATTCCTTCCGGCCAATGGGGCATCGTCGGCGAGCGCGGGCCGGAAATGGTTTATGCGGGCGTTAGTGGCGCGAATGTCTTCCCGGCGGTCTCGGCCGCGTCATTGGCGCGCGCCAGCGGAACCGTCAACAACTCGAAGGTAGTTCACAGTCCCATCAACGTGACGATCCAGACACCGAACGCGCAGAGCTTCGCCCGCAGTGAAGGCCAGATAGCAGCGACGCTCGCCCGCGCCGTGGCCATGGGCCAGCGGGGGCTTTGATTATCCGATACGGTCCCGGAGCCGCACGCCGGGGCCGGCGCCGTTCTGGTCAATGAAAACGATACCGGCCGATTCGAGTGCGGCGCGGATGGCGGCTAACGCTTCCTCGCTACCCGCATATTTGCCGGTTTCAAAATTAGAAATCGTGTTTCGGTGGACACCGGACGCGTCTGCAAGGTCCGCTAATGTCCAATTTAGCGCGGCCCTAGCCATTCGCACTTGTGCAGGCTTCACAAGTTTATGTCCCTGTGATAATTTCACATGTGTGAATATCACGGGCCGATTCTATGAGCAACGCCGGAAATCCTTTTCTGGCGGAGGGTATTATCACGTCAAATTGGAGAGAACCAATGACGACAGAAGCGTCAATTTTTGTGTGTGCCAGCGATTTCAACGGGTCGCAGGCGGCGACGGCAAAGGCCGTCGATGCAGTGGCGGAGGCGCTGTCAGTTCTGGCGCGCTCAGAGGAACGCATTCGCGCCGCGGGGGTATTTATTGGCCGATCCTGGATAAGGTTTCGGGGACGAGCTCGAGCAAACATTCGGACGAAGCGCAACGCCTCGCGCTGTCTGTTGCCGGCGCCGAATTTGAAGCCGCCTGTCACGATTGCAGGGAGGCGCAGCGAGCCGTGCTCAATGCGGAGCCAAGAACTTTGGCGTCGGCTCTCGCTTTACTGGATTTCATCTCGCGACGCCCAGGATTCGGAGCAAATGGCGTCGCAACCGAGGCATGGGCTGTTCGGACTGCCATCGCTCGCGCTGTCGCCTGCATCACCGCTGCGACCGGTGTTGCTCCCCAATCTGCCGCTGCATGATCCGATCAGTTATCCACAAGAAAACGGGGCAGGGCGAGCGGACGCCAGCGGAAGCAAATGGGCGAAAATGGGAGGCGATGGGAGACGTGCTTTGCGCCGCATTTACTTTGTTAAGTCCGCAAGGTGTTTTTCCGGGCGTGTCTTCGTGACAGTCTCACGAAATGACAAACGTATTTGAGAAGAAACCCGCAGTATTCACCCCTTTGGAAGCTGAAAGGCTTACAGGGGTCGGCCGCGCTCTTCAGCGGGATTGGCGGCGACGGGGCTTTATGCCCAAGAACGACGGTCACGCCCGTTTCGAACTGTTCGAGCTGGCGCAGATGCTGACGTTTCGGCTCTTTTCAGATGCTGGGCTCGGGTTGGAGCAGGCCAAAGAATGGATGCCGTTCGTTCCCGCCACGATCATCAAGCACGCCCTGTCTGTCCCTGGCGCGATCGAGGGTGACGGAGAGCGTTACAAGGCGCTGGCTGGCCCGCTGTACGCCGGAAACATCGCTCGCCAGTTCTCGAATGTCTTTTGTGGCGGCCCCCTCATGATCTGGGCCGATAATACGACGGAAATCGTCGCGGACCCCGAAACGGCGCAGATCTCGGCGCCGCCAGAGAAAATATTCGGTGTCGTGAGGATCATCGATCTTGAGATTGTCGGCGAAGAGCTGGCCCGACGCGCCGGTCGCGCCCTTGTGCGCGTGCAGTGGATTTAGACCGCCACTGGCCGCAACCAATTCTCGAATCGCCCGCCTGCGCGGGTGGTGGCCCGCCGCGAGGCGCGGACGTCCTTAAGCTGGAAGGAATCAGCATGCACCGTTTGCCCGACCTGATGGAAAAACGTACCGGCCTCGTCGCCGAGATGAGCGGCCTTGTCGCGAAAGACCTAGCCGGAACGCTCGGCGACGAGGAACGCGCCCGCTTCGAAACAATCGATAGCGACGTGAAAGCGCTCGACGCCAAGATCGACCGTGCGCGCAAGGTGGAAGCCTATGAGCGCATTGCCGACGCCTCGCCCGTCACGGGCGGCCCTGGGGCGCGCGACCTTCGCGGCTATTCCGTTTCGCGCGCTCTGCGCGGCTCGCTCGGCGGGCGGCTCGATGGCCTCGAAGGCGAGATGCACGCCGAGCTTTCCAAGGGCCGCGAAACGCGGGGCATCATGATCCCCGTGAGCGTCTTGCTTGGCGATCGGCGCGCGGCCGAGACGCGCGCGCTCACGACGGGCGGCAGCGCCGGCGCGTTGAAGGGAACCGACCTCATGTCGGAAGCCTTCATCGATCGTCTGCGGCCCGTTATGGCAGTGGAGCGGCTCGGCGCGACCGTTCTCGGCGGACTCGCCGGCAACGTCGATATTCCGCGCCTCACGGGCTCGGCGACCGCTTCGTGGGTCGCGGAAGACGGCGCGTCCTCGCGCTCCGACCAGACCTTCGACAAGGTGAGCCTCTCGCCCAAGACGGTCGCGGCCGAAACGCAGTTCTCTCGCCGCCTGATGTTGCAGTCCAACCCGGCGATTGAAGGCGTGGTGCGCAACGACCTTTCCACCATTTTGGCGACGGCGCTGGACGCCGCTGCGATCAAGGGCGGTGGCGCGAATGAGCCGGTTGGCGTGCTCGCGACGGCCGGCCTGCAGACGGTCGCGCTCGGCACGAACGGGGCCGCGCCAACGCCGGACAACATGGCGGACCTGATCGCGCTCCCGCGTATCTCCAACGTCTCGTCGCCAGCGGCGTTCCTGACAAACGAAAAGGTCCGCAAGGTCGCCATGAAGGCGAAGGACACCACCAGCGCTTACTACGGCATTCCGCAGTTTTTCCAGAATGAGCCCGTCGCCTTCTCCAATTCTGTCCCGAGCAATCTCACGAAGGGCACGGGCACGAATTTGAGCGCCGTCATCTATGGCGCCTGGTCCGACCTGTTCATTGCCTACTGGAGTGCGGTCGACGTGCTGGTTAATCCCTATCATCAGGACGTCGCCAGCAAGGGCGGCGTGCTGGTTCACGCCTTCCTCGACGCCGACATTGCGCCGCGCCATCCCGAGAGCTTCGCCGCCATCGTGGACGCCATCGCATGACGATCGAACGGCGCGCCCTTCCTCTCGAAATCCGGGCCGCGCGGGGCAACCCGCGCCGCCTGGAGGGCTACGCCGCGACCTTCGGAGTCGAGACGCGCGTCGCCGATTTTGTCGAGACGATCCGGGCCGGCGCATTCGCCGGCTCGATTGCCAGCGGGCGGGATATTCTCGCCCTCGCCGATCACGATCCGGGCCGCGTGCTCGGGCGCACGAAAAGCGGGACGCTGCGCCTCGTCGAAGACGCGCGGGGCCTCGCCTTTTCGCTGGACCTCCCCGACACGCAGGCCGCGCGCGACGTTCTCGCCCTCGCCGAGCGCGGCGACATTGGCGGCATGTCCTTCGGCTTCACGGCCGACCCTGGCGGCGACGCCTGGACCGGCAACCGGCGCGAACTGCGCGCAGTGACGCTCTACGAAATTTCCGTTGTGTCGGCTTGGCCCGCTTACGACGGAACGTCTGTGGAGCCCCGCGCCCGCCAGCGCGGCCCCGCGACGCGCTCGCTCGCGCGACGCTATCTCGAAATTTTGAGGCGTTGAGATGACCTTTCCATGGGGCCGAATCGCTCAATTTCTTGGCGTCGAGAAGCGGGCGGCCGTGCCTGCGGACGCCTTCCTTGCGGAATATTTCGGCGCGCGCGGCGTTGGCGCCGGGGCGGTTTCAGCAGATCAGGTGCTGTCCAATTTGGCGATTGCGACGGCTTGCGTGTCGCGGCGCTCGCAAGGCCTTGCCAGCGTTCCTCTCAACATTCATCGGAACATCGGCCCTTCAAACGCAGAGCGCGCCGAAGATCATCAGCTCTATGACATTTTGAACGTCCGGCCGAACGAATACCAAAGCGGGTATGAGTTTCGTGAGTTCATGGGCCGCTCGCACGATGTTTTCGGCAACGCCTATGCGCGCATTGAGCGCGACGCGAGGGGCCAGATCGTCGCTTTACATCCTTTCCTCCCGGCAATGGTCGCGATCGAGCGCCTTGCAAGCGGCCGGCTGCGCTATCGCGCGACCGATTGGACGGGTAAGGTCTGGACACTCCTGCAAGAGGAAATGCTGCATATTCGCGGACCAAGTCGCGACGGAATTTATGGCCTCTCGCCGATCCAGATCGCGCGCGGGAGCGTGTCTCTCGCGCTGGCGCAAAGCGAGACGGCGCAGAGCTTCATGTCCAATGGTCTGCCGCCGTCCGCATTGGTCATGCCTCCCATTGGCACGAAATATACCGAAGTCGCCCTGCAAAAGCTCCAGCGCGGGTTCGCAGAGTATCAGAGCGGAAGAAATGCGGGAAAGGTGATTGTCGCGCCCGAGAAAATGGAAATCACACCTTTCAACTGGACGCCGGAAGACAGTGAATTTCTCGACAATCGTAAGCTCTCGAATGAAGACGTTGCGCGCATTTTCGATTGTCCTCCAACGAGCGTCGGCATCGTGGACCGCTCGACCTATTCGAACACAGAACAGGAAGCGCTTGCGCTTGTGCGCAACTGTCTTGCGCCGCTGGCCTCCCGCTTCGAAAGCGCCTTCGCGCGCTGTCTACTGACCAACGCCGGGCGGCGCTCCTACTTCTTCCGGCACGATTTCAGCGAACTCCTGCGCGGCGATATGAAAACGCGCTTCGAAGCGTATCGCCTTGCGCGAGAAACTGGCGTCTACAGCCCCAATGATGTGCGACGCTTGGAAAATGAAGCGCCTGTCGCCGGTGGCGACGTCTACCACATGCCGGCGAATTGGACGCAGCTCGGACAGCCGCAGAGCGGCGCGCCGCAAAATGCGACGGTGTGATTGATGGCCAGCGCGACTTTGCAGCTCAACATTATTCCGAAGCGGATGCTGACCAAGGCGGAAGCTGCGCATCATTGCGGCCGGCCGGTGAAGCGCTTCGAAGTTGAGTGCGGCGTCGCCCCCGTGCGCTTTCCAAATGGCGACTTGCGATTTGACGTTAAGGATCTCGACGCTTGGCTCGATAGCCTGAAGGGCGGATCATCGAGCGACGCGGATGACATCGTGTCGAGGCTCGCATGACAAATATAAAGCTCCGGGGCTTTCAGCTCTTCAAGGATCGGCATGGCCGCTGGCGCTGCTACCATCGAAAGTCGCGGACGCCGATCGACTTGGCCCGTTTCCCGCTCGGCTCGGCGGAATTCATCGCGGAGTGCGCGCGAATTGTCGCCTTGAAGGAGGCGCAGACTCCGAAGGAGAAGCCCGGCGCGCTTGGGATGCTGATTTGCGACTATCGGGCGTCGCCGGCTTTTCTGGATCTCTCAGCCCGGACGCAAGCAGACTACCAGAAGCATTTTGACTATCTGCGGCCGATCGCTGACACGCCTCTCGCGCGCTTCGATCGGCCGCTTGTGGTGCGCATCCGCGACAAGGCGGCGGCGGCGAAGGGTCGCCGCTTCGGAAACTACCTCAAGGCGACGCTTTCCGTTGTCTTCGGTTGGGGCCGGGAGCGGGGCTATCTCGCCGACAATCCCGCCTCGGGCATCAAGGCGATTCGCCGGCCAAAGGGCGCGCCGGATGCGAACCGGCCATGGTCCGACGCCGAGCGCCACGCCGTTCTGGACGCCGCGCCGGCGCATATGCTCCCCGCCATCGCCTTGATGATGATGACGGGCCTTGGTCCGAAAGACGCGCTCGCGCTCCCGCGCAACCATTGGCGAGACGGCGAGATTGCAACCAAGCGCGCGAAGACGGGCGAGCCGGTTTTCTGGCCCGTCCCAGAGCCGTTGGACGCGATCTTGCGCGCTGCCCCCCGTCACGACGCTGTTACGCTCTGCGCCAGTTCGACGGGCCGCCCCTGGACGCTGGACGGCTTCCGGGCCTCTTGGCGGACACTCCGCCTGCGGCTCGAAGCTCAGGGCGCGATCGGACCGGGGCTGACCCTCTACGGCCTGCGCCACACGGTCGCGGTTATCCTTCGCGAAGCGGGATTTGACGAGCGCACCATTGCGGACGCGCTCGGGCAGAAGACGATTGAGATGGCGCGCCGCTACGCGCGAGGCGCGGATCTTCGTCCGAAAATGCGGGGCGTTGTCGCCTCATTCGACGCCGAACTGAACAAGCGCCGAACAAAACTTGTCAAACCTAGCTAGAAAAAGTGTCAAACCTTCCGGCGACGGAAAAGGGCCGAAAGAGAATGGATAACCAATTCAGCAGCTTGCGTGGCGGTCCCGACAGGATTCGAACCTGTGACCTTCGGTTTAGGAAACCGCTGCTCTATCCTGCTGAGCTACGGGACCGCGCGGTCCCACATCTACCACAGCGCGCTTTTTTGAAAAGTTTATCTTGTCGGGCCAGAGGAGGCTTTCATGTTCGAATCCGCACGGCTGCCCCACGCCATGACGAAGGCGGACTTCGCCGATTTCGAGGCCCGGCTGCGCGACAGCCTGCTCAACGCCCAGTTCGACCTGGCCGAAAAGAAACGCGCCGCCGTGCTGGTGCTGATCAATGGCTCCGACGGGGCCGGGAAGGGCGACGTCGTCAATCGCCTTTACGACTGGCTCGACGACCATTTCGTCGAGACCCTCTCCTACGGCAAGCCGACCGACGAGGAGCGGGCGCGGCCCGGCGCCTGGCGCTACTGGCGCGACATGACGGCCAAGGGGCGGATCGGGCTCGTGCTGGGGTCCTGGCACCACCGGGCCCTTCGCAATCGCGCGCTCGGCCGGCTCGACAAGGCGGCCTATGACAATGTTCTCGAGGAAATGAACCGCGCAGAGGAAATGCTGCGGCTCGAAGGCGTGCACCTGCTGAAAATCTGGCTCCATCTGGATGATGGCGAGGCGCGCCGTCGCCTCGACAGGCTGCGCCAGGGAAATGGCGCGCTGCGCCGCCCCGCCGTGATCGAATGGGAGGAAATCAAGAAGCCCAGGGAGCTGGCCCGGTTGAACGACGCCGCGCTGGAGATGATCGAGATGACCTCGACCGGCGGCGCGCCCTGGGCCGTTGTTCCCGCGCAGGACCAGCATTACCGCGACGCCGCCGTCGGCGATCTGCTGTTGCAGACCCTGACCCGCGCCGCCGGCGCGGCGCGCGCCGCCATGCGCACGAGCGCCCTCGCCGCGCCGGACCTGGAGATGCCGCGGCCGAGTCTGGTTTCGGCCCTCGATCTGACGCAGAAGGCCAATCCCGACGTCTACAGCCAGGAGCTGCGCGCCCTGCAGCGGCGCCTCACAGAGGCCACGACCACGAAATCCTTTCGCAGCCACGGCCTCGTGCTCGTTTTCGAGGGCAATGACGCCGCCGGCAAGGGCGGCGCCATACGCCGCGTGCGCGAGGCGCTCGATCCGCGCCGGTTCCGCGTCCATGGCGTCGCCGCGCCGACCGACGAGGAGCTTGCGCGGCCCTATCTGTGGCGTTTCTGGCGCAACATCCCGCGGCGCGGCGATGTCGCAATCTTCGACCGCAGCTGGTATGGGCGCGTGCTGGTCGAGCGCGTGCAGGGCTACGCCTCGCCCGACGACTGGATGCGCGCCTATCAGGAGATCAACGACTTCGAGCGCCAGCTCAGCGAGACCAGCTATCTCGTCGTCAAATTCTGGCTCGCCATTTCCGCCGACGAGCAATTGCGCCGCTTTCAGGATCGCGAAGCGAAATCCTTCAAGCGCTACAAGCTCACGCCGGACGACTGGCGCAATCGCGAGAAGTGGGACGCCTACGAACAGGCGATGACCGACATGGTGGACCGCACCAGCTCGCGGCAGGCCCCCTGGACCCTCGTCGAGGCCAATGACAAGAAATTCGCGCGTTTGAAGGTGCTGCGCACGATCGTCGAGCGGCTCGAGGCGTAAGGTCGCGCACAAGCTTCGCGCCAGCCACGCAGCCTAACCTCACACTTGCGTCATGTTCGAATGCCCGGCCCTCCCGACGCGGGAGGAGAGACGCGATGCGAGGACAAAATGACTGTCACTGATGCGATGGCGCTCCTGCGTTGCGCCGATGCCGAATTTCTGTCCGCCGCAGGCCCGGCCGTTTTGCGGCTCAAACTCCTCGAAGTCACCCATCTCGCCCAGAATCGCCGTCTCACGGGGGAGATGCGGGAAGCCGCGCGCGTGGCCGCGATCGAGCTGCGCCAGCTCATCGCCGAAAGGCCCTGCGTGTCGCTGGTCGACCATGCCGCGAAAAACGACATAGCGAATGCGCGCCGCGCCGCCGCGCCGCTCGCCTGTCGCATTTCCGCGCCGGGCCATGCGTGAGTCGCGGCGGAGAGCGGTCGCAAGGCATGACGCGTTTCGACCGGCGACGAACATGACTCGCTCCTGTTCTGACCTCCCGTCGACCGAGGGGAAGCGACGCGGCCCCCTTCAACAGCCTTCAGGACTGACGTTCGGCGAGGCGCTTTTCCCAGTCGAGCGCCTGACGGACGATGGCGTCGAGATCGTCATGCTTCGGCGTCCAGCCGAGCGCGTGACGGACGCGATCATTGGCCGCGACGATGGCCGCCGGATCGCCCGGCCGGCGCGGCGCATATTCCACCTCGAAGTCGACGCCGGAGATGCGCTTGACCGCCTCGATGACTTCCAGAACCGAGAAACCTCGCGCATAGCCGCAATTTGCGACCATGCTCGCGCCGCCATTGCGCAGATAGCGCAGCGCGTCGAGATGGGCGCGGGCGAGGTCCGTCACCTGGATATAGTCGCGCACGCAGGTGCCGTCGGGCGTCGGATAATCCGTGCCGAAGACCTGCATTTTCGCGCGCTTGCCGAGCGCGGTCTGCGACGCGACCTTGATGAGATGCGTCGCGTTGGGCGTCGACTGCCCGGAGCGCCCCTTCGGATCGGCGCCGGCGACGTTGAAATAGCGCAGCGCCACATAGGATAGGTCGTGGGCGTGCGACGTGTCCTCCAGCATCCATTCGACCATCAGCTTGGACCGGCCGTAGGGCGAAACGGGCTTCAACGGTTCGTCCTCGGTGACTGGGTGATGCTGCGGCTCGCCATAGACGGCCGCAGTCGAGGAGAAGATGAAGCGCGGGATGTCGCAGCCGACGGCGGTCGCCAGCAGCGTGCGGGCTTTCGCCGTATTGTTGAGATAGTAGCCGAGAGGATCGGCGACCGACTCCGGCACGACGATCCTGGCGGCGAAATGGATGATCTCGTCGATGTCGTAGCGCGCGATGGTTTCCGTAACGAGATCCTCGTCGCCGAAATCGCCGACGACGAGCGGCGCGCCATCGGGCACGGCCCATCGGAATCCGGTGGAGAGATCGTCGAGCACGACGGGCTTTTCCCCGGCGTCGAGGAGTTCGAGAACCGTATGACTGCCGATATAGCCGGCGCCGCCCGTGACCAGAACCGCCATCTCTCCTCCCGTCGCCCCTTGCGCTTGTCACCCGAAATTAACGCCGCAAGCCTAAAATTTGCGTCAATTGCGCGGTCCTTCTCGCGGGACGGCGCAATCTGGCGTTCCCGTCATCTCAACTCGTAAACGGACCCTCTATGACCAAGCGCATTCGCAAGGCTGTCTTTCCCGTCGCCGGTCTCGGCACGCGTTTCCTTCCCGCCACCAAGGCGGTTCCGAAAGAAATGCTCACGGTCGTCGATCGTCCGGTCGTGCAGCATGTCGTCGACGAGGCGCGCGAGGCGGGCATCGAGCATTTCGTCTTCGTCACGGGTCGCGGCAAGGCGGTGATCGAGGACCATTTCGACATGGCCTATGAGCTGGAGGACACGCTGCGCCGGCGCAACAAGACGAGGGAATATGACGCGCTGATGGCGGACCTGCCCAAGGCCGGCGCCACGAGCTTTACCCGCCAGCAGGCGCCGCTCGGACTCGGCCACGCGGTGTGGTGCGCGCGGGACATCATCGGAGACGAACCTTTCGCGGTGCTGCTGCCCGACATGATCACTCTCCCCGCCGCCGGCAAGACCGCGCGCTGCCTGGCGCAGGCGGTCGAAGCCTATGAAAGGCACGGCGGCAACATCATCGCGGTCGAGGAGGTGAAGCCGGAGGAGACGCATCAATATGGCGTTGTCGCCACCGGCAAGGATTATGGCGCGACCTTCGAAATCACCGGCATGGTCGAAAAACCGCCGCAGGGGACGGCCCCGAGCAATTTCATCATCTCGGGGCGCTATATTCTGGAGCCGGAGATTTTCGCGCTGCTGGAGAAGGGCGAAAAGGGCGCCGGGGGCGAAATCCAGCTCACGGACGCCATGATCCAACTCGCCAGGACGCAGCCTTTCCATGGCGTGCGCTTCGACGGCCGCACTTATGACACGGGCTCGAAGCTCGGTTTCCTCGCCGCCAATGTGGCCTTCGGTCTCGCTCGGCCGGATGTCGCGGACGGGCTGCGCGCGGAACTGAAGAAGCTTCTCGGCTGATCGGGAAAAGGGCGGCGATATTTTCGCCGCCCTTCGAATTCGGCGCTCAGCCGTTACAGCTCGCCTTGTAGGTCTGGAGCGTCGGCAGCGGCGTCTGCGTCTGATTCGGCAGGCCCTTCGGTCCGCCGACGGTGATCACGAGCCCGGTTCCGGGCGCGCTCTTGAAGGCTATGCCATCGTCGACCGAGAAGGCGTAGGCGTTCGTCTGGATCGTCTGGTGCAGCAGCGGCACATAAGGATTGAAGATGTCCAGCTGCGGCGTTGTCGGGTCCAGATAATTGTACTGAAGGTCGCAGTAATCCGCGAAAGCCGCCTTGTAGCCGGGCGTCGCAGCGAGATTATACTGCGGGCCCTGCGGGCAATTGGGGAACTCGACCCAGCCATAGACATCGCGCATCAGCGACCATGTCGGCGGCAACGGAAGCGGAAGGCCGCAGGTCTCTGTGTAGTTGCGCTTGAAGAACGCATAGACGTTCCTGAGCTTGACGCAGGTTTTGCTCGTGTTTGTCGTGCTCGATGTGCATTTGTTCCACAAGGTCACCATTCTCTGCGCCACTGTGCCGAGTTTGGTCACGCCATTGACGTTCGAGGTGAGCACCGGAGGAGCCGGCGTCGGCCTTCTGTACGATTCCGCCAGCACGAAATTGGCGGAAGGAACCTGAGGCTGAGGATAGGGCTGGACTCCGGCGGGAGGACTGGGAAGCGGCGTCTGCGGGTTTTGCGCAGTGTAATAGGCCGGAACGAAAATCGGCCATTTGTTCCCTGCGTCCGCAAAAACGGCGAGCTGGGCTCTGAAATCGTCCGCCGCCTGCACGGTGCCGAGATACTGGACATTCGCATTGCCGAGCACGCCCATGGCGGCCGGCATGTAGACCGAGTCCACGCCGGAAATATTGAAATTGACGATCCTGTAGTCGATGCTGAATTTCGGCTGAAGCGGCGGGCCGTTCGCCGCGGCGAAGGTATATTCGAGCAGCTGCGCCGGAATGGGCCAGGGATAGCCGACGCCATAGGACACGAGCGTCGGCGCCTCGCAATTGAAGGCGTTATTCGGCGCACAGGTCGGAATCTGCGCGCCGGCGAGCGGATTGACGGGCGTTGGAGGAATGGTCTTGCCGGCAGAGTCGTTATTGTAATTGAAAGCCGCTCTCGCAGCCGTCACGCCATCGAACAGATAGACGCGCATGGCGTTCCACCAGTCGATATACTGATCTGGATAATCGCCATTCGTGACGGGCGTTACGGGCAGCAACTGAGTATAAAAGGGCACCCTGATCGATACGGACTGCCCGGGGAGGACCCCTTTCTGTCTGTTGATGTAAGCCTTGTACAACTTGGTGCTGCCGAATGGCTGTCCTGCAGCGTGCGGAACATTGAAATGCGCCTGCAACCAGAGGTCATTGGCGCGAATTGGCGCCTGGATTACGGGATATATCGTCTGTGTCTTGGAGTTGTTGTAAATGACGATCGTCTTGACGGGGACGGTTTGCGCGGCGGCCGAACCGGCAAACCATAGGGAAAGAAAGCACGACAAGGGTGTCCATAAGCGTTTCATTCAGCCCCTCCTCAGTCACAAATATTGCGAATGCTGTCTCGTTGCGCCCTTCTTTTCTGACGCAGCCGAACAAGAAAGTCGGGGCTCGCTCGATGCCGAGATCAGGAACCGACCGCCGATAGCAAATATGTAACTTCCGACTCAGGGTGTAACAGTTCAGGGATTTTGCCAAGCGCTTAGTTCACATTTATCGCACAAAGTTGCCACAATTCCTGAAAAATTATCGATGGCTCGCGAGCCGTTCAACACAGCTCAAGCTTGCAGCTTTCTGTAACTCTGCTTCCGCCGCCTTTCGTTTGAACAGCGTAGACGCGGCAGAAAACGACCGTCGCGTGAATGAAGCCCCGCATGGGAATTCAGGCGCCTGAGCGAGACGACGGCGGCGTCGACTCACTCCGCCGGCGCGCTCAATTGGGCGACGTTTCCCGCTGCGCGGCATGTGCCGCCGCGTCGGGCTGAAGCGTCTTTTGCGAAGGTCGTGACAGCCGCCCGGCGAGCCGTTTGCCAAGCGCGATCGAAGGCGCCTCGGCATAGACATGAATCGCAATCGCGACGCCGGTCACAAGCGCCAGCGCGGCAGGGAAGGCCACGAGATAAGGCAGACCGGCCGCCATCATGAGCCGCATGGCGACATAGCCCAGCAATGGATGGACGACATAGAGCGGATAGCTGATGTCGGCGAGAAACTGGAACGCCGGGTTCAACCTGACCCTGTCGCGGAAAAAATAGAACGGGAGAAAAATCAGCAGGCCCCAGAAAAACGCGAGACCATACACCGCGCCAAGCGCCGGCGCCGACGACAGAGGGACGGCCGCGGCGAAGCAGCCGAGCAGGAAAGCGACGCCGAAGGCGGTCTGCCGGTCGCTGATGAATTTGCGATAATGCGCATAAAGGACGGAACCGATCAGCATGTAGATGATGAACGCCGCCTCCCATGTGAAACGCGAAATGAAGCCCAGACGGCCCCAGCAGGCGGCGACGTCGCTGCTTTCGCAGCCGGAAATCGCAAACCAGTAGCCCGCGACCACGCCGGCGCCCCAGAGCAGGACGCGCGACAGCGACCCCTTGCGCAGCGACGCGTGAAACAACGGCGCGAGCAGATAGAATTTCACCTCGATCTGCAGCGTCCACATCACCGAGATGATGTCGAGCCGCCCGAAGAAATCCGCAATGAGAAAAGTGTTGGCGAAATAATCGACGACGGTATGCGTGACCGGCTTCGACCAGTAGGCGGCGGAAATGTAGGTCGCGGCGACGCCGATCGCGAGCGCCGCCCAATAGGTTGGGAAGATGCGCAGCAGACGTTTCAGCAGATAGCCGGGCACGCTGGCGCCGTCGAGCGAGAGCGGAATCACGAAGCCGCTGATGAGAAAGAAAACGGCCACCCCTATGCCGGGAAGATTGAAAATCGAATAGAGCGACTCGATTACGGCGGGAAAGGCGACGGGCTGGATCGGCTCGCCCATCGTGATCCCCGCGACGACCTGGGGCGCCTGGAGGTAAAGCACGATGAAGTGTCCGAAAACGACCGTTGGTGCGGCAAGGCCGCGCAGGACATCAGCGAAAGCCAATCTTTCGGGGGTCGACTGAGCACGGATCGTCAAAACGCCCCCTGTGAACAAAGCGCGGCAGCAGAGTTCGACGGGATGACCAGAAAAATCAGGCCTTGTCAAAGCCCGAACGTGACATTTTCGGAAAGCGCGATTGTCACGAGGCGGCTCCCTCATGGAGCCGGCGGTTGCGGCGCAGTTCGAGCGATCCCGCGCTCAGCCCTTTTTGGGACGGATGCGGATGATGACGTCGCAGCCGACGATCTCCATTCCCTCCGGCGGCGCCGGCAGGCGTGCGAATTCGATGGAGCCGTCGGCCACGTCGAACATGCGGCTCGTCGCCTCGTCCATGAAGTGGTGATGCGGCGAGGTGCGCGTATGGAAATAGGTGCGCGGGCCCTGAACGGCGATCTCGCGCAGCAGGCCAGCCTCGGCGAATTGATTGAGCGTGTTGTAGACGGTCGAGAGCGACATTGTCAGCCCGGCCTCGCGGGCCTCGGCGTGAAGCGCCTCCGCGCTGACGTGACGATCGCCCTTGCCGAACAGCAGCCGGCTCAGCGCCAGTCGCTGAACCGTTGGACGAAGGCCGGCGCTGCGCAGCCGGGTCTTGTGATCAGCCGGTTTTTCGACGCCGGCAGGCTGTTCGCGCAGGCGCAGCGAGTTATTGAAACTCGTGGTCAGAGGCTGATGTGTCATTCGGGCCGACAGCGATTTTTCTCGCTTCCCTGAAATTGTGCAGTTGCTATGAACAGTAGACGGCAGCGCTTCGCCCCTGTCAAACGAAATGGCCGAAGATGTAATATTTCCAAAGAAGCGCGTTGGGGGGAGACATGATGAAGCAAGCTGACGCCGCGCCCGCGACTGCGCCCGACCGCCGACTTTTGCTGCGCGCGGCGGCTCTCGGCGCCTGCGCCGCGATCCTCCCCACATGGCCGGCCCGAGCGGCGGATTTCGCCGGATTTCTCGAAGGTTTGTGGCCCTCCGCCCAGGCGGCCGGCGTCTCGCGCGAGACCTTCGACGCCGCAATTTCCGGCCTGACGCCCGAAACAGCCGTGCTCGCAAAGCCCAAGGCGCAGGCCGAATTCACCATCTCGATCCCCGCCTATCTGGCCGGGACCGTGACGAATAGCCGCGTCGCGCGCGGGCGCTCGGTCGCCGCCGAGCTTGCCGGCCCCCTGCGCCGGGCCAGCGCCCGCCATGGCGTTCAGCCCGAGATCATCGTCGCGATACTTGGCGTCGAGAGCAATTTCGGGACGGCGACGGGCGCCGCCGACGCGCTGCGCGTGCTGGCGACGCTCGCCTGGAAGGGTCATCGCGCCGAAACCTTTATCGAGGAATTCGTCGCCGCGCTGGTGATGCTGGAGAAGGGCTACGCGACGCGCGGCCAGCTTCGCGGCTCCTGGGCGGGCGCGATGGGCCAGCCGCAGTTCATGCCCTCCGCCTATCTGAAATACGCCGAGAGCGACGACGGATCGAGCGCGCCGGACATCTGGCGCTCGCACGCCGACGCAGTCGCCTCCATCGCCAATTTTCTGGCGAAATCCGGCTGGGTCGCGGGACTCCCGGCGGTGGTGGAGGCGCGGTTGCCGGAGAATTTCGACTACGCGGCGTTCGATCTCGACTTCGGGCGCTGGCGGGCGTTGGGCGTCACCCGCGCCGACGGCGACGCGCTGCCCACCGGCGGCGCGGCCAGCCTTTACCTCCCCGCGGGCGCGGCCGGCCCCGCCTTTCTCATCAGCGACAATTTCGAGGCGATCAGGCAGTACAACACCTCCGACGCCTATGCCATGTCGGTGGCGCTGCTGGCCGAGCGCATCGCCGGACGGGAGATTCCGCTCACTCCCTGGCCAAAGGTCGCGCCGCTCTCGACCGCGGAAGTGAAGTCGATGCAACAGCTTCTCGCCCAGCGCGGGCTCTATCACGGGACGCTGGACGGCAAGCTGGGGCGCACGAGCCGCAACGCCGTGCACGCCTTCCAGCTCAGCGAAGGGATTCAGCCCGCCGACGGTTTTGCGACCAGGGAAGTGCTGGCTCGGCTGAAGGGGCGCTGAGTCTCAGCGAACCGGCGCCGAAACGAAGCCGAAGGCGACGCGGGTGAGCATGTCGGAGCCGAAACGCTCTTCGGCCCGCCGTACGGTCTGGCCGCCGAGACTGCGATAGAAATGGAGCGCCTTGTCATTATCGGCGAGCGCCCAGACGATCGTCGACAGATAGCCGTGTTCGGCAAGCTCCCGCCGCGCGGCGTTGAACAGCCGCCGTCCGAAACCGAGACCCTGGTGTTGAGGCGCGAGATAAAGCTCGAACACCTCGCCCGAATAGGGCATCGACGGCACGCGGTTGCGGCCATAGGTCGAATAGCCGACGATCTGGCTGTCGTAATCCAGCACCAGCAGGCCGGTGCCGCGCACGATCGCCGAATGCCACCAGCTCGGGCCGCGCCGCGCAATCATCCGCTCCAGCTCGACGCCGGGGATCACGCCGCGATAGGCGTCGCGCCAGGAAGCGTCGTGGACGCGCGCGATTTCCTCGGCGTCGCCGGGACGGGCGTGGCGAATGGAGACGGCGGTTTTGACCATGGGCGAATGTTAGGGCTCAATTCGCGGATTCGGCAAGAGGCGGATTTGGCCGGAAAGAAAAAAATAAGACCCCGCCGAGTGAACTTTTCTTAATCATTCGAAAGCACTGCCGATGTGACGACTGGTCCTTGCCACCTGCCGCCCATTTGCTTTATTCTGCGGCGTCTCGGCCGTGCGGCCGTCAATGCGAGGACAATCGCCCGTGGCCGTTATCGCCGCCACATATGGAGCCGGAACGACGCGCGCCAGAACGCGTGGCGCGATTTGCGTCGCCGCAGCCCCGCGCCGTCTCGCCGACCTGCTGCTTCTTCGTCGCCCCTGATCGCCCGCAGGGCTCCCGCCCAGGCTGTCAGGGGATGCGACGCGACCACGACAGGAGCCCGCAAACGGGCGCAGCAGAGCAGGAACTTATCGAGATGACCAATCAAAACGTCAAAGGCGCTCAGACTGGCGAGCGCGTCATGATTTTCGACACCACCCTGCGCGACGGCGAGCAGTCGCCCGGCGCCTCGATGACCTTCGAGGAGAAGCTGGAGGTCGCAGATCTGCTGGACCATCTGGGCGTCGACATTATCGAGGCCGGCTTTCCGATCGCCAGCCCGGGCGATTTCGACAGTGTGTGCGAAGTGGCGCGGCGCGTGAAGAACGCTTCCGTCGCGGGTCTGGCGCGCGCTTCCGAAAAAGACATCGACCGCTGCGCCGAGGCTCTGCGCGAGGCCAAGCGTCCACGCATCCACACCTTCATCTCCACCTCGCCCGTGCACATGAAATACAAGCTCCAGATGGAGCCCGAGCGGGTGCTGGAGCTGATCGCCTCGTCCGTGACCCGCGCGCGCAACCACGTGGCGGACGTCGAATGGTCGGCCGAGGACGGCACGCGCACGGAAATCGACTTCCTGTGCCGCTGCGTCGAAATCGCCATCAACGCCGGCGCGACGACGATCAATATTCCCGACACGGTAGGCTACATCACGCCGGCGGAATATGAGCAGCTGTTCCGCACCGTGCGGGAGCGCGTGCCCAATTCCGACAAGGCGATATTCTCGGTCCATTGCCACGACGATCTGGGTCTGGCGGTCGCGAATTCGCTGGCCGGCGTTCGCGGCGGCGCGCGGCAGATCGAATGCACGATCAACGGCATCGGCGAGCGCGCGGGCAACGCCGCGCTCGAGGAAGTCGTGATGGCGATGAAAACCCGCCACGACGCCCTGCCCTACTACACCAACATCGACGCGAAGCTGCTGACGCGCGCCGCGAAGCTGGTGTCGGCGGTCACGAGCTTCCCGGTGCAATACAACAAGGCGATCGTCGGCCGAAACGCCTTTGCGCATGAGAGCGGCATCCATCAGGACGGCATGCTCAAGAACGCGCACACCTATGAAATCATGACGCCAGAGAGCGTCGGCGTGTCCAAGACCTCGCTGGTAATGGGCAAGCATTCCGGCCGCCACGCCTTCCGCGAGAAGCTGAAGGAACTGGGCTATGATCTCGGCGAAAACGCCCTGCAAGATGCGTTCAACCGTTTCAAGGATTTGGCCGACCGCAAGAAATTCGTCTACGATGAAGACCTGATCGCGCTGGTCGACGACGAGATCGTCAACGCCCATGACCACATCAAGGTTCTGGCGTTGATGGTGATGGCAGGAACGCATGGTCCGCAGTCGGCGGCGCTGACGCTCGACATCGACGGCGACAAGGTCACGCATCAGGCGACCGGCAACGGCCCGGTGGACGCGATCTTCAACGCCATCAAGGCGCTGGCGCCGCATGAGGCGACGCTGGAGCTCTATCAGGTCCACGCCGTCACCGAAGGC
The DNA here is from genome assembly GCF_000188155.2 of Methylocystis sp. ATCC 49242. Lineage (NCBI taxonomy): Bacteria > Pseudomonadati > Pseudomonadota > Alphaproteobacteria > Hyphomicrobiales > Methylocystaceae > Methylocystis > Methylocystis sp. ATCC 49242. Next base: position 2,544,802 of record NZ_KE124774.1, read on the forward strand.
ACGGACGCACAGGCCGAGGTTTCGGTGCGGCTCTCCGAGGACGGCAAATCGGTGACCGGCCGCGGCGCGGACCCCGACACGCTGGTCGCCTCGGCCCGCGCCTATGTCTCCGCGCTCAACAAGCTGATGGTGAAGCGCGGTCGCGCGAAGCCGGAGGCGATGCAGGCCGTCTGAGGCCACTGCGTTACTTGAATTCGCAGACTATTTTAACTGAAAGCCCGGCCACGACGGTCGGGCTTTTTGCGTCGAAAGGCAATTGAAAGACGCAAAGTCCGGCGCGTCGCGGATCAGCGCCTGTCCGGCCCGCGCGCCCAGGAGAAAAAAGGCCGCTGACAATCAGCGGCCCAAGTCAAGGGAGGAATTGCCCAAGGAGAGCAATTATTCAAAGGGACGATCAATAAGTGGCGGAATTGTGATCCCGTGGCGGTATTTGGTCTTCAAACAACCAACCTGTCGCCTATATGCAACATCTTCTTCGATCTTCGCGCCATTATCGAAGAAGACGACATCGTTCTTGATCGCATCCATTTCTTGTTTTGCTTGGGACGGTTGACGCGCGATCTGGCTGACCGCGACAAACGAATGATACCAACCCGCACTGATCAGAACCGATATGCCCAATCACGCATGCCGATGGGCATGATGCGCCATGGCTGGTCGGTGAGATTTGTCCAAGCTGCGCAGCAGTGATCGACGATGTCGTCGTAGCCGGCGAACACACGGTTCGAGAGCCAATTGTCTCGCATGAACTGCCAGATGTTCTCCTGGGGGTTCAACTCTGGACATTTGGCCGGTAGCGGCAGGATCGTGACGTTGTGCGGAACGTCGAGCTTGTTCGTCATGTGCCATCCGGCCTGATCGAGCATCAGCACGGCATGGTTCCCGGGCGCGACGTGTCTGGCGATTTCGGCCAGGTGCAGGTTCATCGCATATGTGTCGCATTTGGGCAGGACGAGCGCCGCGCCCTTGCCCTCCTTCGGCGCGATCGCGGCGAAAATATAGGTCGACGCCGTGCGCTGATCTTTCGGGGCGCTGGGGCGCGAGCCGCGCTTCGCCCAGCGCCGCGTAATCTTGTTTTTCTGGCCGATGCGGGCTTCGTCGGCGAACCAGATTTCTATGCGGTCGGCGTCGACGCCTTTTTCGCGGCCGATCTCCTCCAGCCGCGCGGGGAAATTTTTTTGAACGCCTCGATCGCCCCGTCCTGTTGCGCGTGATGGCGCGGACGCGCCGAGAGCTTGCGATAACCCATTTTGCGCAGCTCGCGGCTCATGGTCGTTTCGGAGACAGACAGCCGGAACTCGTCGAACAGCCATTGGCAGAGATCGACGATCCGCCAGCGCACGACGCCATGGACAGCAGCGATCGGCCCGTCTTCGACGATGCGCGCCAGAGCGGTCCGGTGCGCGTCCTGCATCAGCGACGCCGGCCCCGGCGCCTTGCGGTCGAGGAGGCCATCCGGCCCATGGGCGTTGAAGCGCAAAACCCAGTCGCGCACGATTTGCAGCGTCACGCCGCCGATCCTGGCGGCTTCGCTGCGCGGCGCCCCTCGTAGATCGCCGCCAACGCCAGTAGCCGTCGCGCCTGCGGCCCGTCTTTCGCGCCGCGGGCCAGCGCCCGAAGCCGATTCGCATCGAAATCGCCCCGCAACCGCACCGCCGCAGCCATGACGAACCTCCATCGGTTCATCGCATGGATTCAGATATTTCCCGATTCGGGAACCCGCAGTGAGTCACGCCCCGCGCCGCTTGGTATGAATCTAACCACGCAAATTAGCGGACCCGCCGCCCGGACAGATCACGTTCGATCGAACCGAGCATGGCACCATCACAGCGGCGGGCAACCCCATCACCTTCTCGGCTCACTCCCCTCGTCAATAAGTGCGCAAATCCTTTTGTCGACATGGCGGCGTCACTTCAGCCCGCTCTGCACAGACCCGTACAGTTTTGCATTGGCATGACCTGAAGTCTCCGGATCAGAGATTTTTGAGGGCCGATTTACTCCCGGATGGCCTGCACAATTTTGCGACGCCGATCGTGCGGCCCCGCATCATCTGCGCTGACGGTTTTGCTGTCGGAGATTTTGCCGCGCCGGGAATGTGGCAAAGAAGGTCAACATGCGGCCATTGATCGAACTCGATCAATGACGCCCCGAACGCCCCGCCCCCGCGGCGACACGCGCCAGGGGATCGGCGGCGCGGCTTTGCCACATGACGCAAACAGAGTTAAGAATCGTTGCGCATTCTTTGACGCGACCAGGTCTGATGCGGTGCTAATTCCGGCCCGCGCCGCCCCGCGGGCCCCCAATACGTCTCGAGCCGCCACACGGAGCCGTACCATGCAGCATGAACAGCTAAAGCGTATTGGAGGTCGCGCGCTTGAAACCTCAAAGAAATTATTGGCGATAGCGTTATATATCTGGGTGTTGCTGACGCTTTTTGCTCTTCATAAAGCTCTCCTGCTTGGAGAGAGCAACCTTGGATATCATATCGGCTTCGCGTTCCTCAATGCGCTCGCTCTCGCGAAGGTCGTGTTTGTCGGACAGGAGTTGCGCATCGGCGATAAATTGAGAAACAGGCCGCTGATCGTGCCGATACTTTTCAAAGCCGCGATTTTTGCCGGGTTGCTATTTTTCTTTCGCGTCATCGAGGAAACCGTTCTAGACATGTGGCACGGCAAGAGCGCGGCGCAAGGCGTAGCCGCCTTCTTCTCGACGCTAGGGGGTGCAAAACTTACTGGCACCGTACTTGTTTGCACCATCATGTTTGTCGCATTGATCCCGTTTTTTGCCTATCTCGAAATAGAACAAGTCATAGGAGCACAAAAGCTGCGCTCGATCTTGTTCGGAGGCCAAAGAGAGAAACGCGCCCGGACACAGGATGAAGACGTCGCCGCCGCGCCGCTTTCCCAGCCGCACGAGGCAACGCCACAAGTCGAGGACGGCGCGTCTGCGGGCGTCTGGTATTATGAAAAAGCGGGTTCTGTCGTCGGTCCGATCACATGGCGCGAAATGCAGGCGCTCCTGAAATCGCGAGAGATCGACGGCGACACTCTCATTTACAATACATCGACAGGGGAGCAATGGCAGAGACTGCAGGACACATTTCTCGATCGCAGGGTCTGATATGCGCCACTGATCATTTAAAAGACGCGTGCAACGCAATCTGATGATGGCCTGTTAACGATCGTTCCGACAATCGCCGCCTTTTCCGGGACATTTCGGCCTTCTCTGTCGCCCCGACCATGTCCCACGTTGCGGAAGACAAGTGGCGCCCCTGCGTTAAATCGAATCTTTCGAGCCTGCGTCTTCAGGCATCGTTACCGGAAATCGTCATTTACTGACCAAAATATCGAAATAGGCTTTGATAACGGCCGTCTTATCAATCCTCATCCGCCTCTGAGGCCATGACCTTGGATGGGCAGGATTCACTATCCAATCCAGCGAAGCCGTGGCGGCTTGCGCGGCGGGTGGGGGGCAGACACGCGCGGGTAACCGACGACGATCGGCGCAAATGGCGTTTCAGTCTCGGGAAGACCAATCATCTGCTTTCCTTCCCGCGTCGAGAGAAAAGGTTGCGAAAGGCCGATCCAGCAAGTCCCCAGGCCACAAGCGTGCGCGGCAATCATGAGATTCTCCGCAGCAAGCGCGCAATCCTCTGCGATCCAGGGCCCCTTTGCTTCAGCCGCAACGACGATCAGCGCTGGCGCATGATAAAAAACATGGAAATTCGGATCGGCGAGCTTCTCGTATAGTTGCTCGGGTAGTTCAAGCGGCCGCGTGCTCGTCATGAACGCCTTGGCGCCGTCAGAGATCTTGTCGAGCAACGCGCGGTCTCGCACCACCAGAAACGACCAAGGTTGACGATTCACGGCGCTCGGCGCCTGGGTCGCGGCCTCTATGAGCGCCACGATCTTGTCCCTCGAAGGCGCCTCGGGCAAGAAATCTCGAATGGAGCGGCGGGTAGAGATTGCTTCGAGCACGTCCATGATCAACTCCTGAATCAACCTTTTGCAAGCGCCAGAGTAGCCGCGCGCGCCCGTACTCTGCAATGGATCGACGAGGGTGGAAGACCGGCTGTTCGAATTGTCGATCGGTGGAACCCCTGCTGAAGTCGCCAGCCGTCAATAAACCGCCAGCCATGCCTGTGGATGTGGCGTGGGCGACTGCCTTTTTCCATGCCGATCAACTCCACCCATTTTCAAACTGACCGTCTTTCCGGGCGGGATCATGAGCGAAAATCGCGCGCTGCCTGGCATGGATACTGGAGTCGCGCGACGGAAGGCCGTAGGCGCCGTCAATGATGCGCGGCTTTTTGCATGACGAGGCTCGCTACAGGAAATGCTGTCTCGGCGATCGTTACCTCACGGGTGATCTCGCGCGCCACGATAGCGACGGATATTTCTGGTTCGTCCGACACGCCCACTCCGTCATCAAATGATCAGGCCGTCTGATCGGCGCGTTCGAGGTGGAAAGCGCGCTGATAGAGCATCCCGCGGCGGCGGAGGTAGCCGTTATCGGCGAGCCGGACGCGATCGCCGGCGAGAGCGTCAACGCCTTCGTCGCCTTTGAGCTTGGTTTCGAAGCGGATGAAGCGATGCGCAAGACGCTGCTCGACCATGCACGCTGGTGTCTCGACGCCGTCGTCCAAGGAAACTGGGTTCCGCACAAATCTGTCCAATGTGCGCGAAGGCTTTCTGCCGGCGGGCGACATTTCGACACCGGAAAGCGACAAGCTATGAGCCAGAAGGTCCATCTCGATCAGCTCATTTGCTCTATCTACTGTGGGCGATGATCCACATCGGGCGATGCGAGGCGAATTGCTTCGCGTAGCATCAAGCGCAGTAGAAGCAAGGCTTCCGCCATCTCTGCGACGGCGAGGAGGCCGTTTCTGGGGTGTGCCGGAGACCTTGACGCCGAATGACGCCGTCGTCGAAAATCGAAAGAACGCGATCGAGGTTGCAGTCTTACGGAGTACGCCCTCTCCGAAACAAGAATTCCGGAAGGCGAGCGCGAGCCTGTCGAGACTGTGCTGCCGTTGATCGTGCCTCCCAGCGGCCCGCGGACGGACTGCCGATATCGGCGACAACATGTGTCGCAATGAGTTCAGCAACGCTTAAAAATACGCCCCACGCGGCAATTTACGGAGCTCTGAACTTGCCTCTCCCACTTTTACCGTTACTAGAGGGTGTTATGCACCTTGGATCATGAAATCTGCTGCGCGCTTGAGCATGAGACATGCGAAGGCGACGACGTGGAGTCCTGCGAGGGTCTGAGCATAGCGCTCGTAGTCTTTGACGAGCCGCCTGCATCGCGTCGCCCAGGCGAATGAACGCTCGACCACCCAGCGCTTGGGCAGCAACACGAAGCCTTTTTTGGCCTCGGCGAGTTTGACGACGCAAAGCTCGGCGCCCTGCGCCTTTGCGGCCTCGGACGCCTTTTCGCCGGTGTAGCCCTGATCGACATAAACGAGTTCGACGCTTTCGCCTGTCACATCCTGCACGGCTGCGATGAGCTTGCCGACCTCGGCGCGGTCATCGACATTCGCCGGCGTGACATGCAGCGCCAGCAAATGGCCCAATGCGTCGACTGCCATGTGCAGCTTCGAGCCGCGCTTTCGCTTCGCGCCGTCATAGCCCGCTCGTGGGCCGCTCTCAGGGGTCGAGCGCAAGGTGCGGCTGTCGATGATCGCCGCCGTCGGCTCCGCCGCCCGCCCGGAAGCGACGCGCAACTGGGCGCGCAGATCCTGCGCAAGCGCCTCGAACACGCCCGCCGACAGCCAGCGCTGCGATTGTTGATACACGGCGAACCATGGCGGCAGATCGTTGGGCATGGCGCGCCAGGCGATGCCGTAGCGCAGCACGTAACGCAGGCCGTTGAACAGCTCGCGCAGCGAATGTTGACGCTGCGGCGCGCCTTCGTCCATGAGCGTCAGATAAGGCGCAACCAGCGACCATTCTTCGTCGCTGACGTCAGACGGATAAGGTTTGCGAATCGGAGACATCCGATTCTACTAAGACAATCAATCACCAAAGTACATAACACCCTCTAGAGCGGATTCTTCTCAAAGCGGCTCACGAGCTGCAATGGCTAGTAAGTTTGCGCATTCTCGTGGCGTGGACTGGTTGAGAAAAGCGCCGATCCTGCTCCACAAGGCGTCGACATTGCGTTCGGCGGCTTTGCGCAGGAGCGCCTTCAGCTTTCGGCAGGAGATGCGCTTCGCATCGGAAATCAAGGACCACCATTGGCGTTGTCAAAATCTCGGCGGCGGTTGCGAATGTGGCTCTGGATCAACCCATTCTTCCGACTCGATCGCATAGGAAATGTTTTTCTCTGCGAGGAACTCGGTTACGCGCTGCTCGATCTCGTCTCCCAGCGGGAAGTCAGGTCTGTAGCGCAGGCGTCGCCAGGGAAGAATGGGCGGCTCCAACGTGATCGCGACGATGTATTCTTCTTTGCGCTCATCCACGTCGATGCTGCCGCTATGCGCGATGGCGACCCAGACCGGCGAGAAAGCTTTTTCCCGAACCCAGAAACCCCAGCCGTAATCTTCGCCGATCGGCTTGCTCAATGAAATGGGAGTGTCCTCATGCGCGGCAATGAAACGTCTTAGTTCGTCAGCCAGAATGCGACCGCGATGACCGTGAATATTTTCCGCGCCGCTCGGATCGTCGACATAGCGATCGGTTTTGGCTCGAATTATGCGACCGGCTTTTGCATCGCGGGACATGACCAGGGCAAGCCGGACGTTGGCCACGGAGATTAGTATGGCGATAAGGATGAAGGGAGCGAGAAGCTCCTCTTCGGGCACAAATTCGTACATCGCAAGCGATGGATTGAGTGCAGCCGACAGGCCCGTCAGAATTCCCAGCGGAACGAGCAGGATCAGCGCGGCAAGCACCGGCCCGGAAAGCAGGCCGAGCAGAATATTCTGAAGGTATTTCTTCCGCTCCATTCAGCTTACTCCGACGCCTGCAAAATAACGATCGGACCGGACACCCCGTGCGTTCCGCTCAAGGCAAAGCGTGGCGCCGCCGCAACTCATTTTTCGGCGACAACGCAGGGCTCGGCGCCGGTCGCCGCGCCAAGCAAATTCTCCTTGATCACGGCGTCGGCGCGCGCCCGCGCTTCGGCCAAATCCTTGTAGAATACCTCCGTCGTATATTCGCTGGTCGCCGTCTTGACGATCGAATCGTTTGGCGACACGGGCGTACTGTTCACATCGATCGATGTGATTGTCGAAAGCCCCGGGCGTAACGGCCGCTTTTTTAGTTCCTCCGGATCGATCGCAATTCGAACGGGGATACGCTGCACGATGCGGATAAAATTTCCGGTCGCATTGTCCGGCGGCAGTGTCGCAAAAACACTGCCGGAGCCGGGCACTACGCCTTCCACGGTGCCGTGATAGACCTCCTTGCCACCGTATAAATCGACGATGATTTCCGCCTTTTGTCCCGGCCGGATTCTCTCGAGACGGTTCTCCCAGAGGTTGGCCTCGACCCAGAGATGGTCGAGCGGGACAATATTCATGATCTGATCGCCGGGCTTCACGCGGAAGCCGACCTGCACGCGTCGCTTGGCGACATAGCCCGTCACCGGCGCGCGAATGTTCTGGCGCAGCGTCTCGACATATGCGTCATTGAAACGCGCCTTCGCCGCCTCGATATCGGGATGTCTTACGCGCGTCGCATTGACGAGTCGCGCGTCGAACGCCTCCAGCTCCGAACGCGTCTCGCGCAGATCAGCTTCCTGCGCCGCGAGCTGGTCCTCGGTGTTCTGCAGAATTTGGCGCGACGCCGCGCCGCTCGGCGCAGCCGAACGATAACGAGCGAGATCGTGCCGCGTCCTTTCGCGTATTGCCGTACGGGAGGCGAGCTTCTGGCATACCTGCTGCCGATTAGCGAAGAGCGCGCCGACGGCGCGCACGGCGCGGCCGAACTCTGCCTCGGCTTGTCCCAGCGCGGCGCGGGCGCGCTGGGCGTCGAGCCGAACCAGCACATCGCCCTTTTTTACGAACTGCGTTTCTTCGACATTCACAGAGGCGACGACGCCCGTGGCGTCGGCCATCACCGGAATAATGTTGCCAGTAACAAAGGCGTTGTCGGTCGTGACGCGATCACGATCATAAGTGAGCCATTTGAACAGCGCGAGGAACGCCGCGATCGCAATCCCCAGGAAGACGACCTTGAGAAGAAACGACCGCCTCGCACGAATGCTTTTTCTCGACAGAGACATCGGCTGATTACCCCACCGGTTGCCGCATGAAAAATATCTCCCGCGTGATCTCGCCTCAGCCGCCTGTCAACGACTGGATTCCTTCGACGACGGGAGTAATCGGATCGGTCTCGGGCGCGGGCTTCGGATAATCGGGCGCCGGCCCATTTGCAAAGCCGCCGCCGAGCGCCTGATAGAGATCGACAGCGGCGATGAGACGATCGCCTTCGAGTCCGCGCAGGGAAAAGATCGCATCGAGCAGGTCGGCGCTTTCCTGCAGGATTTCTCGCCGGTCGCGCAGGCCGTCGCGCAGCCGTACCTTCGACAACGCAAGTTCGGTTCGACGCGCTTGAACGAAGCGGCTATGCGAGTCAAATTCCGACCGCGCACGCCTGAGATTGGCGATCGCGTCGGCGACCTGCTGCGCGGCCTGCAGCAGCGTGTCGTTATAGGCATCGACCGCCTGATCATATTCCGCGCGCTGTATTTCAAGATTGCCGCTCAGGCGGCCGCCTTGGAAAACGGGCAATCGAATCGACGAAGCGGCGACATAGCCGAGCGCGGAAGGATTGAAGAGATAGCCTGAGAGCTTACTGATCTCCGTCGAGGTGACCGAGGCCTCGAACCCGCCTCCAAGCGCAAGATCGATGGAGGGCAGGAACAAAGTTTTCGCGGCGTGGATGCGCGCCGCCCAAGCCTCGGCCCGAGCGAGCGAGGCCGCCAGATCTGGACGCCGCCTCAATAATTCGATCGGGAGAGATTTCGGCAGCGCGGGTTGTGCTGGCGCTATGTTGCCACCCCCTTTGAAAACGGCGAGACCCGCGTCAGGCCCTTCGCCCATTAGCCGCGCAAGCGCATCCCGCTGCAGCGTGATCGCCGCCCTGACGGTCGCCTCGCGCCGGACGGCGGCCTCTTCATTGGTGCGGGCGATCTGAACGCCATCGAGCGTATCGAGGCCGGTCTGGTATCGGGTATCGGCAAGCGCGCGCAGCTCTCGGCGCATCCTCACCAACGTGGACGCGAGGCCCAATTGCTGTGTCAGCGCGTAGCCGCGCAAATATGCTCTCGCGACTCCCGTCGTAAGCAGAAGCCGGCTCTGTTCGGTTTCGCCCGCTTGCGCCGCAGCCTCACCGATCGCGGCGTCGAGGAGCGCGCGATTCTTCTGCCAGAAATCCAGCTCCCATGTCATTGCGAGGGGATTGAGGAAGGCCATGGTCTTTTCCAGGCCGCCCTGTTCCGGATTGTAGGAAGCGACGACGCCATTCTGAGGAATGCGCGACTGTCGCATACTGAAAAGCGAATTGATTTCCGGCAGGAGGCGCGCGCCGGAAATCCGAATGGCGGCGTCGGCCTCTCGCAGGGCGTCTTGCGCCTTTCGGTAGTTCTGATTGTCGGCCAAAGCCTTGTCGATGATCGCGTCGAGCTCGGCGCTGCGAAAGGCGCGCCACCATTCCTCGCGAGGCCAGGCCTTTTCGCCTTCGACAACTGAAAGTCCCGATTGCGATAGAGTGCGGGTCATTGTCGGCTGCTCGATGAATTGCGAGCGTTCAACCTGGTTGGTGGGCATGCAAGATGCAAGCAAAATGCAGGAGCATGCAGCGACACTGACGCGAGTGGCCTGCCCCAGTTTTGCTGGCAGCCAATGAATTATACGAATGAGAAGCATCAATGCTCCGCCATCGTCTGACCGGGCGGTGACGCCAGGGCGCCAACCGGTTTTGAGGAAGGTTTCTGGAGTTTCGCAAACCAGACGATGACGCCAAGAAGGAACATGATGAAGGCGCCGAGCAAAAATGCATCATCCATGGCGAGAATGCTCGCTTGTTGATGAATAGAACGTGCAATCACACGACGAGTGACCGATTCGGAAACTCCCAACGACTGCAACTGTTGGGTCAATGCGGCCAACGTGTCGAGCGAGGCAAAGCGGCGCCCGCCGAGATATTCGGATAGATTGAGCTGATGCCAAGGCGTCCGACGAAAGTAGATTACGCTCTGGAACGCGATGCCGAAGGCTCCGCCGACGAGTCGAAACAGCAGGAACTCTTCAGCCGCCCGCTTATAGAGCGGGCCCGACAACCCGTAAGTAGCAAGAGTCGATGTCGGCGCGGAGAGCGCTGCAACACAAAAGCCCAGGAAAACAACAGGTATGGTAAGCGTGTCATATGAGGCGTTCTTGTCGAAGAGCCCGATCCAGGTGAGCACGACAGACGAGCATATGCACATTAAGCAGATCACGAAACGCACATCGAGCTTTTTCGAAAGCTCGTACATAAAGCCCGCAAGCGGCAATCCCGCGACCATCATCGCGAGGTAGATGTGGCCTACGAGCGAAGACGTGTAGCCGAGCAGGAGCTGCATCTGCACCGAGAGCAACGACATCAGCCCCTGTATTACGAGAAAGCCGAGGAAGCCGCTGAGCACGCCAATGGCGTAACTCGAGCGCGAAAAAAGCCGGACATCGACGATCGGGTGACGTTCACCCCATTCCCAGATGATGAAGAGGGGTAGAGAGAATAACACGGTAAGCAATGCGAGCGACAAAAGCGGAGAGCCAAACCAATCGAAATCATTGCCGAGGCTCAACATCAACTGCGAAGCGATCAAGGTGATCACGAGCAGCACATAGCCCACGAGGTCGAAACGCACGATCTTGCGCTCGAATTCGCGACCAAAAACAACGCGCCAATGATCGCCGAGATGACAAACCCCAGCGTGGCGTTGGCGTAGAAGAGCCAACGCCAGGAAAAATACTCGGCCCAGAAACCGCCAAGAAAGACCGCCAGGGTATAAGGCAATATGCCGAGCGCGGCCCAATAGCCGAGTCCGATTTTGTATTGTCTTTCCGGCAATTCGCCGAGCGCCGCCGACTGACTGACGACCGCGAGAAAGCCGCCAAACACTCCAAAAACAAATCGCGTTGGGGCATACATGAAAACGCTAACGCTCGAGACACAAATCAGCGAGGTGATCGCGTAGCAGAGATAGCCGTAAGTCAACACGCGATATTCGCCGAAGCGACCGGAAAGAACCCTCGCCAGCGGCACGCCTAGCGCTACGCCAATAAGATAAAAAGTAGTTCCCCAGGCGCCGAAACTCGGCGTAACGCCTTCAAGCGATCCCGCCGAGTATGGCGTCAGCACGCTATGGCCGGAGACATTCGACAATACGTCGACATATCCGATCCCCAGCGTGACGAGAAACAGAAGCAGCTTGCCGCCGATCAGCCTGTCGAATGACGCTTTCATGCTGCCCGCAATCTGCGACGCAAAGACTTGCTGATCGCCGCTGGATCTATGGCCGCAAACGAAACTCGTCGTACGCTTCGATCAGATAAAAGATTCACTTTCGCCCGGGGGTGCCGATTTTGACCGCTTCGATCGGTAGCAGAAAGTCTGACGCGCAACAAATTCAAAAATACAAACATTACTTTGCTTTTTTCGATACGTTCGCGCCTCCATGCGCGCCTTGACACATCAGCTTCGAAATTACGTTTCGAGAGCTCTGTCTGATGAAAGCCCCTGTCTTCCTGCACCGGTGGCATACGGTTTACTCCGGTTAGATCGCAATGGAATGCGATACCGGATTCTGGCTCGAGCCGTCGCTGTCACATTTATTTAAAGAACCGAACGCCAGCTTCACAAATGCGAAATAGCCGCTCCCATGCCTGCAATGTATGAGATTCGAGAAACAAATGACGGGCTTTCATATTGGACCGGCTCAACTACCAACACCTGTATTACTTCTGGATGGTCGCCAAAACAGGCTCGATCAGGAGCGCCTGTGAAATTTTGCGGCTCGCACAGCCCACCATCAGCGGCCAACTGACCCTGTTCGAGAAGGCGATCGGCTCAAAGGTGTTCAGGAGGGAGGGCCGGAAACTCGTTCTGACCGAGAACGGTTGGCTTGTCTTCAGTTATGCGGATCAAATTTTCAGCATCGGCGACGAACTGACAAAATGGCTGGAAGGCGTGTCGGCGGAACAGAGCCGCACCCTCAAGATTGGCGTCTGCCAAGGCATCGACATGTCGATCGCGCTCCGGTCGCTGTCGCCAGCGCTAGACGGTCTGCATTCTCCGGCTTTTTATTGCGCCAGCAGCGATGCGGAACGCATGATACAGGATTTGCGACTGCGCACCTACGATCTTGCGATCTTGTCCGCTCTCTCGCCATGCTCGGAAATCAAAAACACAGTTAGTCACTTGCTTTCGACCATTGAAATATCGCTGTTCGGCCCATTCGGCAAAGTAAATAGGCATAGAAAGGGTTTCCCGCAGTCGCTTAATCGCGCGCCATTCGTGCTACCAATTCAAAAAAGCTCTTTACGACAGTCGCTAGATCATTGGTTCGAAACTCACGGAATTGAGCCGGACATCAAGTCCGAGATTGGGGACAGCGAACTACGAAAAAGGCGTCGCCGCGAGTTACGAGGCATTTACTTTTGCGCCCACCGATGCTCAGCAGGAAGTCCGACAGCGCTATGGAATGGAAGTTATCGGCGCGATCCACGGCGTTGACGAGCAAATTTTTGCGGTGACGACTCAAAGGAAAATAAAGAATCCCGCCATCGCCCGGATCCTCGGGATTGTTGACGCCGGTTAGCGCCTAATATCACTGGTCCGCGAGTCGCGATACGAGGCCGCGCGGTGAAACCTTCTGAAGCAACGCCGATCGTTTTGACTTCAGGTGAGCGCGTCGAAATCGAGTGCCTGGCGCGCTCTAGCGCGACGGAGCACCTCGCCCATTCGAAGACGAAAATTACACTAATAGCCGCCGGTTGCGCGGCGATGCGGGCGCGATCGATTGAGCGATTGGCACGGCACGAAGTGGCGTGCGCTATACGACCGACCGCATCGCCGACGTTTCGCAGCTGAGGATGCGGGGAAACGAAGCAAAATACGGGGTCGAGACGTACAGTCGCATGCTGGCGGCGCTCGACGCTCTATCTCTAGAGCGGCGAAGTTGTCGGTCGCCATTATAAAAGGACGCTGGCGCATCGAGGTTATCAACGTCATGAACCAGCTCGTCGCCATGTTTCGAAACGGGGAATCAATGTGATCCTCGACAATCTCCCAACCATGAGGCAAGACGCGATATGTTTTTGAAGTGCCACAGGAACGGGTATGCCGATTATACGCGGACCTATGTCTCTTGGCTCGATCCGTTCGAACTCCGCTCCTCGATTTTTGCCGGGAAGTTTTTCGTCGTAGCCTCCTTGAGCAGCGTCGAAAAACTCACCTCCCACTTGGACGCTTTCGTCGCCGATTGCAACCAAACCAGCAAGCCCTTTGTCTGAACAAACTCCGAGGCTCTCCTGAAACGGATCAACGAGGTTTCGAGCGCCAGATATTCCTGGTCTTAATTTACTTCATCGACGATCGCCGCCGCTCGGCCCCGAGAAGTTCTGTCAGCAGCGGGTTTTCGAAGCGGCTGTTTCGGGTAATGGCGTAGAATGACTCCTTTATCTGCTCAATGCGAACGAGCTCGACCAGCGCACCGGACGCGAGTTCGTCCTTAACCACGACCGGCGGCGCCAATGTTACGCTATGGCTTTCCCTGACGATCAGTCGCAGCATCGCCATGTCGTCGACCTCTGCGAGCACGATTGGTTCTATGCCCGCTTCTTCGATGATGCGGTCGAACGCCATCCTGATCGCTTCTCCGCGCCCGGGCAAAACAATCGGCACTCTTGTGAGATCGTTCGGAAAATTAAAAATTTCGCCTTTGCCTCTCGCTTTTTTCAATAACTCGGGATGTCCGATGATGCTGACCGGCTGTTCGGCGATGAGCAGGTTCTGCCATTCCGAATTCAGATCCATGGTCGCCGGCTGATTGGCGAGAACAAGATCGAGCACATGGGTTTCCAGCAGGTTGAGAAGCTCTCCGAACGCTCCCGTCTTCACGACCAGTTCTACGTCTTTGCGGTCGATCAGCGGCTTGAGAAACTCGATCTGGAAGTTGCGGGAGAGCGTCGCCACAGATCCAATGCGCATCCGACGATGGCCAAGACTCAAATTCTTGAACGTGCTCAGGAGCTCGTCGCCGGACTTGAAGACAATCTTGGCGTAGTCGAAGGCGATGCGCCCCGCTTCGGTGAGGCGCAGCGAGCGGCCATCACGCTCGAAAAGCGGCTGACCGAGTTGCTCTTCCAGGGCCTTCAGTTGGACCGACAGCGAAGAGGGCGATACGTTCAGCAATTTTGCCGCGCGCGTCAGTCCGCCTTCATTTGCTATCGCCCAGAAGTATCGGAGGTGATGATAGTTTAAAAAGCTCATAAATCATTCTGTGGATCGGGACAACTGGCCCCATCAAGGGAAATTTTTCGTTCCCGCGGCGTCGACTGTCGCGCTATCGATTCGAAAACGCCGGGGTCGCGGAATTTGAAAACCGCTTTCGCCTCTTCTACCCGTTTCCTCCCCTGTGATTGCGTCAAGCGATTCACCATCGTGCTCCTGCGCCGGCTTGACTTCCTCCGTTCGTATTTTCCGAAGGGTTCATTCTTAACTTCGAATTTCTCACAGACGACAGGTTTTTATAGTCTTTTCCGGCAATTGGATCAAGGAGAAATGATGCTGAAGGACCTCTATGAAATTGGTGAAATCCCTCCGCTTGGACATGTGCCGAAGAACATGTACGCCTGGGCGATCCGCCGCGAGCGCCAGGGGCCCCCGGAAAAGGCGATGCAGCTGGAGGTCGTGCCGACATGGGAGCTCGACAGCCACGACGTGCTGGTTCTCGTGATGGCGGCGGGCGTCAACTACAATGGCGTCTGGGCCTCGCTCGGCGAGCCGATCTCTCCGCTCGACGGCCACAAGCACCCCTATCATATCTGCGGCTCCGACGCCTCGGGCATAGTCTGGGCCGTCGGCTCCAAGGTGAAGCGCTGGAAGGTCGGCGACGAAGTCATCATCCACTGCAACCAGGATGACGGCGACGACGAGGAGTGCAACGGCGGCGACCCGATGTTCTCTACCTCTCAGCGCATTTGGGGATATGAAACGCCGGATGGCTCCTTCGCCCAGTTCTGCCGCGCGCAGGACCGCCAGCTCATGGAGCGCCCCAAGCATCTCAGCTGGGAAGAGGCTGCCTGCTATACGCTGACGCTCGCCACCGCCTACCGCATGCTATTCGGCCATGCGCCGCATCAGCTCAAGCCCGGCGACAATGTGCTGGTCTGGGGCGCCTCGGGCGGCCTCGGCGTCTTCGCCGTGCAGCTCTGCGCGGCCTCGGGCGCCAACGCCATCGGCGTCATCTCCGACGAGTCGAAGCGCGAATACGTCATGTCGCTCGGCGCCAAGGGCGTGATCAATCGCAAGGACTTCAAGTGCTGGGGCCAGCTCCCCAAGGTCAATTCGCCCGAATTCAACGAATGGACCAAGGAAGCGCGCAAATTCGGCAAGGCGATCTGGGACATCACTGGCAAGAAGGATGTCGACATCGTCTTCGAGCATCCGGGCGAGGCGACTTTCCCGGTGTCCTGCCTCGTCGCCAAGCGTGGCGGCATGGTGGTGTTCTGCGCCGGCACCTCCGGCTTCAATATCACCTTCGACGCCCGATATGTGTGGATGCGCCAGAAGCGCATCCAGGGCTCGCATTTCGCGCATCTGAAGCAGGCGTCGGCCGCCAACCGCTTCGTGCTCGATCGCCGCGTCGACCCCTGCATGTCGGAAGTCTTCTCCTGGGAGAAGATCCCGGAAGCGCACATGAAGATGTGGCGCAACGAACATGCGCCGGGCAACATGGCCGTGCTCGTCATGTCGCCGGAGCCGGGACTGCACACCGTCGAGGACGTAATCAGGTCTCAAAAGACAAACGCTGCAGGCCGCCTGGAATACGCTCGGTGATTTTCCTGCAAGCGATCGAGGCGGGAGCTGGGGTAAGTCAATTTTGGCGTATCCCAGCGCGCCGGACTCGTTTCATTTGCTACGCGACGCATCTGTGGCGTCGGGTTCCATAATCATGAGACATGATGGCCATGCGCAGCGTTGCTCATCTTGAATGGCTGGAATCAGAGTCTATCCACGTCATCCGCGAAGCAACGGCGGAAGCTGAACGACCCGTTATGCTCTTTTCGGCCGGGAAAGATTCTACCGTTCTTGCGCATCTCGCGCTTCGCGCCTTTTATCCAGGAAAGCCGCCATTTGCGCTGCTTCATATCGATTCGACTTGGGAATTCCGCTCTCTTCTTGAGTTTCGCGACGCCTTTGCACGTGAAAATGGCTTTTCACTGGTCGTTCATGCGAATGAGGAAGGGCGCGTCCAGGGCATCAACCCGTTCGACTATGGCGATCGATACACAATGGTAATGAGAACAGAACCCTTGAAGGAGGCTCTCAATCGAGGCGGGTATGATGTGATTTTCGGAGGCGCGCGGCGCGATGAGGAAAAATCCAGGGCGAAAGAACGCATCGTTTCAGTGAGGAACACTGGGCACGTCTGGGATCCACGTCAACAACGCCCTGAGTTTTGGCGACAATATAACTTGCGGCTTAGTAAAGGGCAGTCTGCCCGTGTGTTTCCACTTTCCAACTGGACGGAAAACGACATCTGGAGCTATGCCCTCTTGCGCAAGATCAATCTTGCGCCCCTCTATTTTGCCTTGCCCAAGCCAGTTGTTGAACGCAATGGAGCGTTCATCGTGGTCGACGATGAACTGAAAATGCGCTTTCAACCGGGAGATAAAATTGAGATGAAAACCGTTCGCTTCCGGACACTCGGGTGTTGGCCGGTCACTGGAGCTATCGAGTCGACGGCGAAGGACATTGACGCGGTTCTCGAAGAAACTCTTGCGGCAAAAATGTCAGAGCGGCAGGGAAGAATCAGTGATGGGGAAGACGGTGGTTCGCTCGAGCAAAAAAAGCGTGAAGGCTATTTCTGACAACACCGCTAATTAGTTATCGGCCAAGGCGAAACCGCGGATTTGACCACACGAACCGCTCAAGGCGGTTGGGTTGGGGCGCCGAAGGTAACCGATTTATTCACCGCCGAGTGGAGCCGCGTCGCCTCATCGTCAAAGGCTTCGCTGATCCAAGCATGGATCCTCTTGTTGCTGTTTGCGGAGATATTTCCGGATCGAATCGTCATTCCGACCGATTGTCGACGCCAGATGTTTGCGCTCAGGAATACCGCGGCGCGACATCGCGTTTGCGGTCCGGGCAAATGGTTTGGGTTCTTGCCACTGATATATCCGGCAATCAGCGGCGCCGGATATTTCGACGCTATGGTGATCATCATTTGGGCATGGATTGACGCCAGATGCCGTTCCTCGTTTTCGCCTCGTGATCAATAGACTATCTCTCCAGTCATGAAGTCTCGGGGCCAGCTCAGATCTTCCCCGCGAATTACAAATATCGCTGATGATTTTGCCAAAATGGAAGGGAATCTTCCATAATTCGAAATTGAGAGATATGCGAGTGTGACTAAATATCCTTCTGTTGTGATCTCTGCGGCGATTGAAGGCCTGACCTCATGATTCCTACAGCGAACGGCGTGGATCAGGACTTCACGCTTCTCGTGTCGCATGAAGTCTTGAACACGCGGCTCCCTACGAGAGGCTAATCAGTTGCATGAAATCAGCAGGTTGAGTCCGCGACAGATCGAACTAACTGAACAGGAAGGAGAGCCCGCGCGTTTCCATAGGGGCTTGCCTCCCGGAAAAGTAAGAAGAGCATCTTTGTCTTTGTGAGGTGGCAAATGTGGTCTGAACTGCGGGGATTGAAGGACGAGATTGATTTTGGCACACCGCCGCGAGATGGGCCACTCGTGACCCTCGAAATCGATGGGGTGGCGGTTAGCGTTCCTGCTGGAAGCTCCGTCATGCTCGCGGCAGTGAAGGCTGGCCGGCCGATTCCTAAACTTTGCGCAACCGATATGCTCAATGCCTTCGGCAGTTGCCGCGTGTGTCTTGTCGAGGTCGAAGGCCGTAGCGGATACCCGGCTAGCTGCACCACTCCCGCAGTCGAGGGCATGAAGGTCAGGACGCAGACCGAGACGTTGAGGCGTCTGCGCAAGGGCGTTTTGGAGCTCTACCTCTCTGATTTCCCCGAGAGTGAACTTGAGGGTGGTTGGAGCGAGCTCCATGAATCGCTGAAAGCAGAAGGGGTGGAAACCCATCCGTACGGTGGCGGCAAGAACCATTTTGACGCACCCGTCGACCAGTCGAACCCTTATTTCCTGTTTGACCCAGCCAAATGCATTGTCTGTAGCCGTTGCGTTCGCGCGTGCGCCGAGGTTCAGGGAACCTTCGCGATCACCATCGCGGGAAGAGGCTTCGAGTCGAAAGTCGTCGCCGGTCAGGAGCAGCCTTTCTTCGAATCCGAATGCGTCTCTTGCGGCGCCTGCGTGCAGGCTTGCCCCAGTCATGCTCTCGTGGAAAAGAGCCTTTTCGAAGGAGAATATGTGCATGCCGAACCCGTTGAAGCCTGAGAAATCGGTCGTCACGACCTGCGCCTACTGCGGCGTCGGCTGCGGATTCAAGGCCGAGACGCGCGGCGACAAAATCGTGCGCATGATCCCGTGGAAGGAAGGCAAGGCCAACCACGGCCATAGCTGCATCAAGGGGCGCTTCGCCTACGATTATTACAACTCGCCCGACCGTGTGCGCACGCCGATGATCCGCGCCTCGATCGACGATCCATGGACGCCCGTGAGCTGGGACGAGGCCTTTGCCTATGCCGCGAAGGAGTTCAAGCGCATCCAGGCGAAATATGGCGTGAAGTCGGTCGGCGCCGTCTCCAGCTCGCGCTGTACTAACGAGGAAATTTTTCTCACGCAGAAATTCGCGCGTGCGGTGCTCGGCAACAACAACATCGACAACTGCGCCCGCATCTGCCACTCGCCGACACAGTTCGGCCTGACGAACACCGTCGGCGCGGGCGCTGCGAGCCAGCACTTCGATTCGATTCTGCAGGCCGACGTCATCATGGTCGTCGGCGCCAATCCGACGGAAGGCCACCCGGTCTTCGGCTCGCTGATGAAGCGCCGCATCCGTCAAGGCGCGAAACTCATCGTCATCGACCCGCGTAAAACCGAGACCGTCGAATCCGCGCATATCAAGGCCGATGTGCATCTCGCGATCCGGCCCGGCACGAATGTCGCGGTCCTCGACAGCATCGCGCATGTCATCGTGCGCGAGAAGCTCTACAACGAAGCCTTCGTTCAGGCGCGTTGCGAGGTGAACGAGTTCGAGAACTGGAAGGCTCTAGTCGGCTCGGACAAATATTCGCCCGACGTCATCGGCCCACTCGCGGGCGTCGATTCCGAAGGCATCCGCAAGGCGGCGCGCATCTATGCAGGCGGCCCGAACAGCGCGATCTATTACGGGCTCGGCGTCACCGAACATTCGCAGGGTTCGACGGGCGTGATGTGCCTTGGCAATCTCGGCCTTTCCTGCGGCATGCTTGGCCGCGAGGGCGTCGGCGTGAACCCGCTGCGCGGCCAGGGCAATGTGCAGGGCGGAAGCTGTCTTGGCAGCTGGCCGCATGTGTTCAGCGGCTATCGCTTCGTTACGGATTACGCCACCCGCTCGAGCTTCGAAGCCGAATGGGGCGTGCCGCTCGACGCGGAGCCCGGCCTGCGCCTGCCCAACATGCTCGACGCCGCGGTCGCGGGATCGTTCAAGGGCATATACATCATGGGCGAAGACCCTGTGCAGAGCGACCCGAACCAGCACCACGTCATTACCGCGATGAAGAACATGGAGTGCGTCGTGCTCCACGATCTTTTCCTCAACGAGACCTCGAAATACGCCCATGTCTTCTTCCCCGGCTCTTCGTCGCTGGAGAAGGACGGCACCTTCACCAATGCGGAACGCCGCGTCTCGCGCGTGCGCAAGGTGATCGAGCCGCTCGCCGGCCTTCAGGACTGGCAGATCACGGTGAAGCTCATGAACGCCATGGGCTACAACGTCTCCTATTCCAACCCCGGCGAGGTTCTCGACGAGATCGCGCGGCTCTCGCCGAACTATCGTGGCATAAGCTTCGCGCTCATCGACCGCATCGGCTCGGCGCAATGGCCTTGTAACGAGGAGGCGCCCGAGGGCACGGAGGTCCTGCACCGCGAGAAGTTCCCGCGCGCCAACGGGCTCGGCACATTCATGCTCACCGAATATGTGCCGACGGCCGAGCGCACGAACGACAAATATCCGCTGCTGCTCACCACCGGCCGCATCCTGACGCAGTATAATGTCGGCACGCAGACCCGTCGCACGCCGAACTCGCTGTGGCATCCCGAGGATGTGCTGGAAATCAATGAACAGGATGCGATTTCGCGTGGCGTCAGGGACGGAGACTGGGTGAAGCTCTCGAGCCGCTTCGGCCAGACCGAATTGCGCGCGAAGATCTCGGAGCGCGTCAATCCGGGGGTCGTCTACACGACCTTCCACCACGCCAAATCCAAGGCCAACTCGGTCACGTCTGATCTCTCGGACTGGGCGACGAATTGCCCCGAATATAAGGTCACCGAGGTGGATGTCGTGCGCACAAACGGCCCCGAGCAGGACGCGGAGCCGGGTTCGAAAGCGCTGGAGGCCGCCGAATGAGCATGACGCATCAAGAGGCGGAGGGCGCCATTCCGGTGATGGCGCTCGACCGGATCGCGGCGATGGCCAACCAGATCGGCGACTTCTTCGCGCCCTATCCGCCGGAGCGGCGGGCGGAAGGGATTCGCAACCATCTGCGCACCTACTGGGACCCGCGAATGCGCGAGGAACTGCTGGCGCTGATCGATGCCGGCGGCGCGGGGCTCGCGCCGCATGTCATCGAGGGGGCAAAGTTGCTCCGCGAAGAAGCGCACGCCAAGCCAGGCTATTACGGGCCGCCGAAGGCTTGACCGAAGCTTTTGATTGGGGGGAGATTATCAACTTCGCCATTAACGCCGACGCCGCGAATAGAAAGGGCGGGCGCTCGCACGCCTTTTCTTGCTTATGCGCGATGTTTCGAGCCTTCATGATGGAATTTGAGCGTGGATCTTGTGGTCGGCCTGCGACTCGATCCATTTGAATGACCGATCCGATTGGCAAGAATTGGCGAGATGCTTTCGCAACTCGGACTGCGTTTCATAGAAGTAGCGCTTGACCGTCGCGTCCTTGATCGTGCGGTTCATGCGCTCGATCTTGCCATTCGTGCAAGGATGCTTGGACTTGGTCAGTCGATGGTCGCTATCGGCGCGGGCGCAGGCGAACTCGAAAGCATCCGCCCTGAAGGTCCGCCCTTCCGCCAGAATCGGTGAAGCGCGTTCCATTATCGTTGAGCACCGCGTGGATATTATAGGGAACGGCTTGTATCAGTGCGAACAGAAAGTCGGCGACTATTCTTGTCGCGGCCTTCTCATGCAACTTGACGAAGGCGAATTTCTACGTGCGATCGATCGCCACGAACATCTAGAGCATTTCCCTGTATTTCTGAATCGGGAGGGATTCCTGTTTTAGCAGGAGTGTGATTCAAGATGCTGGCTGGGCGGAGGCCAGCATCCAATGGTTCGACCTCTCTCCAATGATCGTCGAGAGCGTGTGGTTGCGTCGGTTTTGGCTGGCGAGAGTTGCCGCGCCGTGGCTTTGCGCTTTGGCGTGGCCGTGTCATCGGTCGTGAAGTGGTCGCAGCGCCAGCGCGAGACGGGCTCGGTCGCGCCGGCAAAAATGGGCGGCTATCGCAAGCGCGTGCTGGAGCCGCATCGCGCTTTCATTGTCGAGCGTCTGGCGCAGACGCCGCATTTGACGTTGCATGGCCTCAAGGACGAGCTGCTGGCGCGCGGGGTCAAGGTTTCGCACAACGCCATTTGGATGTTCCTGCGCCGCGAGGGGCTGCGGTTCAAAAAAAACGCTGCTGGCGCTCGAACAAGGCCGCGCTGACATTGCGCGACGGCGCAAGCGCTGGCAATCGCTGCAAGCGCGCCTCGATCCCAGGCGGCTGGTCTTCATCGACGAGACCTGGATCAAGACGAACATGACGCCGCTGCGCGGCTGGGGCCCCAAGGGCAAGCGCTTGCGCGGCCTCGCGCCGCACGGCCATTGGCGCACGTTGACCTTTCTCGGCGCGCTGCGCTGCGATCGTCTCGACGCGCCCTGCGTCTTCGACGGGCCAATCAACGGCGCGTGTTTCCGCGCCTATGTCGAACAACAACTCGTCCCCGCGCTTAAGCAGGGCGATATTGTCATTATGGACAATCTCGGCAGTCACAAGGGCGAGGCGGTGCGACGCGCGATCCGCTCCGCCGGAGCCAGACTGTGGTTTCTGCCACCCTATTCGCCCGACCTCAATCCAATCGAACAGACCTTTTCCAAGCTCAAACACTGGATGCGACAGGCGCAGCAGCGAACCATCGATGAAACCTGGCGACAGATCGGACGCCTCGCAAAAGACATCCAACCACAAGAATGCAGCAACTACTTCACAAACGCAGGATACGCTTCCGTCAAAATATGAAACGCTCTAGAGCTTGCCTTCGGCCGTGCGCACTTCGGCGATCGTGAGACGCCGTGGAGCTGAAGGCAGCGATGCAACGATGACCGAGGCAGGTGCGGGATTGTCTCCTGACGGGCGTACAGGCAATCGTCTAAAGGCAACAGCTGTGACGGCGGAAGGTGACGTTGATCCCCTCTTCTTCGATCGTCAGACCCATGGGTTTGGGGTCTTTCGGTCCCGTGCGCTCGTCGTAAACCAACGTCCGCCCCTTCCACCTGGCGATGGTCTTCGTGTTGACGCCGTACCGCCTGGCGAAGGCCCTCAGGCTCTCTTGACTATGCTGTATCGCTCGACGCACCGCCTCTGTCGTGCGGGCGCTTCCATGGAGAAGCTGGCCCATAGCGCATTCTTCCAATCGCTGGAAATGATTGCACCATCAAATCCTGGGATCAGACATATAACTTCGGCGACGAAGGCGCCGAAACCGTCATCGAGGTCATCTATTCTCCACAAGCATCTTTGGTCGGATTTGGTGGGATTATGACGCGCCCACGGGTTTCGGACGATCTGGTTACCGGTCGCGAAATCGTCATTGTGGGCCTTGCCAGGGACCATCGAGTGACCGACGATCATATAGGAGGCTTATATTTAGCCAGAACCGCGCCTCTCTTGCAGGAAGCGGAAAAGATTATCACGGACACAGAAGTCAGGGAGTCCACTCTTGACTTGATCGACGACCTCACGCCGGAAGCCGATCTGGCGTCGGCAATGGATACGGCCACCACAAGAGACGCCTTCGACGTCGATTCAACTGATTTTACGAACCTCATCGTTCTAATTCACAATCACGCAGAAATCGGTATTCCAGACGTCGACTACAAAAGATCGTTTACTTTAGGAAGAGCAATCGCCCACACAAGACAGGCTTGCGCGGACGAATCGAAGAGTTCGATCGCACGAAGAAACTCTCAATTACAATTCCCCTCCGCGAAGGCCCTTCCCAACTTGCGTGGCGCAGAGGTCAATCTCTTGTGAAAATTCAGACAAAATCGATTCGACCTTCGATAGCGCTCTTGCCGCAACAGGTTGATTTCGTGTATCTCGCCTGCCTATTCGTTGTAGACGCAAATCATGAACAGCGACCCGCGCGCATATGAAGCGGCGCTATGAGTGGAAGTGTGGGCGGCTCAGTCGCCCACGCCTTGCGTAATTCGCCGTCTACTATGGAAAGGGGATCCTTTCCCTGCTCCAATCGGAATTTCTTTACGGCCGACCATGTGCTCAAAAACTTCTGCAGATCGTCTGCATTCTCACCGATCGGTACATGAAACGGAGGATGATCGATCTCGATAAAAGGAAAGGGCAGATTTTCATAGCGCCCGAAGTAATAGGCTGAATTCTCTCCCCAAAAGGGGCCGAGAATCTCACATTTCAGTTTTTGCATGACGACATTCAAAGATGTCGAACTCGTCCAGGGCCAGTCGTAGGTCCAGACCGCAATAACTCCCCGAGGCTTCAGGGATCGTCTTGCAATCGCGTAAAATCGTGACAGATCAAACCAGTGTGCCGAACAGGCGCAGGTGATGAGATCCACCTCTCCCCTCAGACCAAGATCGGTCTCCGCGGCGGCGAGCGCGTATCGTATATTGGGTCTCACCGGAGCCATGTCGAGCTGACGCTGGTCTGGATCCGTGGCGAGCACCTGATTGAAATATTCCGCAAGCGCCACAGCTGATTGTCCGCTGCCTGTTCCGCAATCCCACGCCAGATCGCGAGCGGGCGCGGCCTCATTCAACAAAGCGAAAAGCGCTCGCGGATATTGGGGACGATACGAAAAATATTCCCCCGCATCCTGACCAAAAGACATGCCGATTGGATGACGGACCTGCATGAATGACTCTCACCTTCCGTTCATTTCCGTCTCGACGGCCTATAACGAAATGACGCGCGAATGCAATGTGCGCCACACGATAACCTAGCGCCAATTCTGACGCTTTCCTACCTGCGAAATCGGGCACGCTTCCTTTGAAATGAACCGCCCGAAGGAAGTCATTCGGTTGAACAAAACAGGACGCCTCGGCCAGCGCTCATTCCTGACCCGGGGGCATTCGTGTCTGGGAAACCTTATCTTTGAATCCGCCGAATTGTGACCGCGATAGCAATGATCCACGCAATTTTTCATGAGCCCGTCAGTTTTTCAAACCTGAGCGGCGTCGACGACTTTATGTATACTAAGCGCAGTTCGCGCTCGGGAGACGTAGACGAGCGCGGTCCATAGCGACGGAACATTCGAATGGCGCGCAACATTGCTCAATTTATCAACGACATCCCCAAGGCGGAGCTCCACCTTCATATCGAGGGAACGCTCGAACCCGAAATGGTCTTCAAGCTTGCCGAGCGCAATCGGATCCATCTCCCCTATCCCTCGGTCGAGGCGATGCGTCGAAGGTATAATTTTGAGAATTTGCAGGATTTTCTGAATCTCTATTATCAAACTACGCAAGTGCTGCGCACCGAGCATGACTTCTTCGATCTCACGAACGCCTATCTCGCTCGTGCACGGCGCGAGAACATCCGTCACTGCGAGATCTTCTTCGATCCTCAGTGTCCGTCCTGAAAGATGTTGAATCGAATGAATCTGTTGTGATGGATGGGAGGCGGTCTGATTCGTAGGAGGCCGTCGATGTGGACGAAGGCAAACCGGGCGAAATACAATCGCGACAGGTTACGTTATCCGAGTGATGTGACGGACGAGGAGTGGGGGCATGTGGCGCCGCTTATTCCTCCGGCCAAGCGTGGCGGGCGCAAGCGTGAAGTGGACATGCGGGCGGTGTTCAACGCCATCATGTATGTGCTGAGCACGGGATGCCAATGGCGGTACATTCCCAAGGATTTTCCCCCGAAGAGCACAGTGTATCGTTATTTTTGCGATTGGGCCTGGTGCGGCGTTCTGGATCGCATGCACGACGCGCTCTACGTCATGTGTCGCGAACGAGCGGAACGAGAGGCGAGCCCCACCGCGGCGATCATCGATAGTCAGAGCGTGAAGAGCGCGGAAAAAGGGGGGCGCGCATTGATCCGCATGGCTATGACGCCGGCAAAAAGATCAAAGGCAAGAAACGCCACGTACTCGTCGATACGCAAGGTTTGTTGATGGGCGCCGTCGTTCACGGCGCCGACATTCAGGACCGAGACGGCGGCGTCTTGCTGCTTTCGACGTTGCATGGGCGGTTTCCCTTTCTTGAAAAGCTGTTGGCTGACAGCGCCTATCAGGGACCGATCTTCGCCGACGCAACGGGCAAAATCCTACCGTGTCTCAAAATCGAGATTATAAAACGATCCGATCAGGCGAAGGGCTTCGTGAAATTGCCCATGCGCTGGAT
Organism: Methylocystis sp. ATCC 49242; assembly: GCF_000188155.2. Lineage (NCBI taxonomy): Bacteria > Pseudomonadati > Pseudomonadota > Alphaproteobacteria > Hyphomicrobiales > Methylocystaceae > Methylocystis > Methylocystis sp. ATCC 49242. Next base: position 2,570,792 of record NZ_KE124774.1, read on the forward strand.
CGTCGAAAGATCAATCGCCTGGCTAAACCGCTGTAGAAGACTGGCCAAGGATTGGGAAAACCTCAATATCACAGCGCTCGTGTTCCTGCGTTTCGCGTCGATTCGGCTCATGCTACGAAAGCTCTGCAATTGTTGACTAACTTCTGGGACGGACTCTCAGGCTCACACCAAGCGTAATGTGCCATTCGGCGCCGTTGTCGAGGGGATCGCCGCCGCGCTCCGGGAGGCTGCGAAAGGCGACGGCCCGACAAGCAGATTGGTCATGTGCTTTCTGCGCGATCTTCCCGAAAGCGACGCCATGAAGACGCTCGAAGAGGCGTTTCCCTGGAGATCGCTTATCACTGGCGTCGGACTAGATTCAGCGGAGGTCGGCAATCCCCCTTCGAAGCACGCTAGTGTTTTCGCCCGCGCCCGAGCGCTTGGGTTTCAAACTGTAGCTCATGCTGGCGAGGAAGGGCCTCCCGCTTATATTTGGGAGGCGCTGGATATGCTGAAAGTGCAGCGCATCGACCATGGCGTGCGCGCAATCGAGGATTCCTCCCTGATTGCGCGCCTCGTGCGTCAGAAAATCCCGCTGACCGTTTGTCCACTATCAAATGTTCGTCTTCGCATATATGAGGACATGGCTCACCATCCGCTTCGGCGCCTGGCGGAAGCGGGCGTCCTGGTCACGATCAATTCGGACGATCCTGCGTATTTCGGCGGCTATGTGAACGCTAATTATTACGCTGTGCAGAAGGCTTTTGAATTGCGAGAGCCCGATCTTGCGACATTCGCCCTAAACTCTTTCGCGGCGTCATGGCTCAGTGATGACGACAAGCAAGCGAGAATGAATGAAGTGGATTCCTATCTCATCGCGCGTGCGGATGATTGAGCGAATGTCGCGAGGGTCAACTGCCAAATTCGCAATCGGACATCCTACTCCAATATTGACGTCTCCATCATTTCTGGGACATGGCATCTCCAGCCGAGCTCGTCCTGAATTCTGAGACGCAGCGTATCCGACGCTGTCGGCTCGCCATGCGTAAGAAAGGTCATTCGCGGCGGGCGTCTGAAATTTCCCAGCCATCGCATGAGTTCATTGGCGTCGGCATGCGCCGAGAGCATCGAAAGATTATCGACCTCGGCGCGCACCGGCACATATTCGCCATGTATCTTGACGCTCTGAGCCCCGCCCACCAATGCCGCGCCGCGCGTTCCGGCGGCCTGAAAACCGGCGAAAAGTATGGTGTTGCGCGGGTCAGGTGCAAATTTCTTCAGATGATGCAACACACGCCCGCCGGTCGCCATGCCACTGGCGGAAATGATGACCTTGGGAGCATCATCTTCATTTATGGCTTTCGATTCGTCTACGGACTCGACATATCTTGCGACCGAACAGGCGCGCCGCCATTCTTCTCTCGTCAGCCGTTGATCATCGGCGCGACGACATAGGGTTTCGGTTGCGTCGATTGCCATGGGACTGTTGAGATAGATCGGCACATCGACAAGCCTTCGCGAGCTTTTCAGGCGCTCGAGATGGAACAGCAAGGTCTGCGCGCGTCCGACCGCAAAGGCCGGAATGATCACTGTTCCGCCACGCGCCGCTGTTCTGTTGACAATGCTTGCCAACGCCTCCTCTGCGTCGCGGCGTTCGTGCGTTCGGTCTCCATAGGTCGATTCCATGACGAGATAATGGGCCTCCATTATCGCAGAAGGATCCATCATCGTGGGGTCGTCGTAGCGCCCGAGATCGCCGGAAAATATGATCTTTCTTCCGCTCCAGTCGATCTCGACGATCGCAGCGCCAGGGATATGGCCCGCGCGATGCAAGCGCAGCGAAAATCCCTCGGGAAAGGTCCGCCGCCTGTCGAAATGGAGCGGAGAAAGGCGCTTTAAGGCCCGTTCGGCGTCCGTTGCATTATAGAGTGGGAGCGCCGGCTTGTGTTTCGAGAAGCCGCGTCTGTTGGCGTATTCGGCGTCCTGCTCCAGCAGATGCGCGCTATCGGGCAGAAGTATTTCGCACAAATCGCGAGTCGCGTCGGAGCAGTAAACCGGTCCCTTGAATCCGTCTCTGACCAGCGCCGGCAAATAGCCGGAATGATCGAGATGGGCGTGTGTCAGCACCACGCAGGATATGTGTTTCGGAGGAGCAGGAAAAGGCGCCCAGTTACGTAGCCTGAGATTCTTCAGACCCTGAAACAGACCGCAGTCGATGAGCACTCGGACGCCATCGTTCTCGAGCAGATATCTCGATCCTGTGACTGTGCCGGCGGCGCCGAAGAAAGATAGTTTCATTGTCGAAAATCGCTCCATTTATTGATGGTTTCTTGCCATGACCGTCTCTCCGATCATGTTGCTGCTTGCGCCCATGATGCAATCAGGGATTCGTCGGACTGTTTCGACAGGCTGACGCCGTAGCGCGCGCTTTCCCGGTTCAATCTGTGCGCGAGCCACTCGGCATCCGCTGGTAGCGCACGCTCGAGGCGAAAGCAGCGGATCTGAAGCGGCGTCAATTCGAGACCGGCGAGTGAGCCGCTGCTCATGTCGATGTCGACGAAATACATCAGCGACAGATCGCCGCGATATTGCTCGTAGCCCGCAATCCCTTCGTAATCGTTGATGAAATCGCCGCATCCATAGAGGATCAGGCGGTTTTTGTATATTTCGAGCGCCTTGGCGTGGTGCGAGGAATGTCCGTGAATGATCGAAGCCGCGCCGCGATCGATCAGGGCGTGCGCAAAGCGTTGATGATCCTGCGGGATGTCGTAGCCCCAGTTCGGCCCCCAATGCAGCGACACGATCACGATATCGTCGCTCCGTCGGACATCTCTCAAAATCTCGCAAACAAGCTCGACGCTATGCTCGGAAAGGTCGGGAAGCAGGTTGACGCCGGGCCTTTCGCATGACGCGGCCCAATGGCGAGGCGCGCCGCTGCTCGGCAACGCGAAGGACGTTATGACGACCCTCGCTTTGCCGGCGACATCGATCGCCGCAGGACGCCGCGCTTCGTCGCGATTGCGCCCTGCGCCGGCAGTCCTGATTTGCAGCTTTCCCAGAATATCGAGAGTGTCGATCAGTCCGGCCTCACCCCAATCGAGGATATGATTGTTCGCCAGAACGCAACAATCTATCCCGGCGGCGCGCAATGTTTCCGCATTTTCCGGGCTTGCCCGATAATTGATTCCCTTCGGTTCGAAGGCCTCGCTACGCGTGAGGCTGGTTTCGAGATTGATGATCCGCAAGTCGGGATTTTTCTGGTAGAACGCGTCGAGCGCAGAGCCCCAAATATAGGAGGCGGGCGCCGGCCGCGGGATTGGTCCGCAAACACGTTCGGCCAAGCTTACGTAGCCGAGGGCGGAGGAGACATATTCTTCGTGCAATTCCGGAGGACATGGCGCGGGCAATATCTGATCTATGCCACGACCGATCATCACGTCGCCACACAGGAAAATGCGGATGGTTTTCGTTTCATCCGGAGCAGACGGAGAAGACTTTATGGAAGCGTTCATTTCGCGCTTCCCAATTGGAAGCTCCGGAAACGCGCTATAGTTGGTAAAGGAAGCGAGCCCTGCCGCCACGGAAGATTATCGGATGGAGTCCTGCGAAACATGGCGTCATGAAACTCCGTTTTTGCGCCCATTCGTCCGCCGCGGCGTCCACTCTCCTGCGAGATAGATGAAGGCATGCCGCGCCATTTCGACCCCGCGCTTGTCAATTATCCCTTCGACGATCCGGGGCTCTATGTGGATCTCGTTTTCGAAAAGCGCGCGCTGCTGTTCGACCTCGGCGACATCTCCCGGCTTTCGGCGCGAAAACTGCTCCGCGTCAGCAACGTTTTCGTCACCCATCTCCACATGGATCACTTTGCCGGCTTTGACCAGTTGCTGCGATGCGCCCTCGGCAGAGAGAAGACGCTGGGCGTCTATGGTCCCGCCGGAATCATAAATGCTGTCGAGCACAAGCTTTCCGCCTATAGCTGGAACCTGATCGACGGCTATGACGGCAATCTTACTTTTCTCGTCACCGAGCTCGACGAATTGGGTCGCCTCAAATCGGCGCGATTTTCCGGACGATCCCGGTTCGAACGGCGCGATGGTGACGAGAGCCGAGCCATAGAGGGACTGGTGCTCAAGGAGCCAGGGATTCAGGTTCGCGCAACCACCCTCGATCACGGCGTGCCGGTGCTGGCCTTCGCGCTCGAGGAGCGAGCGCAGATCAATGTGTGGCGCAACAAGGTGGAAGCCATGGGGCTCGCCGTCGGTCCCTGGTTACGCAATTTCAAGGCGGCGACGCTTCAGGGCGCGGACGATGCGACCCTCATACCGGTGACGTGGCGCGACGGCGGGGATGACAGGCCAGCGGCGCTTCCGCTCGGTTTTCTTAAGAAGGAGATCATGCAGATCACTTCCGGCCGCAAGATCGTCTATGTCGTCGATTGCGCTTACACCGACGCCAATATCGAAAAGATCGTCAGACTAGCGGAGCGCGCGGACATGCTGTTCATCGAGGCGACCTTCCTCGACGTCGACTCCGAGGCGGCGGCGAAGCGCCGTCATCTGACGGCGCGACAGGCGGGAACGCTTGCGCGCCGCGCCGGAGTCAAAAGGCTCGTGACGCTCCACTATTCTCCGCGCTACCGAGGACAAGGCGAGCGTCTCGCGCAGGAAGCGCAGGAGGCCTTTCTTGCTCGCTGAAGCGATGGGCCGCGTTTCCGGGCGGGACACGGCATGGACCAATCTCGCGCTCTTTGCTGTCGACGGCTTTCCTCTCCGTCACTTGCCGTTTCTGGAATGTGGCGTCGGCAGATATTCGACGCTCGGCATTTCGAGGATCGGCTGCGGATAGAGGGCCAAAAGTTCGAGCACCTCGCTCGGCATCCTGGTCTTGACCGGCAGACCCATGTCGCGCGCCTCCTCGGCCGTAATGGCGTAATCATGCGTCCACCGGCCGCTGGTGAGCGTCTTTGAGAGTTCAGAGGCGGCTGTCGCGCCCATGCTGCTCTTCAGAAGCTGCGCAACGGTCTGCTCCAGCTGGGTGAGCGCCTTTTGCGCAATGTCGGCCAGGACGAGCGTCTCGTCGTCGATCTCGGCGACAGGCTTCTGTTCGAGCACGCGAAGAAGCGAGACGGCCGGCAACCCCTCGACCTGCGGATCGAGCGGACCGAGCACAGAATGCGGACACATCATGATCTCGTCGGCGGCGAGCGCGATCAGCGTTCCGCCGGACATGGCGTAATGCGGCACGAACACCGTCACCTTGCCCTTGTGGCCGCCGAGCGCGCGCGCAATCTGCGTCGCCGCCAGATAAAGTCCTCCCGGCGTGTGCAGAACGATGTCCAGCGCCATATTCGGATCGGTCAGCTGAATTGCGCGCAGCACCTCTTCTGAATCATTCATGTCGAGGTAGCGGATGATCGGCAGCCCCAGCAGACTGACCCGCTCTTCGCGATGCACGAGCAGGATCACCCGCGACCCCCGCGCCCGCTCGATTTGGGAAATCCTTCGCCGGCGCATGCTCTCGAGAAAACGCTGCCGCAGGATCGGCTGCAGCACGGCGAAGACGACAAAGACCCAGAAGACGACGCTGAAATCCATGAAGCAACAAACTCCCGTTTCGAGCTCTTTTCGATCGGATCGCGATCATATGATTTATCGATGGACCCCAGCAAACGGGTCGGCGTTCGGGAAGCCGAACGCTGCTACTGCGGCGCCCGGCGCGACCTGGGGAGGTTCGTCGGAAACTTCGCTGTCCGAAACCATGCATATGGCTAGAGGGTGTTATGTACTTTGGTGATTGATTGTCTTAGTAGAATCGGATGTCTCCGATTCGCAAACCTTATCCGTCTGACGTCAGCGACGAAGAATGGTCGCTGGTTGCGCCTTATCTGACGCTCATGGACGAAGGCGCGCCGCAGCGTCAACATTCGCTGCGCGAGCTGTTCAACGGCCTGCGTTACGTGCTGCGCTACGGCATCGCCTGGCGCGCCATGCCCAACGATCTGCCGCCATGGTTCGCCGTGTATCAGCAATCGCAGCGCTGGCTGTCGGCGGGCGTGTTCGAGGCGCTTGCGCAGGATCTGCGCGCCCAGTTGCGCGTCGCTTCCGGGCGGGCGGCGGAGCCGACGGCGGCGATCATCGACAGCCGCACCTTGCGCTCGACCCCTGAGAGCGGCCCACGAGCGGGCTATGACGGCGCGAAGCGAAAGCGCGGCTCGAAGCTGCACATGGCAGTCGACACATTGGGCCATTTGCTGGCGTTGCATGTCACGCCGGCGAATGTCGATGACCGCGCCGAGGTCGGCAAGCTCATCGCAGCCGTGCAGGATGTGACAGGCGAAAGCGTCGAACTCGTTTATGTCGATCAGGGCTACACCGGCGAAAAGGCGTCCGAGGCCGCAAAGGCGCAGGGCGCCGAGCTTTGCGTCGTCAAACTCGCCGAGGCCAAAAAAGGCTTCGTGTTGCTGCCCAAGCGCTGGGTGGTCGAGCGTTCATTCGCCTGGGCGACGCGATGCAGGCGGCTCGTCAAAGACTACGAGCGCTATGCTCAGACCCTCGCAGGACTCCACGTCGTCGCCTTCGCATGTCTCATGCTCAAGCGCGCAGCAGATTTCATGATCCAAGGTGCATAACACCCTCTAAGCTTTCGGCGTCAATATATCGAGCGCCTCACATCCTTCCGACACGATGAGCGGCGTCACGCCCAGAACATCGCCGTCGATCTGCGTGGCGACGGTGTCGCGGGAGCGCAGGTAAACGGCCTTCACGCGCATTTTCCTGATCCCGGAAACATTGTCCAACCGCCCCGCCATGAGCGCCAGTCCAATCTTGCACAAGGCGAAAGGGCGAATGTCGCTTACGGCGACGAGGGTAAAGCCGGGATTGAATATGTCGGCGTCAGGGTCGAGAAGATAATTTCCGCCATAGCGCTTCGCCTTGCTGACGATGAAGAGCTTCGCCAGAATTCTCGTGTCGCCGATCGTCGCTTCGATGTCCTTCGCTTCTCGATTCAGCGTCCGCGCCGCGGCGACGATATAGGCGAGACCTCCGAGTTTCTTCTTCAGCGACAAATTGACGGAGCTGACGACCTCGGCGTCCAGTCCGGCCGACGCCATCAGCACGAAAGGGCGGCCGTTTGCGAGGCCCGGATGGAGCTTTCGGGTGTGGCCCGCCAGAAACACATTCGCGAGATCTTGCGCGCCGCGCGGCAATCCCAGTTCGTGGCCGAGAACATTCGCGGTGCCCTGAGGAATAACGCCGAACGCTGGCCGGGGACTCGCACGGTCCAGCAATCCGGCGACCGCTTCATTGATGGTCCCGTCGCCGCCCGCGGCAAGGACCATGTCTGCGGGAATAGCGCGAGCGATCTCGCGAATGCAGCCGGGACCCGCGCTTTCGGCGATCTCCACATGTCGCCCGTCGCGGCGAAGGATTTGTGCGATCGCGCCGATGCGGCTCCTGCGATATTTCCCGGCGACGGGATTTACGATGATCGCGATGCGTCGGGCGGATGCTCGCGGGGGGCCGTCCATCGCGACGCGCGCGTTGACGATCTCGGACAAGAAACGGCTTCTCCGCAATGCTCTGAGGATATTGGTCAAACGACGGACTTCGTCTGCGCAGTAACTTGTTCCGGGCCGGTCAGCAAGCAGTGAAAAAAGCCCCGCCAAGTGGAGATGAACGGAAATCGCGTGGTCGCCGCGCCGGACGATGGGCGCGCTCACAAAGAGGTTCCCCAAGGGGCCGGGAGCGAATATGAGCGCACCGGCGCGTGCTGGAAACTTGTTTTTCCTTACTGGAAAGATACTTGTTGCCGTCGGCGCGCCGCACTCCCCAAGCTACGGGAAAAAATTATTTAATATCATGTGTTTATAAAATGCACGCGGTTCTGGCGCGCCGCTTGCCTATCTTGCCGCGAGAGCGCAAAAATGCGCCGGAGATCCAGGGGAGGCTGATTAATGTCGCCAATCTTGCGCCAGCTCGTCGAGCAGCGCGGCCTGCCGATGGTTGACGCCGATCGCCTCGACCATTTCCTGGACGAGGCCGCCGCGGCCAAAACGCACGCCATCCTGTTTTTCGCAGGGGAAGCCGGCCAGCGGGCGGAAACGGCGGACGTCGCAGTGGTCCTCCCCGAACTCCTGCAATATTTCGCAGGTCGCCTGCGCGGCGCCCTGATCGCGCCTGCCGCGGAAGCCAAGTTGCGTCCTCGTCTTCACGCCTATGCGTCGCCTTGCCTCGTCGTGATGCGTCGGCGGGAAACCGTCGGCGTCCTCCCCAAGATATACGACTGGGCCGATTACATCGCCAGAATCGAGGCCTTTCTCGCACCCTCGGCGGCGCTCGTCGCCGGCCCGCAAGGGCCGAAGGTCGAGTTCACGCATGGCCGGGGAGCCTGAAGCCATGAAAGCGGGATTCTGGATGGCGCCCGCAGGCGCAGAGGCCGCAATGACAATCGCGCCGATTGGCGTCGACGAACTCGCGACGCCCGGTCGAACCGGCTCTGGCGCGGTTCACGGCCTTGCGCGCGCGGGCGTCGAGGGTCTCATCCAACGCTGCGAAAGGGTCGGCCGCCTTCTCCCCGAACTCGCCGACGCTCTCGCGCGGCAGAAAGCCGACGCGCCGGGAAGATTGGTGGACGTGACGGAATATGACGCGGATGAGCGCGAACTCCTCTCGCAGGCGCTGGGCTCCGGAGAAGTCAGCGGCGTGGTCGCGCTGCCGGATGGCGTCACGGCGCAGATTTCCGAGTCGACCATGGCGGGTCTGTGGCGCGTGCGCTTCAGCGACGCGGACGAGCGCGTCATCGGCGACTATCTGGAAATAGCGGCCATTCCTGAAGTGGTCCGGCGCGCGGCCGTCGCCAATGCGCGCGACGTCGCCTTCGGCGCGCCGCCGGAAAATGTAATGAATGTGATGCCGCTTCTTGCTGAAATCCGCGCGCGCGTCGACGCGTTCGAGCCCGGCGCCGAGTCACATATCGTCAATTTCTCGCTCTTTCCGATGACGCCGGAGGACATGGCGTTCCTGCAGCATACGCTTGGCGATGGCCCCGTTGGATTGCTGTCGCGCGGATATGGAAAATGCCGCATCCACGCGACGGCGACCCGCCATGTCTGGTCGGTGCAATATTTCAACGCCATGGACGAGATCGTTCTCGACACGCTCGAAATCGGGGATGTCCCCGTCGTCGGTCAGGCCGCCGTGGAGGATTTCCGGGACTCGAGCGAAAGGCTTCTCGAAATCCACGAGGCCTATTTCAAATGAGCTTCGAGAACTTCAGCCGGCGTGATCTGGATGCTGACGCCCGAATGGAATGCGGCGTGTGCTGGCAGGTCTATGATCCCGCGCAGGGCGACGACGTCTGGCAGATTCAGCCGGGCACAGCATTCTCAGACCTGCCCGTGGAATGGCGCTGTCCCAATTGCGACGCGCCGCGCGACAAGTTCATGAGGCTGGATGATGACGCCGGAAAGTGACAATCGCCGCGCGCGGGTCGCCGGCGACAGGCTCGCCCGGCATTACCGGGGCGTTTTCGAGACCGCAATGCGCGACGTCCCGATCTGCAATCTGCGGCTCGACGTCGAAGCGATCGGCTTTCGTTCCTTCGGCGAGGCGGCGATCGGGATCATCGTTACGCCCTGGTTCATGAATCTCGCGATCTGCGGCGTCGAAGGCTGCGATCTCCCGAAAGCTCCTTTCAGCACGACCGCGCAATGGCTGCTCCCGGCAGGCTGCATCGACTTCATCGTCGGACACGTAGAGAATTTCGGCCGCGTCGACGGCTGTTCGCTTTTTTCGCCAATGGACGACTTCGCCGACCATGAAATGGCCCGCGCGACGGCTGAGGCGGTCCTGTCTGCATTGTTGGATCCCGCTCCATCGCGGGAGCCTGAACGGTCGCCATCCCGATATGATCGGCGGGCGCTGCTCTTCGGCGCGCGCCAGTCCGAACCGGAAGCGATGCAATGACGGCGGCGGACAGTAATCCGGGAATCGGCCTTGCGGTGACCCTCGCCGACGGCCGAGTCACGGAAGTGACAATATCGCCGCGGCGTTTGCCGGATACGACCGCGCTGCTGAAAAACACGCCTGCCGTCAACGCTCCTTCTCTCGTCGGGACGCTGTTCACCCTTTGCGCAGCGTCGCAACGCATCGCCTCACAGGCCGCCCTCTCCGCCGCCATCGCACAACCGATAACGGAAACGATGCAGCGACGCTGGGCTCTCGCGCTCCATGCCGAGCGCATCGCCGAACATTTGCGCGCAGCCGTGCTGGACTGGCCTGGCGCCGGCGATTCAGCAGAACGTCGCGCCTTCGCGCCCGCCGTCCGCGCGGCGCTATCGGCCGCTCGCGAGGCTGGCGCGCCGGGCGTCGACATTTCGAAAATACGCGCCGACCTGATGGCGGCCGCGCGGGAAACGGGCGCGCCGACACAGGATTTCGAGCCGCCGTCGCAAGGCTGGTGGGGGCGCTTGTGGCGCGACGCATCGACATGCGCCGAGGCGGCGCCTTTCCCGCCGCAGGCCGACTTCCTGTCTGCGGCCGACGCGGGCGCTGTGCATCGCGCGTTACGTGCCCGATCAAGAGATTTCCTGTCCCGCCCGACGCTGCCGGGCCGCGCCGTCGAAACCGGCGCATTCGCTCGCCGCTTTGCGCAGTTGCGCCGCGATATCGGTCTCTTCGCCGCGCGGCTTCAGGCGCAGCTTCTCGACATCGTCGACTCCCTCGACGCCCTCCGCTCGCTCGAAAACTCCAGGGGATTACACAACCGCCTCGTCGCCGCCTGGTCGCATTCGCCCGGCGAAGGTTTCTCGCTCGTCGACTCGCCGCGAGGCCTTCTCTTTCATCGCATCGCGGTCGGCGCCGATGGCGGCGTGACGTCATACGACATACTGGCGCCCACCGAGTGGAATTTTCATCCGGCCGGGCCGTTGGCGCGCCTGCTCGCGACGCTCGATTTGTCCAGGCAGGCGCAGGCGCGGCTTTTCATCGCGCGCCTCATGGCCTTGTTCGATCCCTGCACATTCTGTACGATCGAGCTTCGCGAGGCGCGTCATGCATGAAATGTCTCTGATGGAAGCGCTTGTCGATCTTGCCGAAGAAGAAGCTCGCAAACATCAGGCGCAGCGCATCAACGTCATCCGGGTCGCCGTCGGCACCCTCAGCCATGTCGACCGCGAGGCGTTGCGCTTTTGCTTCGACGCCGTTACGCGCGGGACCATCTCCGATGGCGCGAGATTCGACATGATCGACATCGCCGGCGCGGGCTGGTGTCTCGACTGCGGCAAGGAAGTCGCGATCTCCGAACGCTTCGGGCCCTGTCCCGACTGCGGACATTACCGCGTGCAAATGACGCGCGGGGACGATTTTCGCCTGATCGAACTGGAGGTGGCGTGATGTGCGCCGTATGCGGATGCGGAACCACCGTGATCGAGAGACATTCCGACGACGACCACAAGCACGGGGGGCGCGGCCATCACCATGATGATCACGTTCATCATGACCATGATCACGATCATCATCACGACCACGCTCATCATGATCACCGCCATGCCGGCGACGTGATCGATTACGGCGCGGGGCTCGCCGGCGCGCACGCGCCCGGCCTCAGCCAGGAGCGCATCGTTCGCATCGAGCGCGACATTCTTTCCAAGAACGACGGTTTCGCGCGCGACAATCGCGCATGGCTCGCCGCCAACGGAAATCTGGCGTTGAATTTCGTCTCGAGCCCCGGCTCCGGCAAGACGACGCTACTGGCGCGCACGATCAACGATCTCAAGCCGCGTCACGAGGTCGTCGTGATCGAAGGCGACCAGCAAACCTCAAACGACGCCGAGCGCATCCGCGCGGCGGGCGCAAGGGCGCTGCAGATCAACACCGGCAAGGGATGTCATCTCGACGCGCATATGGTCGGCCATGCGCTGGAGACGCTTGCGCCGCCGAGGAACGGTCTGCTGTTCATCGAGAATGTCGGCAATCTCGTCTGTCCCGCCGCCTTCGACCTCGGAGAGGCGCACAAGGTCGTCGTGTTGTCGGTCACCGAGGGCGAGGACAAGCCGGTCAAATATCCCGACATGTTCGCCGCCGCCGATTTGATGTTGCTGAACAAGGCCGACTTGCTGCCGCATCTGGATTTCGATGTCGGCGCCTGCATTGCGGCGGCGCTGCGGGTGAATCCGAATTTGCAGACGCTGACCGTCTCTGCCCGCACGGGAGAGGGGATGCAAGCCTTCTATGCATGGATCGAGGGGCGCGCAGCGCGCGTCGCCGTCCGGGAGTAGCGGCCTTGTCCTATGCACGCCCCGCTAACACGCCCGCCGCGCGACGGTTACGCGTGCGCGTGCGCGGGGCCGTGCAGGGCGTTGGCTTTCGGCCCTTCGTTCATGATCTCGCGGCGCGCATGCGGCTGAAGGGCTTCGTGAAGAACCACGCTGAAGGCGTGTTGCTCGAGGTGCAGGGGACCGGCGTCAGCGCGTTTCTGGACGCGCTTTATCTCGAGACTCCGCCGCTCGCGCGCGTGGAAGCGCTGGAGATCGAGGAACTGCCGCCGCGTGAATGCGGCGATTTCGCCATCCTGGATTCGGTCGGCGGCAGGACGCAGACGCGCATCATCCCCGACGCGGCCGTCTGTGAAGCGTGCCTCAACGATCTATTCGATCCGACGAGCCGTTTCCATCGCTATCCGTTCGTCACCTGCACCCATTGCGGCCCGCGCTTCACGCTGACGCATCGACTGCCTTACGACCGTGCGCAGACCTCGATGGCGCCATTCGCGATGTGCGATGGTTGCGCGCGCGACTATCGCAACCCGTCCAACCGCCGCTTCCACGCCGAACCCGTCGCCTGCCCGGCCTGCGGCCCGACGCTTTCACTTGCGCCGGAAGAGATCGCCGCCGCGCTTCTCGCCGGCAAGATCGTCGCCGTGAAAGGCATCGGCGGTTTCCATCTGATGTGCGACGCGCGCAACGAATCCGCCGTCAATGAATTGCGACGCCGCAAGGCGCGCGATGCGAAGCCTTTCGCAATCATGGTCGCCAATGTCGCCTCCGTCGGGAAAGTGGCGGACGCGACGGACGCCGAAATGACGCTCTTGCAAACGGCCGCGCGTCCAATCGTGTTGATGAATCGGCGGGACGACGTCGCGCCGGGCGTCGCGCCGCGTCTCGGTCGCATCGGCGTCATGCTGGCCTATACGCCGCTGCATCATCTCATTTTCCATGCCGCCGCCGGCGCGCCGACAGGCAAAGAGTGGCGAGTAGCGCCGCACGACCTTGCCCTTGTCGCAACCAGCGCCAATGTCGGCGGCGATCCAATCGTCAAGGACAACGACGAAGCGCAGGCGCGTCTTGCGTCGATCGCCGACATCATCGTTACGCATGACCGTGAGATCGTGACGCGCGTCGACGACTCCGTCATGACCGTTGTCGACGGGGCGCCCGCCTTTCTGCGGCGCGCGCGCGGTTTCGTCCCGGAGCCGATTGACCTCGGCGCCGACGGCCCCTGTGTGGTCGGCGCCGGCGCGCATCTGAAGGCGACGGTGACGGTGACGCGGCGGCGAGAGGCTTTCGTGTCGCAACATATCGGCGATCTCAGCGCCGGCGCGGCCGCGCGCTACTATTACGAAACCACGCGACGGCTTCTCGATCTTCTTGACGTCGAACCGGAAATCCTCGCCTGCGATCTCCACCCCGATTATCTGTCGACGCGTTGGGCGGAGGAACAGGCGCGGCCGCTCATCCGAATACAGCATCACGCCGCCCATCTCGCGGCCGTTCTTGCGGAGCATCAAGTTACGGAGCCGGCGCTGGGGCTGGCGCTCGACGGGCATGGGCTCGGCGCCGACGGAGGATCGTGGGGCGGCGAGCTGATGCGGCTCGACGGTCATATCTGGCGGCGTCTCGGCGGCCTGTCGCCGCTCCCCGCGCCCGGCGGCGACCGCGCCGCGCGCGAACCCTGGCGTATGGGCGTCGGCGCGCTGGCGAAGCTCGGCCGGCTCGACGCCGTCCCGCGCATTTTTGCAGACGAACCCCGCGCATGCGAGATGGCGCAACTCATGAGCGCTGGCTATGCGCCGCCCGCGACCTCGAGCCTGGGCCGCCTCTTCGACGCCGCGGCGGCCTTGCTCGGCGTCTGCGCGCGCCAGAACTATGAAGCGCAGGCGGCCATGGAGATGGAATCGCTTGTCGCAACGCCGCGCGTGCTGGCAAACGGCTTTCGGCTGACGCGGACGGAACTGGACTTCACGCCGCTGCTCGACGCTTTCGCCTGCGGCCGCGTGGCGCAGCGCGAAGGGGCTGAGCTCTTTCACGGAACGATTGTCGAAGGTCTTGCGCAATTCGCGGCGGCGGCGGCGAGAAATCATTCGATCGACATCATCGCGCTCGGCGGGGGATGTATGATGAACCGCGTCCTGGCCGAAGGCGTCACGCAACGGCTGCGCGCCCTTGGTCTGCGCGCCCTGCTTGCGCGACAATTGCCGCCCAATGACGGCGGCCTGTCGTTCGGTCAGGCCGCGATGGCGCGCGCCGGGGTCACAAATTCTCCAAAGGCGGATCTCATCTCATGTGCCTAGCCATCCCCGCGCAGGTAACGGAACTCCTCGGTGAATATATGGCGCGCATCGACATGGGCGGCGTCTCCAAGGAAATCAACGTCGCGTTGATCGACGATCTGAAAGTTGGCGACTTCGTCGTCGTCCACGTCGGACATGCGCTGTCGAAGGTTGATCCGGCGGAGGCCGAGCGCACGCTCGATCTGTTGCGGGAGGCGATGGCCGCGATGGAAAACACATTATGAAATATGTCGACGAATATCGCGACGCGGAGCTCGCAAAAGCGCTCGCCGCCGCCATCGCTCGCGAGACGGACGCTGACAGGTCCTATCGCTTCATGGAATTCTGCGGCGGCCATACGCACGCTATCTCGCGCTATGGCGTCGAGGACATGCTGCCGGAAAATGTCCGCATGATCCACGGCCCGGGCTGCCCCGTCTGCGTGCTGCCGGTGGGTCGCATCGACGATGCGATAAGGCTGTCCGAGACGCCCGGCGTGACGCTGTGCACTTACGCCGATCTGATGCGCGTGCCGGCCTCGGGAGCAATGAGCCTCATGAAGGCGCGCGCCGCCGGCGCCGACATTCGCATGATCTATTCGACGATGGACGCGCTGCGCATCGCGCGAACAGAACCGCAGCGAGACGTCGTTTTCTTCGCCATCGGCTTCGAGACCACCACGCCGCCGACCGCACTCGCGGTGAAACAGGCGCAAGCCGAAGGGCTGCGCAATTTTTTCGTCTTCTGCAACCATGTTCTGACCCCCGCCGCGATGCGCAGCATACTCGACGGCGAAGACGCCTCGGGTCAGACATGTCTCGACGGAATTGTCGGGCCCGCGCATGTCAGCACGGTCATCGGCGCGCGACCCTATGAAACCGTCGCGCACAGCTATCGCAAGCCAATCGTCATCTCCGGGTTCGAGCCGCTGGACGTGATGCAATCCATCCTGATGCTGGCGCGGCAGGTGAACAGCGGCCGCTGCGAGGTCGAGAACCAATATATTCGCGCCGTATCGCGCGATGGCAATCTCAAGGCGCAAACGGAAATGGATGAGGTTTTCGAACTGCGTGAAAGTTTCGAATGGCGCGGCCTCGGCGCCGTGCCGCACAGCGCGTTGCGGCTGCGCGACGCCTATGCGGCATATGATGCGGAACAGCGTTTCGACATTCACACCAAAACCGCGGCCGACAATCCGGCCTGCGAATGCGGCGAAATCCTGCGCGGCGCGAAAAGGCCGACGGACTGCAAGCTGTTCGGCTCGCTTTGCACGCCGGAGACGCCGATGGGCTCCTGCATGGTGTCGTCGGAAGGCTCCTGCGCGGCGCATTACGCCTATGGCCGATTCCGTGACCGCGCCCGCGAGCAGATGCAAAAGGCAGCCTCATGAACGCGCCGTTGAAGCCCATCCGCCGCAAGCTCGACATCAGGAACGGGCGCGTCGATCTATCACATGGCTCGGGCGGCAGGGCCATGGCGCAGCTGATCGCCGATATTTTCCATGACGCCTTCGGTAACGAGTGGCTGCAACGCAATGACGATCAGGCCGCGCTCGGCGTCCTGCCCGGACGTCTAGTGATGACGACCGACGGCTATGTCGTCTCGCCGCTGTTTTTCCCTGGCGGCGACATCGGATCGCTCTCTGTCCATGGCACGATCAACGACATCGCCATGGCCGGCGCGGCGCCGAAATATCTCTCGGCGAGCTTCATCATCGAGGAAGGCTTTCCGCTCGCCGATCTCAAGCGCATTGCGCAAAGCATGGGCGAGGCGTCGCGCGCCGCCGGCGTGCCGATCGTGACCGGCGACACGAAGGTCGTGGAGCGCGGCAAGGCGGACGGCCTTTTCATCTCCACGGCCGGCATGGGCGTCGTCCCGGATGGCGTGAACCTTTCGAGCGACAAGGCGCGGCCCGGCGACGCGGTGCTGGTTTCGGGATCCATGGGCGACCATGGCGTCGCGATCATGTCGCGCCGATCCAATCTCGAGTTTGGCGTGGAGGTCCTTTCCGACTCCGCGGCGCTTCATGAGTTGACGGCGGAAATGACCGCAATCGCCGGCGGAAGCCTGCGCGTCATGCGAGACCCGACCCGCGGCGGCCTCGCGGCGGCGCTGAACGAGATAGCGCATCAATCGAATGTCGGTTTTCTGATCGACGAGGCGCGCATCCCCGTCAAACCTCAAGTGGCGGCAGCCTGCGAGTTTCTGGGGCTGGATCCACTCTATGTCGCCAATGAAGGCAAGCTTGTCGCCATCTGCGCGCCGGAAGCGGCGGAAGCGCTCCTCGCGCGCATGCGCGCCCATCCGCTCGGCAAGGACGCCGTGCTCATCGGCCATGTCATCGAAGATGACCAGAACTTCGTTCAAATGACGACCTCCTTTGGCGGCGGGCGCATCGTCGACTGGCTTTCGGGGGAGCAGCTCCCGCGCATATGTTAGGAGCGGCGCGGAATGAACCGGACACCGCGGCCTCCTGACCGGAATATCGTGATGACATCCTCGGCGACCGTGCTGGTGATCGACGACGAGCTTCGCTCGCGCGAGGCGCTGCACCGCGTGCTTTGCGACGACTTCGAAGTGATTTGCGCCGCGAACGCAAGCGAGGCGGAAGCGGTTCTCGAAGGGGAACTCGTTCAGGTCATTCTTTGCGATCAGAGAATGGCGGGAGAAAGCGGCGTCGACTTCCTGAAGCGCGCGCGCCTCATATGGCCGGACCCCATAAGAATAATTATCTCCGGCTACACCGAGTCGGAGGACATCATCGCCGGCGTCAATGAAGCCGGCATTTATCAATACATCACCAAGCCGTGGCGGCCCGAAAAGCTCATCGCGAGCGTGCGTGAGGCTGCGCAGCTTTATCGTTATCAAAAGGAGATCGGCGGGGCGGACGCAGACAACAAGCCCGCCAACGAAGTGCTCAGCCAGAAGATTGCGAGGAAACGGCGCGGAGAGCAACGCCTCTTCGAATTCGGCCGCATCGTCCATCGGCCGGACAGTCCCGTCACGCCCGTCATTGCCCTCGCGCGAAAGGCGACGGAATATGACATTTCGGTTCTCATCACCGGCGCCTCCGGAACCGGGAAGGAGTTGCTCGCGCGCGCGATCCATTATTGTTCGGACCGTGCTGACAAGCCTTTCGTCGTGCAGAACTGCGGCGCGCTGCCGGATGATCTGCTGGAAAGCGAACTCTTCGGCTGCAAGAAGGGCGCCTACACCGGCGCCTACCAGGATCGAATAGGCTTGTTCGAACTCGCCGACGGCGGCTCGATCTTTCTCGATGAAATCGGCGAAACCTCGGCCGCCTTCCAGGTGCGCCTGCTGCGCGTGCTTCAGGAGGGGGAAATCCGGCCGCTCGGCGCGCTACGCCCGCGCAAGGTCAATGTGCGTCTGATCGCCGCAACAAACAGAAGTCTTGAAGAGGAGATCGAGGCCGGGCGTTTTCGGCGCGATCTCTACTATCGCATCGCTGCCTTCCCCATTCACCTGCCGCCGCTGTGCGAAAGACCGTGCGACATCGAACTCATCGCCAATCACATTCTCGGCGAGGTCAACCGGAACTTCAAGCGCAACATTCAGGGCTTCGCGCCAGACACCGTGGAGCGCCTGAACTGCTATGCATGGCCGGGCAATGTGCGTGAATTGCATAATGAGATTCAGCGCATGGTGACCCTGTCGGAGAGCGACGCGCCATTGCCTCCGCAACTTCTTTCGCCACGGATTTTGGCGCCGGACAATGGCGGAGCCCCGCGCGAATCCGTTGGACGCACGCTGAAGGATCGGGTGGAAGCGCTGGAGCGCGACTTGATCGAGGAGGCGTTGCGCCGCTGCGGCGCCAATATCAGCCATGCGGCGGAGGAGCTCGGACTTTCTCGCGTCGGACTGCGCAACAAGATCGAGCGCTACAACATCAACCGGAACGGCTGCGATGACGACTAGAAAGATCTCGCGCCCGCGCAACATGCTCGATCTTCTTTCGGAAAGCGCCGGCCTTCCCGACAATGAGCAGACCGAAAACATGTGGCTCGAAGTCATCCACAGGGTCGACGAAGTCTATTCCGACCTCATCAAATATGAGTCCGACCTCGAGGCCAAGAACGCCGAGCTGGAAGAGACGCAGCAATTCATTTCGAGCGTCCTCGCCTCGGTCTCGGACATTCTGCTTGTCTGCGATGAGAGAGGCCGCATCATCCAGGTCAACGCCGCCTTCCTGCGCATGACCGGACTGTCCGAAGAAATGCTCGTTGGCGCGCCATTGGGCGATCATCTGGCCGAGGACAGCCGCGCGCGCGCGCTCGCCATGATCGCCGCAGGGGTCGAAGGCAAGGTCACCGAATGCGAACTACGTTTTCATACCGATCAGGGCGCTTCCGACCTGATGGCTGTGAATTGCTCGACGCGCTTCGATCACTCGGGCCGCAGGGTGGGCGCCGTTCTCACCGGCCGTCCCATCGGCGAATTGAAACGCGCCTATGAGGCGCTTCACCATGCGCATCTCGACTTGCAAAAGGCGCAGCGAAAACTCATCGAACAGGAAAAGATGGCGAGCCTCGGACGCCTTGTCGCCGGCGTCGCGCATGAACTCAACAATCCCATCAGTTTCGTCTACGGCAATATCCATACGCTCGACAAATACCGCCGTTCGCTTGCGGGCTATTTCGTCGAGCGGCGGCGCGACGCGGAAGATGACGACCTACGCCGCAAATTCAAGGTCGACGCCATCCTCGCCGATCTTCCCTCGCTGATCGAAGGGATGCTGGAAGGCGCCGTTCGAATCAGCGACATCGTGAAGAACCTGCGTCGCCTCTCATTCAGCCGAACGACGGAGACGCAGGAGGTCGAACTCGAACGCATTGCGCGAACGGCCGCCAACTGGGCGGCGCGCAGCAAGCGCGTACAGGCGGACGTCGTTTTCGAATGTGAACCAGGCCTGACCATCGAAGCGCATGAAGGTCAAATCCATCAGGTGCTCGTCAATCTAATCGACAATGCGTTCGACGCCACCCGCGACGTTGCGGCTCCGCGCATTCGCATTGGCATAAATAAGGCGGGCGATGAGGCGGAGATCAGCGTCACGGACAATGGCCGTGGGCTTTCCGACGTGCTTCTGGACAAGGTCTTCGAGCCTTTCTTCACTACCAAGGTTGTCGGCGAAGGAACCGGGCTCGGGCTCTGGATCAGCTATTCCATCGTCAAGGAGCATGGCGGCTCGATCGTCGCGGCCAACGGATGCAACGGCGGCGCGGTCTTTACCGTAAGGTTGCCTATGAACGGAGCCCAGACGGCATGAACGTCGAGCCATTCAACATGCTTTGGCTTCAGGCCGGCGGTTGCGGCGGCTGCACCATGGCGGTTATCGAACACGGCGCCGCCGGATGGTTCCGCGAACTTGTAACTGTTGGCGTCAATTTGCTCTGGCATCCGAGCGTGAGCGAGGAAACGGGCGAGGAAGCGCTCGACATTCTCGCGCGGGTCGAGAACGGCGAGACGCCGCTTCACGCGCTTTGCGTCGAGGGCGCAATACTGCACGGGCCTGATGGAACCGGCTTGTTCAACCGCCTCTCCGGTACGGGACGCACGATGCTGGACTGGACGCGCGCGCTTGCGCCGATGGCGGATTATTGCGTCGCCGTCGGCTCGTGCGCCGCATATGGCGGCGTTCCGGCGGGCGATCCCGATCCGACCGAGGCGACGGGGCTCCAGTTTCATCAGGCGGCGGCCGGCGGGGCGCTGGGCTCGGATTATCGTTCGCGCAAGGGATTGCCGGTCATCAATGTCGCCGGCTGCGCGCCGCATCCCGGCTGGATCATGGAGACGCTCGCGGCGCTGTCGCTCGGTGCGCTCACGGCGGACGATCTCGACGCGCTCGGCCGACCGAAATTCTTTTCCGATCATCTCGCCCATCACGGCTGCAGCCGCAACGAATTCTATGAATTCAAGGCGAGCGCCGAAGAACTGTCGCAACGCGGCTGCATGATGGAGCATCTCGGCTGCAAGGCGACGCAGGCGGTCGGCGACTGCAATCAGCGAGGCTGGAACGGCTCGGGCTCCTGCACCAATGGCGGCTTCGCCTGCATCGCCTGCACCTCGCCAGGCTTCGAGAATATTCACGCCTATCACGCGACGCCCAAGATCGGCGGCGTGCCGGTGGGATTGCCTCTCGACATGCCGAAGGCCTGGTTCATGGCTCTGGCGGCGCTGTCGAAATCTGCGACGCCACAGCGCGTGCGCAAGAATGCTTCCGCCGATCACGTCATCGTGCCGCCGCGCGCCGAACGAAAGCCGCAAACATGACCCGCCTCATCGTCGGCCCTTTCAACCGCGTGGAGGGCGATCTCGAAATAGCGCTCGACATCGCGGACGATGCGGTTGTTTCGGCGCGGGTGACGGTTCCGCTTTATCGCGGCTTCGAGCAGATCCTCGTCGGGCGACCGGCACCGGACGCGCTCGTCATCGCGCCGCGTATCTGCGGCATATGTTCCGTTTCCCAGTCGATGGCGGCCGCGGCGGCGCTGCGCGCGCTTTGCGGTTTGACGCCTGCACGCAATGGCTTGATCGCGGCCAATCTCGCCCATGCCGCCGAAAACATGGCCGACCATCTGACGCATTTCTATCTCTTCTTCATGCCGGACTTCGCGCGCGCGCAATATGCGCAAGAGTCCTGGTTCGTAGACGTCGAGCGGCGCTTCAAGGCGGTGAGCGGGTCAGCGGGCAATGAGGTCTTGCAGGCACGAAAGCGCCTTCTCGAAATCATGGGCGTCCTCGCCGGCAAATGGCCGCACAGTCTCGCATTTCAACCCGGCGGCACGACACGCGCGATCGATCTGGGGCTGAAGACGCAACTCATCGGCGTCACCCGCGATTTCCGACGCTTTCTCGAAACGGTCTTGTTCGCCGCGCCTCTGGGCGATGTTCTTGCCATCGAGACGCCCGAGCAATTGGAGAATTACGCCGAAAGCTCCGGCGCACGCGGAGATTTCCAGTCCTTCTTGCGCATTGCGCAAGCGCTCGATCTTGAGCGCCTCGGGGTCGCCGCCAACGCGCTTTTGAGTTACGGCGCCTATCGCGACGACGGAGGCGCATTTCTGAAGGAAGGGATATTCGATCCCGCGACGAGGACCCTCTCGCCGCTGGACGCGGCTGCAATACGAGAGGATGTCGCCCACGCCTGGATGCGGGATGGTTCGGATGATCCCGCAACCGCGAGAACGGAGCCATATGCGGAAAAACCCGACGCCTATTCCTGGGCGAAAGCCCCGCGGCTCATGGGACGGCCCGCGGAAGTCGGCGCCGTCGCGCGGCTTGCCGTTCACGGTCACCCGCTGATACGAGCTTTGCTCGCGCGCTCGCGCGGCTCGAATGTCTTGTCGCGCGTGACGGCGCGGCTCATCGAACTCGCGATTTTGGCCGATACGGCGGAGAACTGGGCGAAGGCGCTCGCGCTCGCCGAGCCGTTTTGCGTTCCGGCGCCCGCCGACGCCGAAGGTCAATCCTTCGGGCTCGTCGAGGCTGCGCGCGGTTCGCTCGGACATTGGATGAGCGCGCGCAAGGGCAAGATTCGCAACTATCAGATCATCGCGCCGACGACATGGAACTTCTCCCCGCGCGACGCGCGGGGCGTCGCCGGCCCTGTTGAACAGGCCCTCACGGGCTCGCCGCTCGCAGGGTTGGGCGCGCGAGCCGCAGCGGTCCAGCACGTCGTCCGCTCCTTCGATCCCTGCATGGTTTGCACGGCGCATTGAGGACTGGCGCTGGCAATCCCGTTTCCGGCGTATGAAAATTTCCTGGCCAGCGGCGCCTTGAAGTTTTCTTCCACGCTAACGCCGGCTTTCCAATAACTAATTGGTTTTTCTAAAGCTTGTATCTGCCTCGCAAGCCTGGCCCACGCCTTGCTATCTCCAGCCCAAACAATAACGGCGCGGCAAAAGACGCGACCGACTGCGAGGAAGCGATCTGGAGGAGCGGGCATGACCGCTATTGAGACCTTTTACGACGTCATTCGCCGTCAGGGCGTCACGCGGCGAAGCTTCGTGAAATTCTGCAGCCTGACCGCCGCAAGTCTCGGCATGGGTCCGGTGGGGGCCGCGAACATCGCCAAGGCGCTGGAAACGAAAGAACGTGTGCCGGTGATCTGGATGCACGGCCTCGAATGCACCTGCTGCTCCGAAAGCTTCATCCGCTCGGCGCATCCGCTGGTGAAGGACGTCGTGCTGTCGATGATCTCGCTCGACTATGACGACACGATCATGGCCGCAGCCGGCCATCAGGCCGAAGCGATCCTCGAAGAGACGAAGCAGAAATACAAAGGCAAATACATCCTCGCCGTGGAGGGCAACCCGCCGCTCAATGAAGATGGCATGTTCTGCATCGACGGGGGTCGGCCCTTCGTCGAAAAGCTGAAATGGATGTCCGAGGACGCGATGGCGATCATCGCCTGGGGCGCCTGCGCCTCATGGGGTTGCGTGCAGGCCGCAAAACCCAATCCAACGCAAGCGACGCCGATCGACAAGGTGATAAGGGACAAACCGATCATCAAGGTTCCCGGCTGCCCGCCGATCGCCGAGGTGATGACCGGCGTCGTCACCTACATCACGACCTTTGGGCGGCTGCCCGAGCTCGACCGCCAGGGCCGGCCGAAAATGTTTTACTCGCAGCGCATTCACGACAAATGCTATCGCCGTCCGCATTTCGACGCGGGCCAATTCGTCGAGCAGTGGGACGACGAAAGCGCGCGCAAGGGCTATTGCCTCTACAAGATGGGATGCAAGGGACCCACGACCTACAACGCCTGCTCGACAGTGCGCTGGAATGGCGGCGTCTCCTTTCCAATCCAGTCGGGCCATGGCTGCATTGGCTGTTCGGAAGACGGCTTCTGGGACAAGGGGCCGTTTTATGAACGGCTCACGAATATCCATCAGTTCGGCGTCGAGAAGAACGCGGACGAAATCGGCATGGCGGTTGCGGGAACGGTTGGCGCGGCAGTCGCTGTTCACGCCGCGGCGACGGCGATCAAGCGCGTCGTCACGAAGAACAATGATCACACGGCTTGAATCCGCTCGCGCGATTTTCGGGAAGACCACCCATGACGCAGATTTCGCAGACGCCCAACGGCTTCAACCTCGACAATAGCGGGAAACGCATCGTCGTCGATCCCGTGACGCGCATTGAAGGACATTTGCGCGTCGAGGTGAATGTCGATTCTGAAAATGTCATCCGCAATGCGGTTTCGACCGGCACCATGTGGCGCGGCATCGAGGTTATTTTGAAGAACCGCGACCCGCGCGACGCATGGGCCTTCACTGAGCGGATTTGCGGCGTGTGCACCGGGACCCATGCGCTCACTTCCGTGCGCGCGGTCGAAGACGCGCTCGGCGTCACGATCCCCGAGAACGCCAATTCGATTCGAAATCTGATGCAGCTCGCGTTGCAGGTGCACGATCATATCGTGCATTTTTATCATCTGCACGCGCTCGACTGGGTCGACGTCGTCTCGGCGCTCAGCGCCGATCCGAAATCGACGTCCTCACTCGCGCAGTCGATTTCCAGCTGGCCCTTGTCCTCCCCGGGCTATTACAAAGACCTGCAAATTCGGTTGAAAAAATTCGTCGAGTCGGGCCAGCTGGGACCCTTCAAGAACGGCTATTGGGGCAGCAAGGCCTATCGCCTGCCGCCCGAGGCCAATCTCATGGCGGTCGCGCATTATCTGGAGGCGCTCGATTTCCAGAAGGAAATCGTCAAGATCCATACCATCTTCGGCGGCAAGAATCCGCATCCGAACTGGCTCGTCGGCGGCGTTCCCTGCGCGATCAACGTCGACGGAACGGGCGCCGTCGGCGCCGTCAACATGGAGCGGCTCAATCTCGTCGACAGCATCATTGATCAGCTGATCGAATTCACCGACAAGGTGTACATCCCGGACGTCATGGCGATCGGCTCCTTTTACAAGGACTGGCTCCATGGCGGCGGGCTTTCGGGCAAATCCGTTCTCGCCTATGGCGACGTGCCAGAGAACGCCAACGACTACAGCGCCAGTAATCTACTGCTGCCGCAGGGCGCGATCATCAACGGCAAACTCGACGAAATCCACCCCGTCGATCTGCGCGATCCCAATGAAATACAGGAGTTCGTAGCGCACTCCTGGTATAAATACGGGGACGAGACCAAAGGCCTGCATCCGTGGGATGGCGTCACGGAGCCACATTTCGAACTTGGCCCCAACGCCAAGGGCACGAAGACGAATATCGTAGAGCTCGACGAAAGCGCGAAATATTCCTGGATCAAGGCGCCGCGCTGGAAGGGCCACGCCATGGAGGTCGGGCCGCTCGCCCGCTGGGTGATCGGCTATGCGCAGGGCAAGCCGCAATTCAAGGAGCCGGTCGAGAAAGTCCTGAAGGATCTCGATCTGCGGACGACAGCATTGTTCTCCACGCTCGGCCGCACCGCCGCGCGCGCGCTCGAGGCGCAATGGGCCGGCTATCAGATGCGCCACTTCTTCGACAAGCTGATCGGCAATATCAAGGCTGGCGATCTCTCGACCGCCAATGTCGAGAAATGGGAGCCGAAGACATGGCCGGCCGCCACGAAGGGCGTAGGCTTCACCGAGGCGCCGCGCGGCGCGCTCGCCCACTGGATCAAGATCAAGGACGGCAAGATCGATAATTACCAATGCGTCGTGCCGACGACATGGAACGGCTCGCCGCGCGATCCGGCTGGAAACATCGGCGCTTTCGAAGCCGCGCTGATGGATACGCCGATGATCGACCCTGCGCAGCCGCTCGAAATCCTGCGCACGCTGCACTCTTTCGATCCCTGCCTCGCCTGTTCGACGCATGTGATGAGCGATGACGGGCAGGAAATGACAAGGGTGCAGGTGCGCTAGGGAGGCGAAGCAGATGACCGATGTCTCACAAAATATCGGCGCCGCCGACGCGCTCGACGAAAAGCCGGTCGCCCGTCCGACCGTCTATGTGTACGAGGCGCCCGTTCGTCTCTGGCATTGGGTCAACGCCCTCGCCATCTTCGTGCTGATCGGGACGGGCTATTTCATCGGCTCTCCGCCGCCGACGGTGGCGGGAGAGGCGTCCCAGCACTTCGTCCTCGGCTATATCCGTTTCGCTCATTTCACGGCGGGACAGATCATGGCGGTTGGTTTCCTGTTGCGCGCATACTGGGCTTTCGTGGGCAATAATCACTCGCGCCAGATATTCCATCTTCCCGTCTGGCGTCGCGCCTATTGGAGCGAACTGGCGCACGAAATCCGCTGGTACGCCTTTCTGGAACAGGCGCCCAAGAAATATGTGGGCCACAATCCGCTCGCGCAAATGGCGATGTTCACCATGTACACGCTGGCGTCGCTTTTCATGATCGTCACCGGCTTCGCGCTGTATTCGGAAGGGGAAGGAGCCGACAGCTGGGAAGCGAAAGCTTTCGGATGGGTGTTTCTGATCTGCCCCAACAGTCAGGACGTTCACACCTATCATCATCTCGGCATGTGGCTGCTCGTCACCTTCATCATTGTGCATATCTATGCGGCCGTTCGCGAAGACATCATGTCGCGCCAGAGCATCATTTCCTCGATGATATCCGGTGAGCGCCATTTCAAGGACGAGGCGTGAAAATGAACGCCGCGCAAAACGCAGAGCCGCGCATTCTTGTCCTCGGCATCGGCAATATTCTCTGGGGCGACGAGGGTTTCGGCGTGCGGGCCGTCGAGGAATTCCACCAACGCTTTCGCCTGCCAGAAAATGTGACCATCCTCGATGGGGGAACGCAGGGCCTGTATCTCGTGCAGTTTGTGCGGGAAGCGGACTATCTACTGGTCTTCGACGCGATCGATTATGGCCTCGAGCCAGGCGCGCTGAAACTGGTGCGGGACGATCAGGTGCCAAAATTCACAGGCGCGAAGAAAATGAGCCTGCATCAGACCGGCTTTCAGGAAGTGCTCAGCGCCGCCGATCTGCTCGGGCAATATCCGGGAAAGCTCGCGCTGATCGGCTGCCAGCCTCTGGATCTCGAAAACTGGGGCGGCGCCCTCACCCGGCCGGTGCAGGGCGCGATTTCCGGCGCCGTCGAAACGGCGCGGCTGCTTCTCGAGGAGTGGGGCGTCACATGCGCGCGACGCCCCGGTTCGCCGGAGGCGGGCGAGCGCCTGCTGTCGAACGGGATCGACCACATTGGCTATGAACGCCGCGGCTTTGAAGCGGCGGCCATCCACGAGGGAGTCTAGCGACATGAAGAGATTCCGCACGCCTGTCGCGATCGTCGTGGCCTCAATGCTTCCCGGGTCCGCCTTCGGCCATCGCGGACCCCACCTGGAAGACCTCGGCGGCGCGCTACGCCACACATTTACCCAGCAGGACCATCTCCTCGCCATTGGCGTGTCAGCGACATGGCTGACAATCATTGCTTTGGCCGCGTTTCTTTTGGCGAGAGCGCTGCAGGCGCCGAACGACGGCTCCAACTAGAGCAAATTCGGCGAATTCGAATTCGCCGAATTTGTTCTCGCTTCGTATCTTGTCGCGCGTTCGAAGGGAAAACCACCTACACTTTTCCTGAACGCGCTTTAGCCGCCCGATCAAATCCCGTCACTTGCAGCGCGACGGGACGACCGTAGCTTCGCTTGACGACGCCGTGGAACTGAGAAATGTGCATCGGCTTTCCCATGACCGTGCTGGAGGGCGACGAACTCTCGGCGCTATGCGAGCGAAAGGGCGTCAGGGAAAGAATTTCCATGCTTCTTGTCGGCGAACAACCGAGTGGCGCACATGTCCTCGTGCATCTCGGCGCAGCGGTGCGAGTGCTCGACGACGACGAAGCCGCCATGATCGGCGCAGCGCTGGATGGACTTGGCGCGGCCGTGGCCGGGGACAATTTCGATCAATACTTCGCCGACCTCATCGGACGCGAACCGGAGTTGCCGGCGCATCTTCGACCGGACATGAAATAGCGTGGCTTGACTTTCTTGTCGCGCTCGAATCGCCCGTGAGCAAAAGCTCCTCTGGCGCTTGGCGGAAAGCCGTGCGCAAGCTTCCAGTGAAATGTCACGGTCCCGTCGTGAGCCGATAGGCGCCATTCGGGCGTGACCGACGCTCCCGTCGATCGACGATTTTCGTCCCCGCCTTTGCGCCAGATTCAGATGGCGCATGTGATGCGGTAAAATGGCCGATCCGGCCCGCCGCCGGCGGCCCGGGAATGTCCCATTTTTTGCCGCGATTGCTTTTCAAAAACGCTTTCCAGACCAGAATGGTGGATTGCCGATGCTGTGTTCACGAAAAGCGCTCGTCATGTTTCTGGCCGGCGGCCTGTCGGTGTTCGAACAGCCCGCGGCGATGGGACAGTATTACGGAGCGTATCCGGCTTACCCCTCCTCTCCCGTTCGCCCCTACGCCGATCAAGGCGGCGTCTACGGAGAAAGCGACCCGGATGACGGCTATTACGAGCCGCCAACACGCCGACCGCCCCGCGCCGACGCCTATGAACGAAATCTCGAAGATTACCCCGAGGACGCCGAGCCACGAGCCCGGGCGAAGCCGCGCGGCGCCGAAGGACGCCGGGCCCGCATCGCGGCGCTGCCGCCGGACGCCGATCCGGCCTATTCGACGCCGATCGACCTCGACGACCAGGTTGATCCGAATCAGTCGACGCGAACCCTGGTGGATGATCCCACAGGACAGCGCGCCGGCACGCTGACAATCGACACCGGCGCACGCAAACTTTATCTCTCGCTGGGAAATGGCGAGGCGCTCGAATATGGCGTGGGGGTCGGCCGCCAAGGCTTCGAGTGGAAGGGCGTGGCGCAGATTGGCCGAAAGGCCTATTGGCCAGGCTGGACGCCGCCGAGCGAAATGCTTTTGCGCCGCCCCGATCTGCCCGAACATATGGAAGGGGGCCTCGACAACCCGCTCGGCGCGCGCGCCCTCTATCTGTTCGAGGGCCCGAAGGATACGATGTTCCGGATCCACGGCACCAACGAACCCGATACGATCGGAAAGGCCGTGTCGTCCGGCTGCATACGCATGCTCAATGCGGATGTCATCGACCTTTACCGCCGCGTCGCCAAGGGGGCGCGCGTCGTCGTGAATTGAACCGAGCCGCCGGAGAGACGAAAGCTAGAGCGTTTCATATTTTGACGGAAGCGTATCCTGCGTTTGTGAAGTAGTTGCTGCATTCTTGTGGTTGGATGTCTTTTGCGAGGCGTCCGATCTGTCGCCAGGTTTCATCGATGGTTCGCTGCTGCGCCTGTCGCATCCAGTGTTTGAGCTTGGAAAAGGTCTGTTCGATTGGATTGAGGTCGGGCGAATAGGGCGGCAGAAACCACAGTCTGGCTCCGGCGGCGCGGATCGCGCGTCGCACCGCCTCGCCCTTGTGACTGCCGAGATTGTCCATAATGACAATATCGCCCTGCTTAAGCGCGGGGACGAGTTGTTGTTCGACATAGGCGCGGAAACACGCGCCGTTGATTGGCCCGTCGAAGACGCAGGGCGCGTCGAGACGATCGCAGCGCAGCGCGCCGAGAAAGGTCAACGTGCGCCAATGGCCGTGCGGCGCGAGGCCGCGCAAGCGCTTGCCCTTGGGGCCCCAGCCGCGCAGCGGCGTCATGTTCGTCTTGATCCAGGTCTCGTCGATGAAGACCAGCCGCCTGGGATCGAGGCGCGCTTGCAGCGATTGCCAGCGCTTGCGCCGTCGCGCAATGTCAGCGCGGCCTTGTTCGAGCGCCAGCAGCGTTTTTTTGAACCGCAGCCCCTCGCGGCGCAGGAACATCCAAATGGCGTTGTGCGAAACCTTGACCCCGCGCGCCAGCAGCTCGTCCTTGAGGCCATGCAACGTCAAATGCGGCGTCTGCGCCAGACGCTCGACAATGAAAGCGCGATGCGGCTCCAGCACGCGCTTGCGATAGCCGCCCATTTTCGCCGGCGCGACCGAGCCCGTCTCGCGCTGGCGCTGCGACCACTTCACGACCGATGACACGGCCACGCCAAAGCGCAAAGCCACGGCGCGGCAACTCTCGCCAGCCAAAACCGACGCAACCACACGCTCTCGAAGATCATTGGAGAGAGGTCGAACCATTGGATGCTGGCCTCCGCCCAGCCAGCATCTTGAATCACACTCCTGCTAAAACAGGAATCCCTCCCGATTCAGAAATACAGGGAAATGCTCTAGTGATTGCGCCGCGCCTCGAGATTGTTCAACAGCTCGACAAATCTTGCGGGGACCGGCTCGGCGAGGACGGATCGATACAGGTCTCGCAATTGCTTTCCGAGAATCTGCTCGACCCCGCCCCGGCGACGCGCGGACAGAAGCTTCGTTCCCGGGTCGCCTCGCGACGGCTGATTGGCCGCCGCTTTCCCCGACCGCCTCAGCATGGAAGAGCCGGCCAGATCGTCATATTTCAGGCGGGAGTTTGTCTTCCCCGCCGGCATGGACGTTCCCCGGCCCGAGGCGGCGGCGCGGCCGGATTCGGAGGGGCTATTGTTGGGGCTTTCTCTCATCTGCGCCTCGAGTCTCGCGCATCGGCGTTCCCACACACCGGAATCGGAATGCTCACGCGAATTCGAGCAGAAAGGAAAAGGATTAATTTACCGTAAAGCCGGCGCGGCCGCGTTTCGCCTGCGCGCCGGTTCGCTCGCCCGGTGGGGCGTTGCGCGGGAGATAGGGCACAACCTAAAACGCCCGGCAAAAATCGCGCAATTTCAGTCTGCTGCAGTCTGATTATGGCGGAGGGGGCGTCCGCCGAGTTGAAGTCCGATCCTGTCCGGTATTATCCAATAATACACTGATTTAAAGCTACTTTTGTCTTTGTTGTGGTCCAGCTCGGTCCGTTGCCCTCCCATCCAAGCTCGAATAATATGTGGGTGAAAATGTGGGGCAGACAAATTGGGCGGACGGTATGCCGAAGCGAGGGAAGCATCCTGAGAAGGCGCTGACGGCGATCCAAGTGAGGGCCCTGAAAGAACCGGGCCGATATGCCGACGGCAATGGCCTCTATCTTGTCGTCGACCCTTCTGGAGCTAAACGCTGGCTGCTGCGAACTGTCATTCAAGGGCGGCGTCGTGACATTGGGCTTGGTGGGGTCGCCCTCGTTTCGCTCGCTGAGGCGCGAGAAAAGGCGCTCAGCTACCGCAAGCTTGCGCGGCAGGGCGGAGACCCCCTAGCCGAAAAGCGGCGAACTGCAATCACCATCCCGACCTTTGACGAAGCCGCTCAGCGCGTCTTTGAAGAACATAAGCCTAGCTGGAGAAACAGCAAGCATGCAGCCCAGTGGATGAACACGCTGAGCCAATATGCTTTTCCGATCCTTGGGCAGATGCCAGTCCACCAGATAGACAGCCCCCATGTGCTACAAGTTCTCGCCCCGATCTGGCTGACCAAGCCAGAAACCGCCCGTCGTGTCCGCCAGAGGATTGGTACCGTCCTGAATTGGGCCAAGGCGGCGGGCTTTCGCACGGGCGATAACCCGGTTGAAGGTATAACCAAAGGTTTGCCTAGGCAGACGGACCGAGGCGAACATTATGCCGCGCTTGCCTACGCTGAGGTGCCATCTTTTCTGGCTCGCTTGCGCTCGGACCCAGGCATCAGTGAAAGTGCTCGGCTCGCGTTTGAATTCCTGATCCTGACGGCTTCTCGAACGAACGAAGTTCTTGGGGCCCGGTGGTCGGAATTCGACGTGACGAATAGGTTATGGGCTGTTCCCGCTGAGAGGATGAAAGCCGGCCGCGCCCACAGAGTCCCTTTGACGGACCAATGCCTCGTAATTCTCGAGCAGGCAAAAGCCGCAAGCGCCGGGAGCCCTTTCGTTTTCCCAGGCAGAAGCTCAGAGCGCCCGTTATCAAATATGGTCTTTCTCATGGCCCTAAGGCGCTTGAAATTGAAGACAACTGCCCATGGTTTTCGCTCTTCGTTCCGCGACTGGGCTGCTGAATGTACGAGCTTTCCCAGGGAGGTTGCAGAGGCGTCACTCGCTCACGCGGTCGAAAATAAGGTGGAGGCCGCCTACCGTCGAACAGACCTAGTTGAAAAAAGACGGGAGCTGTTGAAACTATGGGGGCAGCACTGCACGAGCGATATAGGAACAAAAAATGGCTAAGCCAGACCAGGTTACCTACCTAGTCAAATTGAAGTACCCCTATTATCGACATCAGATGCACCTATTTTTTAATTCAATTTCCCGCGCACAAGGCTGCTCGGATATTGCGCAATTCACTGATGAATCTATTCGAGAATTTTGTGACATGTTCCGCACCGAAGTTGAGCACTTTATAGAGGAAAATGAAGTTCAGGCCGACGATCGCATAGCAGTCGTTCGCCGACTTATTGTGGAAATGATCGCTTATCGGACAGAACTAGTGTCGCTCGCTGACAACGAGTTAATCCAGCTGTATAGGCAAGAGAAACTGGCCGAGCAGGCGCGCCGCGAAGCGCTTGGCTCACAGCAAGATAAGTGGCGCTTTTTCAACGAGCCTAAGGCTGATCCGAAGTTCGATTCCTGGGCCGTTTATGCGGCCTGGAGCGCTGAGGAAGCCGTCGCCCTGTCCCTTGGGAAAGAGCCGCGTATCGTGAATGCGCGCTCGCTTAAGCGTCTCGGGAAGGCATATTCACCCTTTGCAAATGAGTATGAGCAGCGCAAACAACGTGTGACTCGCGCAATTGCCGCGGGGCATCTCGATGAGCCATTGTCACCTGCAGTATTTCTTAAGTGGGCGAAGGAAGTTGGAATGTCATGCCCTTCCGAGTTGGTAAAACATGTTCGGCCCTCGAAACGCAACAGTGACCCGAACTACGTAAAGCTTCGGGACAAAATACGATCTCTGGAGAGCCAAAACAGAATCATGAAGCAACGACACGAGTTTGCGTTAAGACAAATAAAATCTGATGTTTCAACCAAAGAGAAATTCACGTTGTTGCGCATGATATTGGCAATGGCGATTGGAAGATTCGAGTTCCGAACAGATAGACGCAATTCCGCTGCAAAACAGATAGCAAGCTATGCTGAAGAGCACAACTTGAAGCTGAGCGAAGATACAGCAAAAAATTGGTTGAACAACGCAGTTGTAGATCTGGAATATTCTTCTCCTCCCGAGCGCTGAATAGCCGATTTCGGATCGTGCTTTCCGAAATCGGCCAAGTCACGTCCCCAGTTTGTCAAGATGTCTCCGATCTCAAAACGGAGGCAACCATATGGAAAAACAAACTCTCGACGGCTTCCCTCACACGAGCGCCCAAGCGGAGGCTCTCCCGGAGTCGCTGACTAAGAAGGGCATCAGCCGGGATGCGGTCGTGAAACTCGCCGAGGCTGAAGATGCTCTCGTCGACCGGGTGCGTAAGCGTGAAATATTTGCGGTCGGTCAACCGGTCAGCACAGACGATAATCGCGAAAACTTCACGACGCGCCTCGATACCTATCGCAAGCAAACGGCGTCCATAACGGCGCGGTGCGCCGAGTGGGACGTTTTCCTAAGGACAGGTTTCGTGCGACTCTCTTCTATCCTGGCGCCGAAAGGCCCGATCCCGGTGAGCCGGTCGACTTGGTGGGCTGGGGTGAAGGAGGGAAGGTTCCCCAAACCGCTAAAGCTTGGGCCCAGGACCACCGTTTGGTCGGTCGAGGATATCCGAGCGCTGATCGAGAAAATCAGTGGTGGGGAGGGCTGAGCATGAGCAGGTTGCAAGCCCAAAAGAAGAAAGCCCCCGAGCAGTCGGCGAAGTGCGGCGTTCAAAAGCCCGTCGCCACCCGAAAATCGCGTAAAGCGAAAAAGGGCACGCCGGCGCAGGCCATCGTTACGCCCGCGTCAGAGAGAATACTACCGAACGCGAGCACGCTAAAAACCGATTTTTTTGCGGTGCTGGACGACCTGAGGCGCGACGTCAAAAAGAGCGAGGAAGGCCATCGTCGCGCTATTAGGTCAGCCATCGCTCGGGGGTGCGCGGTCGCGTGCTTCCTGGAGAAACATATATGGCACTGGCGCAAATTCTGTAACGCTAACATGTGGAAATCTCGAAACAGAAAGCCCGACCCGAAAAAGCCTAGCCAAGCGCTGCGCTTCGTCTTGCTATGGATGTCGAAGGAAAAAAAACGAGCCAGCAAGTGGTACTGCGCGGTCGGCCCCCTAATGAAAATGGGCGTGGGACCTGCAGACATTCCCAAGGCTATCAAGCGGGCTGGAGGTATTGAAGCACTTGCCCGTAGGAACGCGAAGGAGAAGAGTTCCAGACGCAGCGAAAATATTCCGACGTTGCCTGCAACACATATGCCAACAGTGTCGAAGGCAACAGCAGATAACGCAGTGGTTCTAAAAGGGCCTCTCCGCCAGGGCGGGATTGGCATAACGCTAAAAGCGACATTGGAGGGAGAAGGGGAAAGATTGCTGAGCTTGCCGATCGGATCTCAACCCTTGCTCAAGATCAAAATCCTTGGGCGAACGGAGCGGGGTTTGAAGATAGCGGTTCTAAAAGTCAGTAGGGGGGCGGCCATAAAATAACCTGGCGCGTATCGCGAGGCAGCTTTAGATAGCTGCCTCGCGATCCTGTCCTATCTGCGGACGATTTCGCTGAGCGCCCGCGGAAGGATTAGCATTTCGTCATGCGAAACGCGACCGGTCTTGAAAGCCTTCATTGTGTAATCGGTCGCGCGCCCGATACTTTCAGTTATCGGCTTGGCGTGTGCCCGGATAAGGGGGAGTTTTCCCCGGACGTAGAAAGCCGCGTTTTCATCAAAATGCTCGTCCAGAGGCTGCGCGAGCCTTGATTTCGGCGGCATCAGACCGATGCCCTGAAAATGGATTCCGTCGTTCACCGTGACATCCCTTACGAGCTGTTTTTCCCGTTTCCAAACCGGGTAATCTGGGCAGACGATCCAAACCGGGTGCTTGCCTAAGCTGTGGGGCGAAGCAGGTCTCCGAACTACGCGTGTGAGCAAGGTCGCATAAACCCGCTCTACCTCTTTGCTCATTTCATCGATCATTCGCCGACGAGAGCCTCCTATCTGCCGATATTGGAAAGTGAGCAAGTACGGCGTCCAGCCATCATTTACTTGGTTCTCGATATAGCGACCCCAGTGAGTCACAATTTCCCGTCTACCTGCTGCCGACGCCCAACTGTTCGCGTGATCGTATCTATGGGTATGGCTGGTCGATTTGACTGTTGTATGTTGGTCTACCATCGTTCAATCACCTTTCGGGCATGGGGGTCCAACTACGAGTCCCGAATTTCACGGTCCCCGTATTGGTTAGTGCCGATGAGGTAGCTTCGACATGCGAGGCGCATCCACTGCCTGCCGGTTAGCTACGACTACAATTGGTATTTACGGCTCACGGTTTGACGTCGATCCGCGACACCCTTGACCCCTGCTATTCGGGCGATGCTACGAGCGTGCTCGAAAGGCGAAATTGAATGCGACGCTTCAATCCTGATTGGAGGTTCGTCCTTCACGTCACGCGCCCCGCGGTGTTACTGGCGCCACGCAGTTATCTCGACGAAATCGGGGCCGGTCTGCGCGAAGCGGGCGTTCAGCACGCGGTGAAGCAGCGCGATAGCCGGCCGATTTTCGATTGGCTGACGAGGCTGATCTCGCTCCAAGGGATCACCGACGCGGTTGCTTTCGGCTTCGACGCCCGGCATGGCGGCGTTCGATTTGCCGGCGTCGAAAGGGCGCTTCGCCACGTCCCGATCTGTCCGCGACTGCGCTGCTACTGGGCCTTCGGCTCTTGCGGCTATCGGAAGGGGGCGGGAACCTGCGCCGAGCCTGGCCTCCTGCCGTTTTGCCCGCTTCCCAAACATCCATTGCGGAAAGGCGCGCTGAACGTCGCCGCCTACAGCCTGTTCCTTTTCATGCGGGACGTTTGCGACGGCGATTTTGTCGGCTGGATTGACGAAAGGCTGGCGGCTGCCGACCCCGGCGTCGGCGTTTCAGGGCGCGCCGCGCTCATGCAAGCCTCTCTCCTCGATCCGCTGCGCCATATCGACGGCGTCGGCCCGAAGCTATGGAACATGATGCTGGCCGACCTTCTCCTCGCGGGCGACCCTGAGCGGGAACGATGGATGACGACCGGCGCAAACATGATCGCCATCGACACCCTCGTTCACAATTTCCTGCACAGGGCAGGCGTTCTGCGGCGGTTCAACGCCGAACACGCTTACGGTCCCGGCTGCTATGCGCCGAACGGCTGCGCCGAGATTATCATGGGCTTGGCGCAGCGCATCGACACCCGCGAATTCAACCCTGCAAATCCCGCGATCTTCCCGCGCTTCGTCCAGCACGCGCTTTGGGGCTTCTGCGCAGCCTGGGGTTGGGACATCTGCAACGGCAACCGGATCGACGACCGTCGTCGCTGCGAAAACACTCATTGTCCCTCCTTTGCCAATTGCGATCGCGTGCCGCTCAAGGACGCTCGCGATTAGGCCCGACCGAAAGGCGCGGGCTGTTGACGCCGGACAGCGCAAAGAGCTGTCCAGTTTCCCGGCCGTTTTGCTCGCCGACATTGCGCCGGTTTCAGACGATGGCGGGGCGGCGAAGATCGCCTTAAGCCTTGATCTTGACAATAGGAAAATAGTCCTATATAATGGCCGTGCCGGGCCATTGTGGCCACGGCTCAGCTTTTGGGAAAACTCATGACAAACCCTTGTCGGCCGCCGCTGCGGCCACCACACGCGCCATCGATCATTCAACCGAAACGGGGGCCTCTGGCCCCCTTCGTCGTTTCTGGGGGGTCACGATGAGCGCCAAGCCAAAACACTCAGCCCAAGACAATGGTGAGCCCGTACTCGTGGTCATGGGGCTGGACGACACCCGCAAGCCGCACGCCTCAATCTTCGACAAAGCCGACGCAAAATTGGCCAGCAAGGCGGCGGGGCTGATGGGCATGCGGGTGGTGAAGCTCGAAACGGCCGAGTTAAAGGCGCTTGCGGCCAAGCTGCCCCGGGGCAAGGTGTTCGCCAGCGGCCGGGCTTTCGTGCCCTTCGTCAAGGCCAGCCTGTATGCGTCGATCGTCGCCGCCGCCGGCTTACCAGCCAAAAGCCCCAAGCCCGCCCGTATGGCCACGGCAAGCCCGCTTGACGGCCATTCGGGGGCCGGGGGCGGCGACCAGCCGCCCGATACGGCCGAGGCAACGCCTGCCAAAGGCTGGGGCGATATCGGGGCGGGTAGCCTCGTGCTCGCCACCACCGGCCCGAACGAGGGCTGGTACGAGGCGGTCGTCATCGAGGTTCATGGCGACCTGCTGAAACTGCAGTGGTGGTCCTGGCCCGACGAACCGCTGTTCGCGCGGAAAATTTCGCAAGTCGGGTTGCTGCCGCACGACCCCGCATGAGCGAAGGGCCCGGGCGTTTCGCTGACGGCCGGGCCTCGCTCCCAGAAATTCACTGACAACGTTTTGACCGAGGGGACCTGAGATGGGCATCGCCAAGAAAATCTTGTTCGGTTTTGCGGCGCTCCTGCTGCTGATCTTTCTGATCGCGACGCGCGGCGGCGCGAAAGTCGGTTGTGGCCATCCAGCCGTTATCGCGCAAATCGAAAGCGGCCTTCGCGCCCTTCCTTTCACCGCCGAAATGTTCGGGACCGGATTCAAGGCGCGCGAGATCACGACCGTGAATGAAACCGGAAACCGATCATTGTGCCAATGCAGCATCGGCTCATCCAGCCAGACCGCCTTCACCCTCCCGGTTCGTTACATGGTGACGCGCTCGGATGATGAAAAAACGTTCCGGGTCGAAATCACCCAAATCGGCCGGTGACGATCGGCCGCGCGCTTGTCGCGCCGAGGGCTGGCGTTGTCCCGCAAATCTCGCCAAACCCCAACACAGGCAGCGTTGCTCGGCTTGCGCATGCGGAGCGACCGAGGAGCCCCCATGCCGACCCAAACCTATGAAGACCAGACCGATCGCATTCGCCACCTCAACGACGCCTTCAGGCGCCAAGGGAGCGTTGCTGGCAAATTCATGATGACCGCAGGCGTCGCCAGCCTGCCTTTGGGCGACCAAGCTGCGATCATGCGCAAGGTGATGAGCTTCAATGCCTTCACGCCCGAGAATGACCCGTACGGCGAGCACGATTTTGGGGCGTTCGAGCACAACCGTCGAAACCTCTTCTGGAAAATCGACTACTATTCGCTCGACATGGTGGGCGGCTCGGAGAATCCCGCCGACCCTGCGCAGACCGTTCGTGTCCTCACCATCATGTTTGCGGACGAATATTGATCTGCGCGATGGACAGCTCCTCACAGGGGCTGCCTGTTGGTTCGGCGTAGAGGCATGAGGCGGCGTCGAGCGCGTGAAGGAGCGGTTTGGCGTGACCGCCGCATGGGATGACGACTTTCTCGCAAGCCTGATCGCCGCTTAATCCTTCACCCGATTCCCCTGCGTGGCTTCCCTACCGATTTCCCCGTGGTAGGCTGGCTTTCCCCGCTGGAGCTTGGCGGGTCCAGCCGTGGCTTCCCTACCGATTTCCCCGTGGTAGGCTTGGCGAACAGCGACAGCCACTGGAGGTAAGGCCGTGGCTTCCCTACCGATTTCCCCGTGGTAGGCTAGACATGCACGAGCGCGACGGCCTATGCCAGCCGTGGCTTCCCTACTGATTTCCCCGTGGTAGGCTACCTGCGGCAGATCGGGTGTGCGCGTTCCTGCCGTGGCTTCCCTACCGATTTCCCCGTGGTAGGCTCAACCCATTGCACCATACCCGGACGGCGCAGCCGTGGCTTCCCTACCGATTTCCCCGTGGTAGGCTGCCGCGGTCTCCGGACCCTTCGCGATCGCCGCCGTGGCTTCCCTACCGATTTCCCCGTGGTAGGCTTGGCAGAACATGGTCAACGCCATCAACAATGCCGTGGCTTCCCTACCGATTTCCCCGTGGTAGGCTCAACGTGGTTAGGCGGTTCACCGTATGGGGGCCGTGGCTTCCCTACCGATTTCCCCGTGGTAGGCTCGCATGAAGACGATGCTGACCGTCGTTGAGGCCGTGGCTTCCCTACCGATTTCCCCGTGGTAGGCTTTGCTGACATCGCAGTGAGAGCGAGGCCGCGCCGTGGCTTCCCTACCGATTTCCCCGTGGTAGGCTCCGACCGCGGCGCCAGCGTCCGCCGTGAGCGCCGTGGCTTCCCTACCGATTTCCCCGTGGTAGGCTGCTGGAAAAGACGAGGCCCTCAAGGAACTTGCCGTGGCTTCCCTACCGATTTCCCCGTGGTAGGCTCGAAGGTTCGACGGACACATCGCCGATAGCGCCGTGGCTTCCCTACCGATTTCCCCGTGGTAGGCTACATCGGCCGGACCAGAGACTCGGAAAAGAGCCGTGGCTTCCCTACCGATTTCCCCGTGGTAGGCTGTTCGCCGCGCCCTTCAAAGAGGCGGCGAGGCCGTGGCTTCCCTACCGATTTCCCCGTGGTAGGCTCCCCGTTCGTCGATGGCGACGGGTTCAAGTGCCGTGGCTTCCCTACCGATTTCCCCGTGGTAGGCTCATGGAGCCGAAGTCGAGCACGTCGAAACTGCCGTGGCTTCCCTACCGATTTCCCCGTGGTAGGCTTGCGCGCGTGGCGACGACAAGGGCAACAAGGCCGTGGCTTCCCTACCGATTTCCCCGTGGTAGGCTCCGGCCGCCGTGCGCGACATTATCGCCGCTGCCGTGGCTTCCCTACCGATTTCCCCGTGGTAGGCTGACGGAAGTTTCGAGGACGCGGCCAAGGAAGCCGTGGCTTCCCTACCGATTTCCCCGTGGTAGGCTGCTTCGTTGTGAGACAGGTCGCCGTCTGGCGCCGTGGCTTCCCTACCGATTTCCCCGTGGTAGGCTCGCAGCACCACGCCATGCAGCCGTCAACGAGCCGTGGCTTCCCTACCGATTTCCCCGTGGTAGGCTCGCACTGCGGCGATATCATCGCACTTTTCAGCCGTGGCTTCCCTACCGATTTCCCCGTGGTAGGCTATCAATTTGACCGTTAGCGTCGAAGTCAGGGCCGTGGCTTCCCTACCGATTTCCCCGTGGTAGGCTGACGGAAGTTTCGAGGACGCGGCCAAGGAAGCCGTGGCTTCCCTACCGATTTCCCCGTGGTAGGCTGTCGGCGAAAGCACTCGCCGGTCCATGGTTGCCGTGGCTTCCCTACCGATTTCCCCGTGGTAGGCTGTGCGGGGCGTGTCACCGGAGCGCGTCTTGGCCGTGGCTTCCCTACCGATTTCCCCGTGGTAGGCTGTCCTTGCCGCCGGCACGATCATCGGGCTTGCCGTGGCTTCCCTACCGATTTCCCCGTGGTAGGCTTCCGGTCTGGAACGGGTCGAGCATTGACTTGCCGTGGCTTCCCTACCGATTTCCCCGTGGTAGGCTAGACCGGCCTTCAAGGCGACGTGCTCGAGCGCCGTGGCTTCCCTACCGATTTCCCCGTGGTAGGCTTTGCAACGGCCGGATGCGTCGCGCGGGAGTGCCGTGGCTTCCCTACCGATTTCCCCGTGGTAGGCTAGGCATCGGCAAGACCTCGCTCGCCGCGTCGCCGTGGCTTCCCTACCGATTTCCCCGTGGTAGGCTTCCACAGCGTCGGAAAGGTTCATGACCTTTGCCGTGGCTTCCCTACCGATTTCCCCGTGGTAGGCTCCAGCCGGCGCTTCATCGCGCGGACCTTTTGCCGTGGCTTCCCTACCGATTTCCCCGTGGTAGGCTACAGGCATAGAAATGGGGCGCGCAGATCAGGCCGTGGCTTCCCTACCGATTTCCCCGTGGTAGGCTTCGCCGCCGACACAAAGCAGGCAATGGACAGGCCGTGGCTTCCCTACCGATTTCCCCGTGGTAGGCTTTCGGCGGGCTTGGCGACCTGGCCATGCTGGCCGTGGCTTCCCTACCGATTTCCCCGTGGTAGGCTCGAGCCGCTGCATGAGCCGATACCAGGTGGGCCGTGGCTTCCCTACCGATTTCCCCGTGGTAGGCTTCGCGGCGGCCCACGCGGCGGCCCTCGCGGGCCGTGGCTTCCCTACCGATTTCCCCGTGGTAGGCTCGGGAGCGGCGCATTTCGATCCTCGATCGTGCCGTGGCTTCCCTACCGATTTCCCCGTGGTAGGCTCGCCGCGCTCGGCATGGACTGACCACTATGGCCGTGGCTTCCCTACCGATTTCCCCGTGGTAGGCTACATTCTTGTTTTTCGCGTTCTCGGCGCACGCCGTGGCTTCCCTACCGATTTCCCCGTGGTAGGCTCGCGCGAGACGCGCCTGATCGGATGACGTGGCCGTGGCTTCCCTACCGATTTCCCCGTGGTAGGCTCAAGGTGTTTCGTCTCCATCATGACGAGAGGCCGTGGCTTCCCTACCGATTTCCCCGTGGTAGGCTCGTCCTCCGAAAACGCCTGCGCCCGAGGCGGCCGTGGCTTCCCTACCGATTTCCCCGTGGTAGGCTTCGTCGTGGGGGAGCGCTTCGGCAGTGGTGGCCGTGGCTTCCCTACCGATTTCCCCGTGGTAGGCTGGCGCGATAACGGCGCCACGCGAAAACGGTGCCGTGGCTTCCCTACCGATTTCCCCGTGGTAGGCTCCAGCCGGCGCTTCATCGCGCGGACCTTTTGCCGTGGCTTCCCTACCGATTTCCCCGTGGTAGGCTGGGGTCGCCCTTCTCGCCGCGCTCGCCCTGGCCGTGGCTTCCCTACCGATTTCCCCGTGGTAGGCTAGCATGCTCAGTCCTCCTGCAGCAGCTCCTGCCGTGGCTTCCCTACCGATTTCCCCGTGGTAGGCTGGGTGAAATCATCAGGTGGGAGCCCGGCTGGCCGTGGCTTCCCTACCGATTTCCCCGTGGTAGGCTCCATCGCCGCCGCCATCCGCGCCGCTGGGGGCCGTGGCTTCCCTACCGATTTCCCCGTGGTAGGCTCGGACTTCGGTCAAAACGATGCAGAGACTCGCCGTGGCTTCCCTACCGATTTCCCCGTGGTAGGCTATCCGCCGCCGCCGGCTGCGCATTGGAAACGCCGTGGCTTCCCTACCGATTTCCCCGTGGTAGGCTTCGTTCTAAAAATCATATTCCTACGTTGACGCCGTGGCTTCCCTACCGATTTCCCCGTGGTAGGCTTCGCCGCCGACACGAAACAAGCGATGGACAGCCGTGGCTTCCCTACCGATTTCCCCGTGGTAGGCTCGCAGCGATCGCATCTTCGTCATCCATCGTGCCGTGGCTTCCCTACCGATTTCCCCGTGGTAGGCTGAGCCGAACGCGCGCACGCCCTGAACCTCTGCCGTGGCTTCCCTACCGATTTCCCCGTGGTAGGCTAGCTCGCGCACAAGCACCTGAAATGCGGATGATTTTCGCCTCTTGCCGGGACGGAAATCACAGCAGGACGAGTTGTTGCGGCGCGGCTTTTTCATTTTTTGTCGATTCGCCGATCAGGAGCTTCATGCGGGCGTATTGGCGCTCGGTGACGCTCAAAGTACGCACGCTCCCCTTGGGCGGAAGGTTCTTCGTGACCCTGGCGAGGTGCTTTTCCACAGCTTCTTCGCCGCGCATGACACGTGCATAAACGGAAAGCTGCAGCATCAGGAAGCCGTCGTCCTTCAGGAAATTGCGAAACCGCGTGGCGTTGCGCCGCTCGACTTTCGTGCCGACCGGCAGATCGAAGAAAACGAAGAGCCACATATATCGGACCTCCCCGGTTTTCATGGCGGCAACCCCTTTTTCGCCAAGAAGGCGGGCAGGCGGAGCAACGCCGCACTCGATCCTTCCATCGCCCGAACGAGACTCTCCGCCGCCTTTTCGCTCGCGACAAGCAGGCTCACCGTTTCCCTTCCGACAACCGCATCGGCGAGCAGAACACCCGCCATGGCGCGGCGATCCTCGATCGTCAGTTCGCTGTTCTTTTCACGGTCTTTCGCACGCAGCGATGCGCGTGCGTCGACGAAGGGGCGGAAAGGCTCAAGAATGTCGTCGACGAGATTGAAGGCGTTCGTCACGCTCGCGTGATGCACCCCGAAGGCCGGCAACAGGCCGAAGGCCACGAGCGCGCGCGCGACGCCCGCGCGCGCGACGGCATAGCCGTAATTCATCATCTTGTTGCGCAAGTCGCGAGCATCGTCGCGCGTGAAATCCTCATAAAGCGCGCGCCAATAGTTGCGAGCAGCGCGCGCCTCGACATTGTCGGGGTCGCCGGAGCCGACGAGCTTGGCCATGGCGCGCAACGCCTGCGCGTCGCGGCCGAGACTTTCGAGATGCGCCGCCTGATTCTCGATCTTGGCGACGATGATGCGCTGCCAGCAGCGTTTCTTGAAGGGCTCGCCGAGCGCGATTTGCATTGCGGCGACCCCCGCCTGACGGTGGTGAGAATGAAAGGGCAGCGTCACCCCGTTCGGCGTATGGCGTTGATCGACGCTGACGATGACGACGCCCGCGTCCATGCAGGCGGAGAGCAAGGTGGAGGTGAGCGTGGCGTGGGGCGCGTCGAGCACCACATAGGCGACGTCTTCCAGCGCCACGCGCACCTCGCCGTCGTCCTGCGCCACGACAATTTGATTATCGGCGATAGCGAGCCGCGCCGGTCGGCTCAGATGCAATCCTTTCCACGCCATGTTTCACCACGCCAAGTACGCAACTCACGCTCTACTTCGAAAATTTGACCGAGGCGATCGACATGAAGCTTCTTGAAGTCGATGAGCGTCCTTGTTCCTATCCCTTTCCTTGTCGCTGTCGAGTTTGCAATGCCCGAAACCGTAAGCGCTCCGGTATTGCGATCGAGGCTGCGGAAGTATGATCGTATGACTTCGCCATCCGGCTTTGTAAGTTCAAGTAGAGATAGCTGGTTAATCGACCACAGGAATTCGAACGTCGAATCGATCTCCGGCCATTTATCATCGTCGCCGCCGCCCTGCACCGCCCGCATCGGCGGCGTTTCCATCGTCGCAATTTCATGCGGATAAATCGGTACAAGATAATATTCGTATTTCCCCTTCCTGTTAGCCTTGCGGAAAACATCCACCCGCGCCATCTCGCCACGATCGACAGTTGCCAAGCGCTCGGGATTGCCGGTGTCGAGTGTGATGTTGACCTTGTTCTTGGTGACGAGCCGCACCTTCGAAACCGGATCGCCCTTCGGCGAGAGCGGCGGATTGTCCCTAGGGCTTCCCGCCTCGATCCATTTTCGCAGGTTCTCAATCAAGGGCGCGTTGCGCTCGGCGTCCTTCACGCGGATTAGATCGCCGAGTTTGATATCGCCGACTTTTTTGCGCTCATAGACCTTCGCTTCGTCGTCGCGCACGGCGATATGGCGGATTGTCGCGTCATGCGCCTTGCCGCGCGCCCGCCGCCGTTCAGCGCGTGCGACGAAGACTTTTTCGACCGCATCCAGCGCTTCGTCCGCGAACCCAGGCCATGGTTGCGTGATGTTTTTTGTCAGATCGTAATGAAGCCCTTTGCGCTCGATGTCCTGCACCTCTCGGGTGGCGCGAATAAGCAAGGACTCGGTGGTCGCAGCTACAATGATTGCGTCGAGCGCATGATGGCGATCGTCCGCGATGCGTTCGCCCTTTTCGCTCTTCTTTCTCCGCTGCAAACTCCAAGCACGGCGCAGACGATTGGTTAGCGCGCCCGGTCGCGTGAAGACGCGCCGCCGTTCCTTGCCGTCCTTGTCCTTTTCGCCCTTCGGGTAGAGCTGCTTCAGGGCCTCGGCGAGCAGCCGGCATGTCCAG
The DNA here is from genome assembly GCF_000188155.2 of Methylocystis sp. ATCC 49242. Classification (NCBI taxonomy): domain Bacteria; kingdom Pseudomonadati; phylum Pseudomonadota; class Alphaproteobacteria; order Hyphomicrobiales; family Methylocystaceae; genus Methylocystis; species Methylocystis sp. ATCC 49242. The sequence goes on from NZ_KE124774.1 coordinate 2,614,932, forward strand.
CGCGTGTCATTGAGATTGCGGCTACGGAATTTTTCCGCCGCCTCTTCCGCATTCTTGAGCTTGTAGTTTCGTTTCTTCAGTCCCTTCATAAATTGAATGGATTCGACGCGGGCTACGAAGGCATCCCACTCGGCTTCGGGTTTATCCGCCCTGAACCATTCGTAAGGCGTGCGGCCCTTCTTATCCTGATTGGCCTTGGCCGTGCAGAGTGTCTTGTTGAGATAGGAGTCGTCGCCAAAGCGGCTCCAGGGTAGAATATGGTCCACCTGGACCGAATTGTCCGAGGCGACGAGCTGCTTCGGATTTATATATTCGTCGGTGTAGAGGCAGCGCCCCATTTGTTCATTCCACAATTCGAAACGAAGCAATTCCTCCTTTCCGCGCTCGCCGTCCTGTGGCAGGTGGCCGACCTCCTTACCGAAAAGTTCACGCAGCTTGTCCTTCTGTCGGCTGCGCTTTTCGATGCCGAAATGGATGTCGCGCCGCTCTTCAATGGACTTGCCGACATCGCGCGCCAGTTCGACATGGATGCGGTCGGGGACGCCGTATTTCTCGATGATGGCCTTGACCTGCTTGACCGCCTCGATCAGCGCCTTGCGCGCCGAGGGGCTGCCGACGAGTTCTCGGGAGATACGTTCTTCCTGAAGAATTTTCTTCAGCGCTTCCTTGCCGTGCATGCCGACATCGAAGGCGTCGCGTTCACGACTTGCCGTGTGGTCGTAGCCTGCGGCCGCGCAAGCCTTGTCATAGGTCATCCCGCGCATGAGGCCGGGAATGATGTTGCGCGCGGCTTTGGCGGAGATATGGCCGACGCCGGTGAAGGCGTCGAGCTTTCCGTCGGCTGCGGCTCGGACGATCGCCTCAATGAGCGGCGTGTCAAAACCCGCTTCAATCAGACCGGCGCGAATGCGGTCGAGATCGCTGCGGAAGGTGATGATCTCGGTGATCTTGTCGAGCCGTTCTGGCGCGCTGATCAGCGCGCCCCAGGCGAGTTCGCCGAGCGCGTCGATTACGACGCGCCGCAAACGCGCGGTTCCTGTGGCGGCCTCTCCAGAGCGCGCCACGACATCGAGCTTCTTTTCGTCGTCGGCCTTTATGCCGACAAAGATCGCAATATCCGGTAACGCCAACCTTTTTCGGAGCGTCGAGAAGGTGAATTTGGCGACTCCGCCGAAATCGGCCGCGGCCGTTCTGAGTTCTTCCACGGTGAGAGTTCGCTCTTCGCTCCCTTCGCGCAACGTCAGATGATTCAGTCGCGACAGAAAGCGGAACAACTCGAAAGAATAACCACGTTTCGGCGAACGCTTCTCGGCGGGCTCGAAGGGACAGGGGCCAACAAGCCTCTCGCTGTCTTGCAAGGGACGCTGGAAGAATGCGGCCTGCGTAAACTCCGCTTCAAGTTCCACCTTCGCGAAGGTAGATTGAAGCCTCGCCTGTGCGCGAAAAAGCGCACGGACTTCAGCCGCGAGATCATCGCGCAAGAGCGAGCGGGAATAGTCGCCGTCACGATTGCGGAAACGGCGCACGGTTTCAAGCGCACCACTTTTCAGTTTCGTTTGACGTAGCACGAACCCCTCGTCTTCGACGAGCAATTTCGCCGGCGAGCCGAAGCGGGCGAGCTTTTCGCGCGTTTCCCCCACCGCCTTTTTCATCCTGGAGCTCTCGGCGTCCAGATCGCTCGTCTTCGCGCCCTTGGAGTTCGATTTGAATCCGCGATGGCGCGCGATATGTCCAAGAGCAACTGCAAATTCGATGGGGCTCAGCAGACGATCAATCCCTTCGGCCCTGATCTTCCACGGGTCGAGCCCCGGCTGTTTCAACGCGTCGCGATTGTCGGAAGACAACAGGCCATGGCGATGCAGTATGCGGCGAACCTCATTCATGCGCTGGCGACGCCGTCTGATAACCCGGCGCTGGCCGCGAAAGATTCTTCGCAACTCTGATTTAAGTTTTGTGCCAGTCTGGCTTTTTTCTTCCGGAGCATCGAACATCCAGGCTCCAGTGTCGATAATGCGACCGTCCGAAGGCTCGTGATCTTCGAAAATTTCGATAAGCGCCCAGCCAATCGACGCGATGCCGCCGTCCAAACCCAGGACACGCATAAATGGCTCCCTTCAAATCGTCGGAACTCCATCAAAACCGATTGACGAAGATTCGCCAAGCTGCTTTAATATTTTGGGGAAATCGGAAGGGAAGCCACGGCAAGGTGGTTTCTTTAGAAACTATCGAAGGATCATCCCCGCTATGGCAACATGGCGGGGAAATTCCGTTTTGATCGAAGTATTTGGTGTCGGTTTTGCTCAGCTCAAATATTCAACTTAGCCATTCGGCCTCTGTCCTCGCCTCACCAACGATCTTTCGACTTACTCTCCAAAGCATTCTGGAGTGCGTCAGGTTCCGCCAGAATACGATATACGTGCATGCGCGAACAACCTAGCGCTTTCGCGATAGCGCCGACTCCTTGGCCGGCGCTGGCCATGGCGAGAAGCTGCACTCGATCAATGCGTCGTTTGCCTCCCCGATAGACGCCTTCAGCTTTGGCCTTTTCAATGCCTTCGCGCTGACGCTCTTTGATGAACCGCCGTTCCAACTGCGCCACCATGCCGAGCACCGTCATGACAATTCGGCCGGTTTCGCCACGCGTGGTCACGTGTGGGTCGAGAACGGTTACGAACGCCTGCCGTTGGTCGCATTCGTGGACAATATTGAGGACGTCGCGAGTGTCCCGACCCAGACGGTCAAGGCGTGTGACGATCAGTTCGTCACCGGGCCGCAGGAATTCAATAATCGTCATCAGTTCAGCGCGACCTTCGCGGCTGCCGCCAGAAGCTTTTTCCGAGCGAATGACGCCGCAACCTTCAGCTTTGAGCCGGGCTAGCTGGGTGTCGAGGTCCTGATCAATCGTGCTGACGCGGGCGTAACCAATGCGGGCCATGGCTGTCACCTCAGGGTTTAGGCCCGACCCTACATTGTCACAAATAGTCGCTGTCAACCCAGATGTTACATGACGATGCTGAGCCCGCGTGACGTCGCATCAGGGTATGCCCTGATATGACTCAGGTTGCGTCAGCTAGCTTGAACGTGGTCAAAATGTGAATTTTTCCGTGTGCGGGTAGCGCGCCCGTGGAATTTTTATCGTTCCATAAGTCCGTCGGGCCTTTTTTCGCCCGCCTTTTCCCGCCGCGCTGGTACGCGGCGGGAAAAGGCGGCTTGGGTGTGCTCCCGGATGATCTCGCGGTCGAACTCACCAGCAGGCTCGGACCCGCCCAGCCGCGCGCGACGACATGGAAAGGCGCCGGCGCCTGGGTGATCTTCTCGCAGTCGCGGCAGGTGAACTTTTCCCGCACGGTCTCGACGATCTTCCACTGACGCGGCGTCGTCTCGAGCGTCCGCGTCACATCCTCGCCGAGTTTGCGCAACCGCGCGCTGCCGCAGCAGGCGCTAGTCGCCGGAGCTTCGATCACGACCCGCTCGCGCGGCAGATGCTCGGGAAAGGTGTCGCGCTCCTGCGGCCGCTTGCGCTGGAAGCTGGCGATCGTCGTCGCTTTTAGCGACTGCGCGCTCCGCCGCGAGTTCGTCCTCGGTCGCGTTCGCTTCCAGCTCTTCGAGTTCGAGCGACAACTGATCGAGCAGCCTCGCCGAGCGCTCCGACTTCCGCTCGTAGATATGCCGTTGTAATTTGGTGACCTGGAGCTCTTGCGCCGCGATCAGCGCCATGTCTTCCGACGCCTTTGCAAGCGCGACGGCAAGCTGCGCTTTCAGCACCGCGTTTTCGTCGAGAAGGGCTTGGTTCACAGCGTCCATGAGGCGAAGTGAATCACAAATCGCGCGGTTTGTGGCGCCCCAAAATGCAGCCGACCCCAGCTTTTTTCGGCCTCACCCGGCGCTTTGCGGCCTCCGGGTGAGTTGCGGATTCCGCCAGTCGATCCCCTCGAGCATATAGGCCATCTGCCCGGCCGAGACCGACACCGCGCCCGCGCTCGCCGAGGGCCAGATGAACTTTCCGCGGTCGAGCCGCTTGGCGTAGAGCGACAGGCCGACGCCGTCATGCCACAGGATTTTGGCGAGATCGCCCAAGCCGGCGCCCACGGAAGATGTAGAGATCGCCCGCGTGCGGGTCACGCTTCAACTGCTCCTGCACCTGAAGCGCCAAGCCTTGCATCCGCGCCGCATGTCGGTGTGGCCGGTCGCGATCCAGACCCGGCAGCCCGCCGGCAGCGGGATCATCGCCGCAGCGCCTTCACGACCCGCGACAGCGCTGCTGTCTCGACATCGGACCACACGATGATCCGATCCCCCTCGGCGAGCACGATCTCCATCTGGGCGGTCGGCCCTGGAGGAGAACATTCTGTCGTCGTGTCCGGCGTGATCGTAACAGGCAGGGTCGGCGCGAGTTCCTGCGGTGCGGTCGGGACGACGCCGAACTGCTGACGCCAAGTGAAGAGCTGGTTGGTGTTGAGGTCGTAGCGTAGCGCGATCTCGGCGATCGAAGCGCCGTCCGTGAGGCACTCGTCGACGATCCGCCGCTTCTCATCGAGAGACAAGGACCGGTGCCGGCGAGCTGGCGGATCGTCATCGTTGCGGGACATCGGCGATAGTGTCCGCTTGTAATAGAAGTGGACACGATCATCGTGCCACCTGCCAGGCAGCTATCTCAAAAACTGCGATCAACGCCAGGCGGCCGCCGCCGGAGGAATACGGAAATCCTGACAGTCTCCCGGCTGCATTTCGCAACCGAGGACATGCTGGGTAGCGGAACTCGTTGATATTTATCCCGCCTCTGTTCGCCCGAAGAAGTCCCGGCGAGTAGAAGGACCGCACGAAGCGCGCCGACCTCGTTCAAGGCTGCGACCTTGCTTTATACAAATCGTTCCAGACCCGGGACATCCCCACTTTGAAATCTACTTCGTGGCCTTACGGTGACGCATAATCACGGCGTCTTGGTAACCGAAAACACAAGGTATGATGTCGACAATATCAATAATTCGCCCCCAGCGCCGTCGAGTATTTTCAGAACTCTGATTCGCCTGAATATAATACCCGTCGCCACCTATGTCGCGGTCATACTCAGAAGCCTGCTCATGTTCAACGAACCCTCGGTCACGCCAGGTATTGAGGTGCTTTCGCGATATCCAGCGACTACCGAAGGCAAGTGCACCACTGCCGCAAGTCGTGAGGATCAAGACACCATCCGGAGAGAGAATGCGCGCAAGCTCTCGAAGCCATGCTTCCTGCTGAGACTCGCGAATGTGAGTCATTACTGAGATGCCATAAATGAGATCGACACTTTGATCCGGCAAGTCAATTTTCGCGTCAAGGTCCGTCCTAATAGGCGTGATAGAAGGCAAGTGTTCGCGCATCCAATTCAAATTTAGATCATCAATCTCAGCTCCGAAGACTCGACTGTCGGGGAAATCTTTATGGAAATGTCGAACAACGCGCCCAAAACCGCACCCCCAATCCAGAACTCGGGTAGCTGATCCCAGATGAAGATAGCGAGATGCCAGATTAATCACTCGTCGATAGTCAGTGAAACCAGTGATCATTGCACCGATGGTCGAACTCAATTGTTGCACTCGTTTCACGCTGAAATCACTAGGAAAATTCTGAAATGAGCGCAAATCCTTCGGCAGGGAAATATTTCGCAATTTAGTCCGCGCCTCTTCTTCGCCTTTGACGCGAAAATAAAACTCGAAAAATGACGAAGGATCCGCGCTTTGGGCGAGGTTAATGTCGATGCGGAACCCTATGTAGGGAGAACCTGGGTAATACCAATAGAATTCTTCCGCGCTCGGCGTGTAAACTGGCCAATGCCATTTAAAAGCGACGCCATTTTGCCCTATGCACTCCAAATCCTGATACCGCCCATTCGGCGGTAGAACGATGCCCGAAATAGCAAGGATTCCTTGTTGGAACTCGAATCCATCCACGCCGCAAAATATATCCGAGCATAGATCTAGGATCTCGCCCGCCGGAATTGATTGACTATTGATAGCCAGTTTCTGCCTTTCCGCACCGCTCGCGATAATGGTCCCGTCTTCCGTCACGACATTAATTTTACCGAAAGCTGGTACCACCTCGCTTACGGGAACAGGAAGAACAAAACCACAGTATGGATGTGATGACTTTCCACTAGCCACAACATCTGGCCTAAACAGTTCAGCTCTTGCTACGCTCAAAATCCTCTTGTCGTCAACAAGACGAAGAATGACGGTCGTGTCGCCGTCATTCCGCGGAACAAAGCCGGATGCGCCAGTGCTATCAAAACGCTCCACAGAGACAGAAGGATCTTTCATCATTTTTTATGCTCTAAGTTTATTTTCGAAGGGATTGGGTGCCGGCTTTATTGTGACCCGGATGCAACTGGAACATCCTGTTCAATCCCTCTGTCGACAGGATCGGGATTTCTATCGCCCGAATTGCACGCAGCTGCCATCTGGCAAGTCGAAGCGAGTTGCAACAACCCGCCGTGCTCTGGGTTAGCCGCCACAAGACGCTCGACGAGCGACCTTGCATCTCGGATCCTGCCTAGAGTCAAAAGCTCGCTAACCAATGGGTGCAAATATTCGCTAGTGGATCCATCGGTAGCGAGCGATCGAAGCAATTGCATCCCTTCCGCACGGCATTCGCCTTCAATAAGGAGATGGGCCAACTTCAGCCTAGCATCTTCATGCAGCGGATCCTCTCTGAGCACCGTTCGTAGGAGACGCTCTTGATCTTTGCTCCGTCCCAGCTTTTCGTGGACGCTCGCGAGCATCCATGCTGTGGATACGTCTACCGGCATAACCTCCTCGGCTTTGTGAAGGAGCCAATCTAAATCGTCCACTCGACCCGAAACATCGAGTACATGTATCCAACTCGACAGACTGTCCGTCGATCGCGTACCTAGTTTCAGTGCCTCTTCCTGACGGCGCGACGCCAAGTCCTCCAATCCGACAGCTCGGAGTCCTTTAGAGAGTCGCAAATTTAAATCTGTATCGACATTTACAGCACGGGCATTCATGGCCCTGACCAAATCGACGTCCTGTCGCCGGGCAGCCAATTCAGCCGCACAGACAAAAAACTCAAGGGGTTGATCTGGCAAATTATCAATCGGCAATTTTTCGAAGACGGAACAAGCGTTTTCCCAATCCCCCGCGTTCGCCAGCGTTATTAGGCGATACATCTTTTCTATTAACGAAAAATCTCGCGCTGCGTCAGGAACGTAAGACTCGGTTACTCGCACCATTATAGAACCGACAAAGCTAGGATCGACGTGTATTAGATCGTCCATCCACACCTTACGTTCTTTAGTGAGCATGATGCTCTCGAACGATGGGAAATAGTCTACGTTCGGATTTGATTCTGAAACAGAACCCGCGACCGCCCTCAGGACACTCTTGGAATAGGTATTAGCAACTATTACGTCGTCACTTGTAAATGTTCGCGCCAGCGGAACGGGCGATGTTGTCAAAAGAATGTTCGTCGGATTATCCCTGTTTATAATTTCAATCGCATCTGTAATACACTGCAGTGCTTCATTATAATCGATCCGTCGAAATTGAAATCTTTCGGGGTTTCGAAGAACGCCTCTACTAAGGTCTACGTACATGCCTGTCTCTGTATCTTTCCAGCACTCGATATGGCCAAGCGTAATAACCACCGCATCGCAATCAAAAGCACTCTGATAAAGGCTATAGATCAAACGTCGTTCCGCCAATGCTTGCTCAAGTGTGATCCCATACTCTTTCGGTGTCAATCTGGATAGATCATAGACAAGGCCGCTTCCGGCATCTAAAAGCAGCGGTTCGATGTCATCGAGATGCACGGTGTCATCTCGGTCCATAATCTTGCGGGTCCATTCGAGCTCTTGAAAAATCGAAGGTGGCGTGTAGCGATTGAGCATGTTTATGCCGTTGCCGACAAATAGGTCCGGATGCTGGCCGTAGAAATCAAAGACTGGGATCTGGAATCCTAGATCGCACAACGCTCGCTCAATGCTGCGCGCGAAACAGCTACCGATTGTGAATACACGAGAACCAGGATCAAACTTAAATTTGGGCTGCAACACTGGCCAGCATTGGGGCTCCAAACGATTCGGCCCATTTCTAGATGGCCACAAAGCACGGCCTTTGTCCGACGCGTTCGATATCGCCTGTCTAACGTCCAAATCCATCATTGCACCCGATTGCGACCATCTTTTCCCGCGCAACCCAAAATGTAGTAGGCGGGCCAGCGACACTACAGATAACCCATGAAGCCTTTCAGCGTTCGCTCCAGAAACAGCACTCGTGCCCAGTTACACCGCGTTTCAATCACGGAGATTTATCCGGCCGCTCAAGTGCAATTGCTAAAAACACGCTGACCGCTGCGGATGGTAACACAATTTATGTCGCTGTAAATCTTGAGCCGAACTGATTGATCGAATCGACGGGGAATCCTCCTACCGAATCAGAAAATCACGAGCGCGCTCTGGCTATGAAGCCTCAGCAGGTTGTCCTCGGAAAGACCGAGGGGGGCTGATTGGCGTTTGATATTTTATTCCGCCATGCGTGCGATGCCGGTTGTAACTGTGCATCCAGACGGGAAGCTCATCGACGCGGCGATCGAATGACGCATAGGCGGGTCGCATAAGCGCATTCGTGTGAGGCAGTTTGAATGAAACGCTCGGCGTTGCCGTTGGTCCTGGGCGTGTTTGAGAACGCGGCTTGGTGTTGCCGCGCTGACGACTGAGACCTTGGCGATATGCTTTTCCGGTGAAGCGCTGACAGTGCAGCGCCACGATCTCATCGATCCCGGCGTGCGGCGTGGGTTTCCGTAGCCGTTGCAGGCGCGACGAACGATCGGACAGCCCTTCCGCGCAGGCCTGCTTGAGCCGCTCGGTCCATTTGCGGGCGTTGTTGGCGTAAACGTGAAAGGCGTTGGTGACTTGCGAAATCGATTGGTCGCCGTCCAGCAAACGGTACGCCAATTCCGCTCTACCAAGCGGCGTCAAACGGGCATGCTTGAAGATATACATCCCGACCTCCGCGAAAAATCAAGCTTTGCAGCGCGGCTTTGCTTGGTCTGGGCCGGAAGGACAACCTATAGAAAGCTCACCTCTAACCGATAGGGTCTGGCGTATCAGTTGAGTTCGACCACAGGTGACATTATCCGTATAACATTGTAAATGTCATAAGGCATCGCGGCGACAGGCAGATAGAGAAATCTTGAGATGCATAATCGATTAAGCGTCAATAAATTGGATCCAGCAGCTTGTGAAAACATCTCCGACGGCCAGCCAAAGGAATGCGCGATTGGATCAAACCCCCTAATGCCTATGGTCGCGTTCGAAGCAGACGAGTCGGCTGCGCGTGTCGATCCGTTCGACGCACGGGAAGAATGCAACGTGATCGGATTGGAGCCGGCGCGATCCCAAGGGGCTCTCGGCGAAGACGAATTGCAAAGGCAAATTGAAATACTGGAGCGCGCACTTATCACTCGGGATGAAGAGATCGAGCGACTGACGCGCCATACAGTGATGATCGATCAGTCAGTGTCGAGCATGGTTGCAGGCGTACTTTCTTATCTGATGCCCAGAAGGCAGCGCAAGAGCGTCAACCCACTATTTAACGAGCCGTGGTACTTTAGTACCTACCCCGAGATTCGCGAACTTGGCCTTGACCCGTACTTTCACTATTTACGAATTGGGGGGTTTAGCGGCTATAATCCTAACCCTCTCTTCGACTCGGCTTGGTATTTACGCGAATATGCCGATGTTCGCGCGAGTCTGATAAATCCATTAGAACATTACTATCTCTCTGGAGTTACAGAAGGTAGAGATCCTTCCCCCTCCTTTGGAGACGATCCAGGCATCCCTGATTTTTTTTATAATTCATATCACCGCTTACTCTCACGGCCAGATATTGACCCGGCATGCCCACTCGGAATTATACGCAAAGAATTCGATAAGCAATTTTACATCGCTCGCTACTTAAATGCTCCTGAAAATAGGAAATGGCGTGCCTGGCCTTTTTTGCATTATTTCTACATTGGAGCACGACACGGCTACTCGCCAAATGACTCGTTCTCGGAGGAGTTTTATGTCAACCTTTACAAGGATGTGCGCGAGGCCATCGCTCGTAAGGAAATCCGTAGCGGGTTTTGGCATTATCTTGCCACCGGGAAGAAAGAGGGCAGATCCTGTCGGCACAAGCTTTCGGAAGCGCTTGAGTGGGCGCTTCCGGGGGTTACACAACCCCTGCTGCGTGCTCGCGCAGCAGATATTGAGGCACGAATCAAGCCGGTGACTATGCGTAAACGGGAGGACGGACTTCGGAAACTTTTCGTCTTCATGCCCAATTTTAACCCTGATATAGCCTTTGGAGGTTATCGAGCATTGTTTGAGTTGTTGCGTGGGCTAACGCGTTATTGCGAAAAGTTGAATTTGATAATCGAAATCGTTGTTACTGCAGAATTGGCAGCTAATAAGCAATATTTCCTATGGCGAACGGAAGGCAGTCATTTACAAGAGCTGTTTATCGACGTTGATGTTTATGGGCTTAGAGAGAGGAGTTATCTATCGTTGGGTCCCAGAGATCGGTTCCTGTGTTATTCGAGCCTCGATGCTATGATCGCTTCCCCTTTGGCCGCATTGACTGATGAACCAAGGGTCCTTGCACTCGTACAGGAATATGAACCAATTTTCCATGAACATTCCGCAATATATGCGCTCTGTAGCTCAGGCTTCGATGTGCCCTCGTACCCCGTGTTCAATTCGTCTGCGCTTGCATCGTACTTTCGAAGCCACAAATTGGGGATATTCAAACACAAAGCCAATGCAGTTGAGAAAAAAGACTTTGCTGTATTTGAGCATGTCTTGAATTGTCTTCCGAGGCAGTCACTTGATTCCATGCGGGCACGGAAGGAACGTCTGTGTGTGGTCTATGCTCGCCCCGAGGCGCATGCCGCTCGCAATCTCTATGAATTTATCGAAATTACGCTGAAGCAACTTTGCCAGGCCGGGCACTTCGGAGCGAACTGGCGATTTGTAGGTTTGGGATGCCTATCGCCCTTACAACCGGTAGAGTTGGGCGGCGGCCATCATCTGGAGTTTATCGAAAAAATGCCCGAGGACGAATACAAGCGTTTCGCTTCGACGATCGATCTAGGGATTAGTCTGATGCTAGCCCCCCATCCAAGCGTCGTTCCATTTGAATTGGCTACGACCGGAGCCGTGGTGGTAACAAATACCTACGATAATCGACCGAAAGAGTTTTTCACTGCAATTTCGACGAATATTATCTCTGTTGAACCGACCTTACGAGGACTGTCAGCTGGAATTATTTATGCACTTGAAAAGGTTGAGAATTTTCAGTCGCGATGGAACAATACTTACATTCCCAAGACGCATACGTGGGCATCGCTGTTCGACGAAACATTTATCTCGTCTACCATCGCAAGAATCTTGGAGTAAGGTAGGCTTATTGGGAAGTTCTGCCCGAAAGCCGAGTTTACTGACGACGAAATAAAAGCTGTCGTCGACGAGCTTGATGCTGGGGGACCTTTTCCTGCTCCCACAGGCAGTAGTAATGGCTGCTCGATCTTCCAGGAGCGAAATGTGTTGCTCATGGACAAGCAGAATCACAAGCGCTCTCGCCGCGCCTCCAAAATTAAAGATTTCTCCGACACGCTCCTAGAGCGGTTTCCACTCAAAGCGGCTCATATCCTGCAGCGGCGAAGAAGTTGGCGCATTCGGTTGGCGTGAACTCATTGAGTAGAGCGCCGATCCTGTTCCACAAGGTGTCGACGTTGCGCTCGGCGGCTTTTCGCAGCAAGGCTTTGAGCTTGGAGAAGGCCTTTTCGATCGGGTTGAAGTCTGGGCTGTAGGGCGGCAGGTAAAGCAGCGTCGCGCCGGCGGCCTCGATCGCCTTTCGCACGCCAGCGCCTTTGTGACTCCCAAGATTGTCCATCACAACGATGTCGCCCGGTGAGAGCGTCGGGACGAGAACCTGGTCGACATAGGCCTGAAACCATTGGCCGTTGATCGGCCCATCGAGAACCATCGGTGCCGTCAGGCCACAGAGGCGCAGACCGGCGACGAAGGTTGTCGTTTTCCAATGTCCGTGCGGAACGCTAGAGCGCAGCCGCTCGCCTCTCGGGGCGCGTCCGTTCTTGCGGGCCATGTTTGTACTCGCCCAAGTCGCGTCGATGAAGACGAGCTTTGAGGGATCGAGGTCGAGCTGGCTGTCGAACCAGTCCTCCCGGCGCTTCACGATGTCCGGGCGGTCCTGCTCGCTCGCATGGGCGGTCTTTTTTCCAGGTGATGCCGTGGCGATCGAAGAAGCGCCACAGTGCGCCGATGCTGAAGCGATGGCCGCGCTCGGCAAGTTGCGTCTGAAGCTCTTTCAGAGTGATGTCGCAGGTCTCCTCGACAAGCGACAGGATCAGGCTCTTATGCGCGTCGATCCGAGCCGACCAGCGGTCGCCGCCGCGCTTGTAGGAGGCCGGACTACCGGTCTCGTTCTGCCGTTGACACCATCGGATCGCGCTGGCCGCGGAGACGCCGAAGCGCTCCGCCGCCTGCCGCCGAGACATGCCGCCAGAGACAGCGGCCACGAAGATCGAGCGAAAGAGTCTTCTTCGACATGCCTGCCGGCCTCCTTCGCCAGCAGACAGTTTGAATCAGACCGACGCCGATTCGGGAATCCCTCGCGATTCAGTCAGACGAGAAACCACATCTAGCGAGCCGCCTGACACCGAACTGGATGGCGGCCAGCGTAACGAAGGTCGCGAGGGTTTCAGCGAGGTTTTCGCAATCCTTGGCAAAGGCGGCCCGCCGTGCAGAAGCGGGCGGAATAATTCAGCGGCTGTAGGGCGGTGTCCCTGCTCAAAACTCTGAAAGGTAAGCGAAGCTCTTTCCCCATGACGCTTTCAATGCAGGAGAAGCTTGCAATGCGTTGCGAGCAGGCATTGCAAGTCTTTGGTGCAAAGATTTGCAAGCGATTGGCGTCAAGCGGGTGAACTGATGGGGTGGATGCCCCCTCCACCCAGCATTGTGAGATGCTGGAGCGTCGCCGGAGGCGCAGTGAGGAGGACCTTGCCGAAATCGCCAGACACGTCGCGCCCGGCGGTCACGTCGTGCTGACGCTCGATCAGGCCGGATGGCACATGACGGACAAGCTCGACGTTCAACACAACGTCACGATCCTGCAGCTGCCGGCCAAATGTCCGGAGCTGAACCCGCAGGAGAACATCTGGCAGTTCATGCGCGACAACTGGCTCTCAAACCGCGTGTTCACCGGCTACGACGACATCGTCGGCCACTGCTGCGCAGCATGGACGAAACTCACCGATCAGCCATGGCGCATTATGTCCATCGGCATGCGTGATTGGGTATATCGGTTCTGATCCGTGCGGGTTGGTATCACTTGTTGATTTCATTGGTGCCGGTTGAGGGATTCGAACTCCCCGACCTACTGATAAAAAATCAGGACGGCAAACTCTTCCTCACCCGAAAGACAAGCGGGGCCCTTGAGGTCACCTCATCCAATCCGAACCAGCCAGAGCCGGTGCGATCCAATAAAAAATGTGGGGTGGATTGGTAGGCAGACTACCTATGCGTTATGAAAAGGCAATAAAATCAATGACTTACGCGTACTTCTGGCGGAGGGGGCGGGATTCGAACCCGCGATACGGTTTCCCGCATACACACTTTCCAGGCGTGCGCCTTCAACCACTCGGCCACCCCTCCGTTGGCGCGCAATATATTCAGCCGGGCGGAGAACGCAAACCCCTATGAAAATGTCGTGAAAGCCTGTGGAGAGCGTGGGTCGGAGAAATCTGAGACGACCGTGACGCCGCGTGAAATGGCGGTTTCGGCTCCGAAAATCGCGAATCAGCTGACACTAGGGCTAGGACAGACGTCACCGCACGGATAGTGGGCCGCCAACACGAACGGCGCAATTTTCCCCCGATTGAAGGAAGTCGACCCCGATGCGTCGACGCGCGCTTGATCCCTCACTCCCCCCCGTGCTATCTGGCGGCGCGCCACACAGAAGCCGACGGCCCCAGGGTCGATTCAGCGCACCGCGGAGAGGTGGCTGAGTGGTTGAAAGCACCGCACTCGAAATGCGGCATACGGGCAACTGTATCGGGGGTTCGAATCCCTCCCTCTCCGCCACTTCGGAACAAAACCGGGAACGCCGATTCCCGCCGATTTCCCTCCCTTGGTGGCTACCAGCGTCCTCAACAGAGTGCTTTTGCTACCTTTGATGTAGATCGCGTCGTCTGCGACCTCGACGCGCTGTGCGAAGGCCCGGACGTGTTCCCGCCGATAGCCGCCCTTTCCAAGCCGGAGCCGGGTGCGGGCTTCGCTCGCCAGTTCCCGCACGGCTGCCCCTGTGAGGCCCTGATGGGCAGAGCTTTTCAGCATGGCCTCGGTCCTCTCGGCGTCGGCGCGTGCCTGATCCCGTAGTGCGGTCAGCCCCGCGATCCGCTCGCCAAGGGCGGATTCGGCCGGGTCGAGCGAACCGGACTCGATAGCGTCGTAAAGCCGCTTGAGGCGCATGTCGGCCTCGGCCGCGCGCTGGTTCAATTCGGCGATGTGCTTGCCGCGCCGCTCTACGCTTTCCTGCCGGCGATCCAGAAGCGAGGCGAGCACTTCTTCGATCCGCTCGGGGTCGAGTAGCCTTTCCTCGATATGGCTGACCACGATACGGTCGAGCTTGTCCATGGGGATAGCTCGGCCCTTGCAGCCGGTTTCGCCCTGACGCGCCCGGATTGAGCAGGCATAATAGCGATAACGGCCGTTCTTGCCGGTGCGCAGCGTCATCGCGCCTCCGCAATTGCCGCAATGGCAAATGCCGGTCAGCAGGTTCGGGCCACTGACGACGCGCGGCGGCGTGACCTTCGGATTGTTGACCTTCAAGCGATTTTGCACGGCCTCGAATATCTCAAGGTCGATCAGCGGCGGCACCGCGACGGTTACAATTTCTTCCTCGGGTTTCAGCTCTCCCTTTTTGGAGCGGCTGTTGAACCGATGTTCGCCGATATAGGTGCGGCGGGTCAGGATACGGTGAAGCTGCCCGATGCCCCAACGCCCGCCGCTGCGGGTGAACATGCGGTTCCTGTTCAAGTGGCTGACGATGTTCTTGACGCCCATGGGGCCGGATGTGCCGTCGCCTTCCGTTGCAAGGCGGAAGATCAGGCGCACGGTGTCGGCGTGCAGCGGGTCGATTTCCAGCTTCTTCTTCATCTTCGCGCCACGCTGCTCCGCGTCGATGACTCGGTAGCCGATAGGCGGCAGCGAGCCGTTCCAGAAGCCTTGCCGAGCGTTCTCCTTCAAGGCGCGCAGAACGTGCTTGGCGTTCTCCTTGGACTGGTATTCGTCGAATAGCGCCATGATCTGCCGCATCATGACGTGCATGGGATCGTCGCCCATCTCTTGCGTGATGGAGACCAGCTTGACGCCGTTCTTGGCGAGCTTCCTGACGTTGAACTCCAGCTCGAAGTGATCGCGAAAGAAGCGCGAGAAGCTGTGAACAACCACCACGTCAAACGGTGCGGGCTTACTGGTGCCGGCCTCGATCAACCGCTGGAACTCGGGGCGGCGGTCGTTGGTCGCAGATGCGCCGGCCTCCACGAAAGTTTCGACAAGCTGGTAGCCGCGCGAGGCGCAGTAGGTTTCGCCCTGCTTTCGCTGGTCGGGGATCGACACGTCATGCTCGGCCTGCCGCGCCGTCGAGACGCGCAAATAGAGCGCGGCGCGCAGCGCGACATGGGGACTTTGCATATTCATAGCGCGCCTCCTTTCGCGGCCCGGCGTTCGATCAGCGGCAGCTCCAGCGCCACGCGGTCATGCAGCACCTTGGGCACGATCTTCTGGCCCTCGCCGGGGTCCATGCGGACAAGGCCGTAGTTCGCCATCGTCTTGAGGGTTCGGGACAGGCTGGGCTTCGACCGCCCGGTGATCCGCGACAGTTCCTCCAGCGAGCCGGGCGACTGCTCGTCGATGACGCGCAGCAGCTCGCGGTTCCCGCTGGACAGGATTTGCGCGAAGGATTCCGTGGACGTGAACCACACCTTCGGATCGCCAGACGCGGGCTTTTCCTCGCCGCGCGCGATCCGCATAGTGCGGGCCTTCATCTCGTCGTAGTCGGCAATCCCGACTTTCAATGTGGTCATGTTACGCCTCGCTCCTTCAACACCGCGTCCACCGCCTGCCAGAAGTCGGCCAGCAACGTGGCCGCGTCCTCGTAGGCGTAGGGCTTCACGGTCTGGAGGCGGTGCCGATGGTCCATCGACTCGCCCCTCCTGCCTCGGCCGACCGGATGGGCGTTATCGAAGCCGACCAGCCGTTCGCCCGAAGGCCCGTGAAGCGTGAGCGAGTAATCGAGGCCGTGCGGCTTTTCCGGCGATGCCGGAACGCGGGTGACGATGAACTTCACCCAATGGCCGCCCTCGGGATCGACAATGAGCACCTGTCCGTCGAGGTCCAGAAGCGTGTCGAGGCTCGGGTCACGATCCTCGCTCATCACTTACAGTTACCATCTGGTGTTAACTGTGGCAAGCCCTGATTGTCAGGATCGTCGATTGGGCCGAACAGCCGGTCGAGCACGTCGCCGAAATACCGCTCGAAGATTTGCAGTTCTTCCTCGGTGATCGGCACCTTCTCGGGCCAGTCGTCGATGACGGGCAACGACTCCACATCGACGATGCGAAGCGGCGACCTGCGGCGCTTCCAGCCGTCCGGCGTGGGTTCGTCGGCGTAGTCGAAAAGATCGTCGGGAAGTGTCTCGGGGACCGGCTGTCGAGGTCGCCCTTTACGGGCGCGGCGGCGCTCTGTGCACATGGAATCCTCCTTGGTTCTGGTGGATTCCGGGGCGCTCAAGGCCCCGGAATTATGCGAACCATGGAGGGCAGTCGGCGGTCTTGTAGCGTGCCGCATTTGCGTTGATGCGCTGGCGGCACCCCGCTGTCAGGGGCAGGTTTTGATCGAGATAGACACTTGCGAAACGAGGAGGCTTTGATTGCCGCCGCAATGTTATTGGAGCTATTCGAGGATCGTTCCGCCGCCGCGTTCCCAGACCATCGCCCAGAACTGCCGGCTCCAATCGGTTTGGTGTCCGTCGAGGTAACGAGACTTACCGAGCGCCAAGCCCAGCCGCGCCATCAGAGCGGTGAACTCTGCATCGGCAGGGTTCGCCGCCTGCCAAATTCGGCCGAGCACGTAAGAAAGCAAAGCGTGGAACAATGTGATGCGAGTTGCCTTCTGAGCATCATAGGCACGCGGCCGCATCTCGATGATCGCATGGGAGTCCGCGTTCGGCTCGTCCGCGTCTTGGAAGCGATGAAGTCGAAATTGCCATTGTGCGAGGCCGCGACCGTAGTGCGCGTAGGGTTGGACCGCGCCGGCAAACTCTCGCATGAATGTGAACCAAGGCTCGTTCCAAAGCCCTGATCCGTAACCCGGCCAAACGTGCGCTTGCAGCCATGCCCGCAGCTTGCCAGCCGTCAGTTCGTCCGCTTCCCATTTGAGCAACGTCGCTTCGGCGTCAGGATGGCCGCACACGCCCAGTTCGACAACACCGATTGCCTCAACGCATTGACGTGTTAGCGCGAGCGCGTTGGCGTGCATTCCATCGCGGTTCGCCTGGTTCGCCAGAAGAAGCGTATCGAGGATGAACCAGTGAGCCAGCATGGGCGCTGACTTTACTTGCAGGGTCATCTCGTTGGCCGATACGGCATCAGCGATGCGGCGCATGATCTGCGAAGTAGCTTCCTCGTTGAGCTTGAACCATTCTGGCGCTGATCGGGTCATCGTTTCAGCATAACGGCAGATGCGGCTTGTTTCATTGCTGTTCCTGTCGAATCGAGTTTCGCGCTATGTAACGACATGGAATATATCAGCATCCCCATATCGCTCGTATCGTTGGCGATCTCGCTCGGCACGTTCTGGCTCGCTTTCATGGATCGCGGGCGTCTGAGGATGACGAAGCCGACTATTGTGTTTTTCGGCTTCGACGAGGTTCCCAAGCCCACGCCAAAGGTATTCTTGCGGACGCTGCTATACAGCACGGCCACACGTGGACAGGTCGTTGAAGGCATGTATGCCAAAGTTCGTCGCGGCAAGGACGAGCGGATTTTCAGCTTCTGGGGCTATGGCGAAGCGGAAAAGCTATCGGCCGGTAGCGGACTACATATCAGCCGAACCGGCCTCGCCGCCAACCACCATTTCGTTCTGTCCGTTCATGAATCCGGCTACCGCTTCGAACCCGGCTCCTACGAGATTGACGTCATTGCCGATGTGGTTGGCCGAAAAAAGTCGATCAGGCTTGCGACAATAAATCTGTCGCTGTCTGACGAACTTGCGGCGGCGCTGCGGCGACAGGAAGGTGTGTTGTTCGAACGCAAGATCGGCGGCGAATATGAGGGCCATGCGAGAGAGCGATAGTCATCCGATTGTCAGTCCCGTTCAAAAACTCGGGTTCAGCCAGCCGAGCGCCGCGCCTTGGCGAAGCCGCGATCCGTGGCAATGAACCGCTCCAGCATCGGCACGATCAGTTTCACTGGATCGGCGGCGGGCTGGCCTGTTTCGCGGGCCAGCACCTCGGCATAGGTGACCAGATCGCGGTGGAGCGGCGCGGGCAGCTCCACCGTCACTTTCACGGGCTTGTCGTCGGGCAGCGGGCCGAGTTTCAGCTTGGTCATGGTCAACCTCCTGCCGGCTCGAACACAAGGTCGCGGGTCACGATGATGCGAACCGGGAAGCCCGGCCGGATGGTCAGCGTGGGCGCGACCTGCAACTGGCGCTGGACGATCTGCTGGCCCGCCTGATTGACGGTATCCTGTGCGCCGTCACGGATGGCGCGGATAAGCCGGTCCTCGTCACTCGTCGCCAGCTCCGTGCCGACTGCGAGCAGCGTGGACAGCCCTGCGGCCTTCATCACATCCCACCAATGATAATCGACGCCATCCTCAAGGCCGGCGTAACCGCTGGCGTCCGCGCCCGGCAGGCGCTCCAGAATGATGGAACGGCCGCCCGGCAGGATCAGGCGGTTCCACACCAGCAACACGCGGCGCTGGCCGAAGGTCACGCCGTCATCATACTGGCCGATGATGCGCGTTCCCTGCGGAATCAGGAGCAGCGAGCCGGTGGGACTGTCATAGACGTTCTCCGTCACCTGCGCGGTGATCTGGCCGGGCAGATCGGAACGGATGCCGGTAATGAGCGCGGCGGGAATCACGGCTCCGGCCTGAAGGATATAGGGCGAGGCTGGCGGCGTGACGCGATCCGGCGCGACCGTCTGTCGGTCCACCGGCCCCTTGAGAAACGCTGTATGCCGATTCTGTGTTGTGGGCTGTCCGCCGAGACCGGCAAGACCGGGCATGGCCGTTCCGGCTGGCGCTCCCGCGCGCGGGCCGGACTGAAAGAACACGGTGCTCAACCGCGCGGCTTCTTCCTCGGCGAGACGGCGCTGTTCCTCGGGATCGACGGCGGGTGTCGTCATGACGGGCGGCGCGACCGGCTGTCCCCGGTTCTGTGCATCGAGAATCGGACGGCCGAGGTCTCCGGGCAGCGCGGGGCCGAGCACCGGGCCGGTATAGTCGCGCGGCAGGCCGGACAGGCCATCCGCCGTGGGCCGGTTCTCGGTCGAATAAAGTTCTTCGCTGCCCTGTCCCCCGTCGCGGGTCTGGAGCGCGTAAATAAGCGCGCCGCCTATGCCGAGAAGCGCGACAGCGCCAACTCCTGCCAGCATCTTGCGGGACAGGCGGGTGACGCGGGGCGGCTCGGCGCGCAGGCGCATGGTCGGAGCAGTATCTGCGATAGTGTTGTCGGTCATGACGGGGTGTCTCCGGTCGCGCTGGCGGGCTGCGCGGCGGCGGCCTGCGTCGGGTTGATACGGACGATCCTGACCACCTGCTGTCGGTCGCCGCTGCCAAGGCGCAGCTCGGCCGCGCCGAACAGGCGGTCCACGATCAGGACGTTCTGGTGGACTCGGCTGTTGACGATCTGCGGTTCGCCGTTCGTGCCGAGCACGAAGATTGGCGGCATCTCGCCCTGCACGATCCCGGCCGGGAAGACGACATAGACGCGCCTGCCATCGTCGAAGACAGAAATGGGCCGCCATGGCGGGCTGTCGCCTGTCAGGCCGTAGCGGTAGTTCCTCGCGGCCTCGGCCGGGATGATCGGCGCAGCCGGGACGCTCTGGCGCTGGCCTACTCGCGGCGTTGGATAGGCCCACGCGACGGCCGGCATATAGAGCGATTCCCGCGCGCGCAGCTCGATCATGTAAGTGCGGTGGTCAGTGGTGACGACAAGGTTCGTGGAAATGTCCGGTCGCGTGGGTTTGACAAGGATATGGACGCGGCGGGTCGCACCGCTGCCGCTCTCGCTGTCGCCGATGATCCAGCGGGCGGTGTCACCGGCCGCGATCGGACCCGCGCCTGTCAGGCTCTCGCCCGGCTCAAGCGCAATGGTCGTGATCTGCCCGACAGCGGCATAGACCTGATAGAGCGCGCCTTCGCTCCACGGATATATCTGGATCGCATTGTAGTAGCCTTCCCGGCGTGGCTCGACGCGGGCGGCGGCATTGGCGTTCTCGACGCGGCCGGTCGGCGTGCCGGCAGCCGTGCCGCCGCGTGCGACGGTCCATGCCGGGGGCACATGCAACGGCCGGGGCTTGTTGTCGGCTGCTGTCGCCTGCACGGTCGGCAGCGGCGGCACGCTGGCATCGTAGCTGAATTGCGGCGTCCGGTTGGTGGCGCAGCCTGCGAGCATGGTGGCCGACAGCAGCACGGCCGCAATTGTCGGGGTGCGGGTGATCGTCCTCATTGGCTCATCTCCCGCGACCACGAAATTGCATTGACGTAGATTCCCAGCGGATTGGCGCGCAGACGCTCGGCGTCGCGCGGCGGTTGGATGACGATGGTGAGGATGGCCGTCCACCGTTCGGTAGTCGAAAGCTGGCCGTTCTCGAAATGGCGTTCGGTCCACGCCACCCGGAAGCTGTTCGGCGATGCGCGGATGACGCTCGAGACTTCGACGGCGACCTGCTGACGGCCGACCTTGGCGAAAGGATCATTGGCGCGGGCGTAATCGTTGAGCGCCGCCGCGCCGCGATCCGTGGTCCACTCATAGGCGCGAAGCCAGTTCTGGCGGACAATGATCGCGTCGGCCGGGATCGCGCGCACCTGCTCGATGAATCGGCCGAGATGGAAAGCAATCTGCGGATCGGTCGGCCGATAGTCGGCGTTGGCAGGCGCGACGGTCTGCGCCTGTCCTAGATTATCGACTTGCACCACCCACGGCACCACGGTCCCGCGTGCGGACTGCCAGACCAGCGCCGAGGCGAAGCCGGCCGAAAGGATCAGGGAGCCGAAGGCCATGAGCCGCCAGTTCCTCGCCTGCACGCGGGCCGAGCCGATACGCTCGTCCCATGCCTGCGCGGCCTTCTGATAGGGCGTCTCGGGTTCCGGCGATTTGCCGTAATGGGTTGTTGGTCGTTTGAAGATGCTCATGAGCGGTCACTTTCGGAAAGGTTGACGGAGGAACCGGAGCCGTGGCTGTCGCCGGAGCGGACGGCATGGGCGGTCATGGTGGTGCCGTGGTTGAGGGCCTGCCGGCGCTGCATCCGCTGCGCCCATGCCGGAGGGCTGCCCGCCGGGCCGGATGGAGCGGCTGCGGGATCGGCACTCGCACCGCCGACCGTGCCCATGGTCGAGCTGCCGCCAGTCGCGCCGAAGCCGGCCTTTGCGCCAGCGGAGAAGCTGGACTTGACGCTTTCGCCTGCTTGCGATGCTGCGCTGGAGGCCGCGCGCTTGAGCGGCGAGATAGCGGCCGAGCCTGCCGCTCGGGCGACACCGCCGAGGCCGGAAGCGACACCGGCCGCGCCGGTCTGGCCGAGCGAGCCGAGGCTATAGGCAGCGGTCGCTGCGCCCGCGGCCGTTGCGCCGCCGCGAACGGCCGCGGCTCCACCGGACAGGGCGGCAGCGCCACCCTTTGCGGCAAGCATGGCACCGCCACCGGCAGCCGCACCGCCCGCGAGCACCATGCCGCCGGCAGCGAGGCCGGTTCCTACTGCTGCGCCTGCGCCAAGCTGCGGGCCGCCCGAGACGATGCCGTTGGCGATGCCGGGGCCGAAGATGCCGAGGCCGAGCAGCGACAGCGCGGCGAGCACGATTGCCATGGCGTCGTCGATGGTCGGGGTCGCACCGCCGAAACCGGCCGTGAATTGCGAAAACAAGGTGCTGCCGATGCCGATGATGACGGCGAGCACCAGAACCTTGATGCCGGACGACACCACATTGCCCAAGACCTTCTCGGCCATGAAGGCGGTCTTGCCGAACAGGCCGAAGGGGATCAGGACGAAGCCGGCGAGCGTGGTCAGCTTGAACTCGATCAGCGTCACGAAAAGCTGGATGGCAAGGATGAAGAAGGCCAGCACCACCAGCGCCCATGCGAACAGCAGGCACGCGATCTGGATGAAGTTTTCAAAGAAGGCGATCCAGCCCATCAGGTCGGAAATGGATTCGAGCAGCGGCCGGCCGGCATCGAGGCCGGTCTGCGCCACGCGGCCCGGCCGCATCAGGTCGGTGACGGAAAAGCTGGTGCCCGACGCCATCAGGCCGAGACCGGCGAAGCTCTCGAAAACGATCCGGGCGAGATTGTTCCAATTGCCGATGATGTAGGCGAAGACGCCGATGAACAGCGTCTTTTTGACCAGCCGGGCGATAATGTCGTCATCCGCGCCCCATGCCCAAAAGAGCGCGGCGAGCGTCACGTCGATGACGATCAGGGTGGTGGCTATGAAGGCGACTTCGCCGCCGAGCAGGCCGAAACCGGAATCTATGTAGCTGGTGAAGACTCCGAGGAAATTGTCGATAACGCCCGTGTTCCCCATGGTCAGCGCCCCTCGCTGGACTGCGGCGCGGCCGGCGCTGACGTGCGGCCGAGAAAGCGGTCGCGGGATTCAGTCCAAGCGGCGAGGCAGTCGGCATCGCTCGCCGCCGCCTCGCCGAGCTGCTGACAACGGCGCAAGGTGGCGCGCAGCGGATCGGCCGGGGGCTGGAGGGCCGATGCGGGCCGTGGCGCGGAAGGTTCATCCTTCCGCACCATGTCGATTGCGGTCGCCGTGACGGCGATGGCGATGAATACAACGGCCCCGAGCCGCGCCAGCATCTTGCCGTCCATGGCGAGCCTCCCGGTCAGTTGTTGCCGTTGTTGAACATCTGCGCGTTGCCCGGCTGGTAGCCGCTGCCGGGTGTCAGGAACCGCTCACGCTGGATGCGTCCCTGTTCGGCGGCGGTTGCGCGCTCGGCCTCTGTCAGCGCGTCCGCACGGCCGTTCGCCGAGATGACCGCGATCAGGTCGGAAAGCTGCTGCGACTGGAGGGCCAACAGTTGATTGCCGGCCTGCGTGGCTTGCAGCGCGCCGGCTGCGCCTTGGCTCTGGCCGACAAGCGCCGCCATCTCGGCACGGTTGGCGTCGATGTTTCCGACTGCCCCCGCCTGAACGCGCATCGCGTCCTGCAAGCCGCCGACCGTGTTCTCCCAGCGACTGCGCGCGTCGGCGACCAGTTGGGCGTCGGTCGCCGAAAGCGAGACATTGCCATAACGCTGCTGAAACGCTTGGTCGATCTGTCCGACCTCGAAGGCGATGTTCTGCGCTTGCCCGAGAAGCTGCTGTGTGCGCCGGACGTTCTGTTGAAGCTGCTGGAGCGAGGAATATGGCAGGCTCGCCAGATTACGGGCCTGATTGATGAGCATTGTCGCCTCGTTCTGGAGGCTCTGAATCTGGTTGTTGATCTGCTCCAGCGTCCTTGCTGCCGTAAGCACGTTTTGGACGTAGTTGGTCGGGTCATAGACGATCCATTGCGCATGGGCCGGGCTTGCCAGCATGGGCGAAAGTGCGACGGGCACGGCGAGCGTCAGCGCGAGGGCCGAGGCCCCGACGATCTTGGAATAGGTCATGGATGAATCTCCTGCGTGGGGTGGCTATCGAGCCGGGCCGGCGCGGCGGATTCCGGTCGGTCGGCGAGATTGGTGAGGTTGGGGATCAGCTCGGCCGCCCAATCGACGCCGCGCGCCTGTAGCCATGCGGCGAGGAAGCCATCGCGGCCGTGTTCGGCGACGATCTGCGCGATGAGCGTCTGATCGGATTTGGCGGATGCGGTGCAGAGCGCGAGGCCGACTTCGGACAGGCCAAGCTCGAACAGGCGATTGCCCCTGCGGCTTTGGCAGTAGTAATCCCGTTTGGGCGTGGCCCCTGCGAGGATTTCGATCTGGCGGTCATTAAGGCCGAAGCGGCGATAGATGGCCGTGATCTGCGGTTCTATGGCCCGCTCGTTTGGCAGCAAGAGCCGCGTCGGGCAGCTCTCGATAATCGCGGGCGCGATGTTGTTGCCGTCGATGTCGGACAGGCTTTGCGTGGCGAAGATGACGCTGGCGTTTTTCTTGCGCAGCGTTTTCAGCCATTCGCGGAGCTGGCCGGCGAAACCCTCGTCGTCCAGCGCAAGCCAACCCTCGTCGATGATGAGCAGCGTCGGCCGCCCGTCGAGTCGGTCGCCGATGCGATGGAACAGATAGGCGAGCACGGCCGGGGCCGCGCCGGTCCCGACAAGGCCCTCGATCTCGAAGGCTTGCACATCGGCCGAGCCGAGATGTTCCGCCTCGGCGTCGAGCAGCCGGCCATAGGCACCGCCGACGCAGAACGGCCGGAGCGCCTGTTTCAGATCGTTGGATTGCAACAGCACCGCAAGGCCGGTGATCGTGCGTTCCTCGACCGGCGCGGAAGCGAGCGAAGTCAGCGCCGTCCAAAGATACTCTTTGACCTCGGGCGTGATGGCGATGCCTTCGCGCATGAGGATGGCGGCAATCCAGTCTGCCGCCCAAGCGCGTTCATAGGTGTCGTGGATGCGGGCAAGCGGCTGGAGCGAAACGGACGCCTCGTCCCCTTCCGTGAGGCCACCGCCCAAATCGTGCCAATCCCCGCCCATGGCGAGCGCGGCGGCGCGGATGCTGCCGCCGAAGTCGAAGGCGAAGACTTGGCTGGCCGCATAGCGCCGGAACTGCAAGGCCATGAGGGCGAGCAACACGGATTTGCCCGCGCCCGTGGGGCCGACGACAAGGGTGTGGCCTACGTCGCCGACATGGAGACTTAGCCGGAACGGGGTTGAGCCTACGGTCTTTCCAAAGAGCAAAGGGGGTGCACCGAAATGCTCGTCCCGTTCCGGCCCCGCCCACACCGCTGAAAGCGGGATCATGTGGGCGAGATTCAAAGTGCTGATGGGCGGCTGGCGGACATTGGCGTAGGCGTGTCCGGGCAGGCTACCGAGCCATGCGTCAACCGCGTTGACGGTCTCGGGCATGGCGGTGAAGTCGCGGCCCTGAACGATCTTCTCGACCAGGCGCAGCTTCTCGTCGGCAATGCGCGGGTCGGCATCCCAAACGGTAACAGTGGCCGTGACGTAGGCCATGCCCGCCACGTCCGCGCCGAGTTCCTGCAGGGCCATGTCGGCGTCGAGCGCCTTGTTCGCGGCGTCGGTGTCCACCAGCGCGGACGCCTCGTTGGTCATTACCTCCTTCAAGATCGCGGCGATTGACTTGCGTTTGGCAAACCATTGGCGGCGGATGCGGGTCAGCAGCCGCGTGGCGTCGGTCTTATCGAGCAGGATCGCCCGCGTGCTCCAGCGATACGGGAACGGCAGCCGGTTCATCTCGTCCAGCAGGCCGGGCGTCGTCGCGGTGGGGAATCCCACGATGGTCAGGACGCGCAGATGCGCGCCGCCAAGGCGCGGCTCCAGCCCGCCGGTCAACGGCTGGTCGGCGAGCAGCGCGTCGAGGTGCATCGGCACCTCGGGCACGCGCACGCGATGTCGGTTGGTCGAGATGGCGGAATGGAGATAGGTGAGCGTCGCGCCGTCATCCATCCAACGGCACTCGGGCATGAAACCGTCGAGCAAGGCCAGCACGCGGTCGGTGCGGTCGATGAAGCCGCGCAACAGCTCCCACGGGTCCACGCCGGTTTTCTCCCGGCCCTCGTAGAGCCATGTTTCGGCGCGTGCGGCTTCCTCGGCCGGGGGCAGATAGAGGAAGGTCAGGAAGTAGCCCGACACGAAATGCGCGTCCGCTTCCTCGAAACCTGCTTTGCGCTCTGCATCGACCAGCGCCGACGCGGCATCGGGAAATGTGCTGTCGGGATAGGTCGCAGCCTCGCTGCGCTGCGCCTCGACGAAGATGCTCCAGCCGGAGCCGAGACGGCGCACGGCGTTGTTGATGCGGCCGGCGACGGCGACCAGCTCGGCGGCGACGGCGGAATCCAGATCGGGACCGCGAAACTTCGCCGTCCTCTGAAAACTGCCGTCCTTGTTCAAGACGACGCCGGAGCCGACCAGCGCCGCCCATGGCAGATAGTCGGCGAGCCGGGTCGCGGTGCGGCGGTATTCGGCAAGGTTCATCATCGACGCGCCTCCCTCAAACCGCCAGATGGCCGGGGATGCGGAGATGCCGCCGCCCGACCTCGACAAAGAGGGGATCGCGCTTGGCGGCCCATACGGCCGCGAAATGGCCGATTGCCCAGATGGCGATGCCGACCAGCCAGAGGCGCAGGCCGAGGCCAACGGCCCCGGCCAGCGTTCCGTTCATGATGGCGATGGCGCGCGGTGCGCCGCCGAGCAGGATATGCTCGGTCAGCGCCCGGTGGACCGGGACGGAGAAGCCCGGCACCGCGTCGAGTTGTTCGAGGCTGCCCGCCATCAGATGAGCGCCCCGCCGCCGAACGAGAAGAACGACAGGAAGAAGCTGGACGCCGCGAACGCGATGCTGAGGCCGAACACGATCTGGATCAGCTTGCGGAAGCCGCCGCCCGTATCGCCGAACGCGAGGGTCAGGCCGGTCACGATGATGATGATGACGGCGATGATCTTGGCGACCGGCCCCTCGATGGACTGAAGGATGCTCTGGAGCGGGGCTTCCCACGGCATCGACGAACCGGACGCATGGGCGGCCGGAGCGAGCATGAGGCTGATGACAAGGGTGGATGCGGCAGTCGCCATGCGACGATAGCCACGCGAAAAAATGCGGATCATGAAGATTCTCCTGTGCTGGTTTGGATTGCGCGGTTGATGCGGTAGTCGCCGTCCGGCCCCAGCCCCTCGACGCGGGCAAGCTCGGCCAGCCGGCGCGCGGAACCGCGCCCGGAAAGAACGGCAACAAGGTCGATAGTCTCGGCGATCAGGGCGCGCGGGACCGTGACGACAGCCTCTTGGATGAGCTGTTCAAGGCGACGGAGCGCACCGATGCCGGTGCCGGCATGGATGGTGCCGATCCCGCCCGGATGGCCCGTGCCCCACGCTTTCAGAAGGTCGAGGGCTTCGGAACCGCGCACCTCGCCAATGGGGATGCGGTCGGGGCGCAGGCGCAGCGAGGACCGGACCAGATCGGAAAGCGTCGCCACCCCGTCTTTTGTCCGCATGGCAACAAGGTTGGACGCGGCGCATTGCAGCTCGCGCGTATCCTCGATGATGACGACGCGATCCTGCGTCTTCGCCACCTCGGCGAGCAGCGCGTTGGTCAGCGTGGTCTTGCCGGTGCTGGTGCCGCCCGCCACCAAGATATTGGCGCGGGCTGCAACGGCTTCACGCAGCGTTTCCGCCTGATCGCCGGACATAATGCCTGCTGCCACATAGTCGTCGAGGCTGAACACGATGCTGGCGGGCTTGCGGATGGCGAAGGTCGGGGCGGCAACCACGGGTGGCAACAGGCCCTCGAACCTCTCCCCGCTCTCCGGCAACTCGGCAGAGACACGCGGGCTGCGGGCATGAACCTCCGCGCCGACATGATGCGCGACCAGCCGCACGATGCGTTCGCCATCGGCGGCGGACAGCCGTTCGCCCGTGTCGGAAAGCCCTTCGGATAGCCGGTCCACCCAAAGGCGGCCGTCCGGGTTCAACATCACCTCGACCACGGCCGGGTCTTCGAGCAGCCGGGCAATGGCGGGGCCGAGCGCGGTGCGCAACATGCGCGCGCCGCGCTGGATCGCTTCCGATCTTTGATGGTTGGTGGTCATGTCGGCCCCGGCTTCTGGTGGGGACGCGACAGACGATCCCCGGATCGGGGTCGATTAAGAGAGGCCCAAATTGGGCCGGTTCAACAAGTATCTAGCTGCGTGCGGTGATCGGCGGCGAACGGCGGTAAATAGGATGGGTCAGCCTTTGCTTGTCGAGGCCATGGCAACCCGGCTCCGTGCTCGCGCGGCACTCCAAGCATGAATCGAATCGTGAGAAGTTGCTGTTGACGATACAGATGTTCGTGGTTTAGATCGCGGCCGTTCGGTCCATCCAAGCATGGAATTGTAGATGTTGGAGCTTGTGAAAACCTGCTGATTGTCTCGACTGGTCGAGGCATCTAGCTGCATCCTACCCACCACGATGCGCGTCATCGTGAGCTGCGAGGGTGCATAGGTGTATTTTTCGCAGGCTTAATCCATGAACATCTCACGCAGCGAACAGCGCGTTCTACACGTGCTGGCGCAGGGCGGTTGTATCCGTCATCAACGTGCCGACAACGGCCGCATCATTGAAGTCCTCTGCTTTACGCGCGACGGTCATGTGCTGACTGATTGCACGCCAGAGGTCTTCGCCAAACTCCGACGCAAGCGCCTGATAGAATCCAAAGCGTCCAGCCCCTATCGAATTTCGGATAGGGGCCGGCGCTCCGTTCGCGCTCAACTCGACAACCGCTAAGGAAGCTACATGCTGATCCGTAACGAAACTATCGATGACATACCGGCAATTAGCCGCGTCGTCACCGAAGCCCTAAAGATACTTGCGCAATCCACCGGAACCGAGGCAGGCATCGTTGAAAGGCTAAGAGCGGAGGGGGCACTTACCCTCTCGCTTGTCGCCGAGGATGAAGGCAAAGTGATTGGTTATCTCGCCGGCTCTGCGGCACGGATCGGGTCGCAAGATGGTTGGGGTCTGATCGGCCCGCTTGCTGTTCTGCCTACAAGGCATCGTCAGGGTATCGGCACGGCTCTGATGGCCGAAGCACTCAAGCGACTGCGGGCGACGAGCAAGGGCGCAGCGCTGGTGGGCGATCCCGCCTACTATAGCCGGTTCGGCTTTCGGGCCTTCCCCGAATTGGGCGTAGCTGGCGTTCCACCCGAGGTCGTCCAAGCCTTACCATTCGACGGCAATGAGCCTCGCGGCGAACTGATCCATCATCCGGCATTCGGTCTGGATCAACAGGGATAAAAAGGCCGGGCTGTTTTCAAACAGGTGCAGCCCGGCCTATTCCTAATGATGGCGGGCTAAAGCTGTGTTTTGCTCGCATCGGTAATTTCAGGTTGGGCAGGATCACGGTCAAAAACCTCGGCGTCGCGCGACAGCTCCTTGAGGAACCTGTCTCCCGTCGCCAGACGCTTGCCGAGGGTCTGCATGAAGCCCTCGAACCGCTCTGCGCCTTTCGCGCGGGCGGCGGATTGTGCGGCTCCCGTGAGCGGCGGCGTGATGGTCATCCAGAAATGGATGAACTGCGCGACCGTCTCGCCGAGAACGGCGAGATCTAGGTCGAGCGTGTCGATCTGCCGGCCGAGCTTGTCCAAGCGGCGCGACATGGCCGCTTCAAGCTGGTCGTCGGCATCGCCGGACAGGTAGGACATGACCGCCGCCTCCACGATGGCGGATTTCGAGACATTGCGGCGCAGCGCCACCGAGCGGCGCAGCGCCATCGCCTCGATCTGTGGAATGAGCGCGGGGTCGAAATAGAGATTCAGGCGGGTTCTGGTTGCCATGGGCGTGTCCTCAAAGGTCGATTCCATCATCGGGGTTCATCGCCACCTGCCGCGCCACCATCCTCATGCGCTGGCGCATGGCGCGGGCCTTGGCCGCGTCAACGTCCGGCTCGTCGTCCAGAAACTCGAACTCCTGTTCGGGCGATGGCAGCGGCGTGACGATTTCCTCATGCTCCGGCAAATCCGGCTCGCGGCGGATGCCGGCATTGGCCGGATCGCCCTCGGCCGCGTCTGCGGCGACCGTTGCCCAACGGCTTTCCGCCGTGACCGCGCGGCCAGACCAGTCATCGGTCGATGGGCTGGGCGCCAGCGGAGCGGCGACCAGATCGGGCGGGGTCAGGATGCGTTCCTGAAACCGCGCGTCCTCGAAATAGCGGGCCTTGGTCGCGCGGATCGGCGGCGTGCCCGCGACCATGACGATTTCGTCCGTAGGCGGAAGCTGCATGATTTCGCCCGGCGTGAGCAGCGGCCGGGCCGTCTCCTGCCGCGACACCATCAAATGCCCAAGCCATGGTGCTAGGCGATGGCCGGCGTAGTTGGTGGAATCGCGCAGCTCGGTTGCGGTGCCGAGCGCGTCGCTCACCCGCTTGGCGGTGCGCTCGTCGTTTGTGGCGAAGCTGACGCGCACATGGCAGTTGTCGAGGATCGCGTTGTTCGGCCCATAGGCGCGCTCGATCTGGTTGAGACTCTGCGCGATCAGAAAGCCCTTGAGGCCGTAGCCCGCCATGAAGGCCAAGGCGGACTCGAAAAAATCCAACCTGCCCAATGCCGGAAACTCATCGAGCATCAACAGCAGGCGATGGCGCTTGCCGGAGGTGGTCAATTCCTCCGTCAACCGCCTGCCGATTTGGTTGAGGATGAGGCGGATGAGCGGCTTGGTGCGGTTTATGTCGGACGGCGGCACGACCAGATAGAGCGTGACAGGCTGGCGACTGCCGACCAGATCGGCAATGCGCCAGTCGCAACGCGCTGTCACCCGCGCCACCACGGGATCGCGGTAGAGGCCGAGAAACGACATGGCGGTGGAGAGCACGCCCGACCGCTCGTTCTCGGATTTGTTCAACAGTTCGCGGGCCGACGACGCGATGACGGGATGAACGCCCGCCTCGCCGAGATGCGGCGTGTCCATCATGGCGCGCAAGGTCGCCTCGACCGGGCGGCGGGGATCGGACAGGAAGTTGGCGACGCCGGCCAGCGTCTTGTCCTTCTCCGCATAGAGAACATGCAGGATCGCACCGACCAGCAAGCTATGGCTGGTCTTTTCCCAATGGTTGCGCTTGTCGAGACTGCCTTCGGGATCGACCAGAATATCCGCGATATTCTGCACGTCCCTGACTTCCCATTCCCCTTGCCTGACCTCCAGCAGCGGGTTGTAGGCCGACGATCTGGCATTGGTCGGATCGAACAGCAACACCCGGCCATGTTTCGCGCGGAAGCCGGCTGTCAGCGTCCAGTTCTCGCCCTTTATGTCGTGGACAATGGCGGATGCCGGCCATGTCAGCAGCGTCGGCACCACCAGCCCGACGCCCTTGCCGCTGCGCGTTGGGGCGAAGCATAGGACATGCTCGGGACCGTCATGGCGCAGATACTCCCGGTCGTATCGGCCGAGCAGGACGCCATCGGGGCCGAGCAATCCGGCCGCGCGGATTTCTCGATCCTCGGCCCATCGTGCCGATCCGTAGGTGGCGACGTTGCGCGCTTCCCGCGCCCGGATGATCGACATGAGGATGGCGGTGGCGATTGCGAGGAAGCCGCCCGATACGGCGATGATGCCGCCCTCGACGAAGATCGCGGGCGCATAGGCGTCGAACGAGAACCACCACCAGAAGAAGGCCGGCGGATAATAGACCGGCAGGCCAACCAGCTCGAACCACGGATTGCCAAGCTGGGGCTGGAAGCCAAGGCGGAACGCTACCCATTGGGTCGCGGCCCACGTCATCACCAGAACTATGGTGAAGACGACAGCGATCTGACCCCAAAGGATTCGGCCTCCGCGCAATGCAGGCTCCAGTCGGCAAAAGAGACGGAGCCGATCAGAGAGTAGGCAATTATGCGACAGGCAACCTGAAAGAGGATGCGGGAGGGCTACCGGATACTAGAGGGTGTTATGCACCTTGGATCATGAAATCTGCTGCGCGCTTGAGCATGAGACATGCGAAGGCGACGACGTGGAGTCCTGCGAGGGTCTGAGCATAGCGCTCGTAGTCTTTGACGAGCCGCCTGCATCGCGTCGCCCAGGCGAATGAACGCTCGACCACCCAGCGCTTGGGCAGCAACACGAAGCCTTTTTTGGCCTCGGCGAGTTTGACGACGCAAAGCTCGGCGCCCTGCGCCTTTGCGGCCTCGGACGCCTTTTCGCCGGTGTAGCCCTGATCGACATAAACGAGTTCGACGCTTTCGCCTGTCACATCCTGCACGGCTGCGATGAGCTTGCCGACCTCGGCGCGGTCATCGACATTCGCCGGCGTGACATGCAACGCCAGCAAATGGCCCAATGTGTCGACTGCCATGTGCAGCTTCGAGCCGCGCTTTCGCTTCGCGCCGTCATAGCCCGCTCGTGGGCCGCTCTCAGGGGTCGAGCGCAAGGTGCGGCTGTCGATGATCGCCGCCGTCGGCTCCGCCGCCCGCCCGGAAGCGACGCGCAACTGGGCGCGCAGATCCTGCGCAAGCGCCTCGAACACGCCCGCCGACAGCCAGCGCTGCGATTGCTGATACACGGCGAACCATGGCGGCAGATCGTTGGGCATGGCGCGCCAGGCGATGCCGTAGCGCAGCACGTAACGCAGGCCGTTGAACAGCTCGCGCAGCGAATGTTGACGCTGCGGCGCGCCTTCGTCCATGAGCGTCAGATAAGGCGCAACCAGCGACCATTCTTCGTCGCTGACGTCAGACGGATAAGGTTTGCGAATCGGAGACATCCGATTCTACTAAGACAATCAATCACCAAAGTACATAACACCCTCTAGCGGCGGCAAATAGGACGGGTAGCCCCGTGCCCTCCCACACTGTTGCTTCTCTACTCTAGTCGAGACGAATCAGGAATCTTCTCCGCTCGGATCGACCGCCCCATCTCGTTTGCGAGACTGAGCAGGTTTCGCAGCGCCGCACCCCGATTGAACGGCGACCATACAGCCGAGAAAGGAATTGCCTCTGGCTCGTCCGCAATTGGGAGGAAGACCACGCCCGAAGTTGGCAACAACGATGTAGCCGCTCCAGCGATGGTTATGCCAAAGCCTTGTCCGACCATTGATAGCAACGTGCCGCGTTCAACATCGAAGCGTTGAATCGACGATGCGGGCCAGCGTCCGGCAAGACGTAGGACAACATGATCGTGCACCTGCGGGCCTGTGCCACCGACGCGAACAAGGAACGTCTCGCCTGCTAGATCAGGCCAAGTGACAGCAGGCCGTGAGGCTAGCCTATGCCGATCTGGCAACGCTGCGATGATTGGTTCAGTCCATATCTGCCGAGAATGGCAGTCGGGAGGCTCCGGCGAGCCGGCCACAAATGCGATATCGAGACGGTCGGCACGAAGCTGCATAATTGCATCGCGCGCCGTTCCCTCTGTCATCTCGACCTCGATACCGGGATAGTCCTCCCGGTATCGCCCGATTAGTTCCGCGAGGAAGCTGTGAGGAATCAGAGCGTGGACGCCAATGCGGAGGCGACCGCATTCCCCTGACGCTGCTAGGCCGGCTGCCTTCACCGCATGGTCGAGTTGGTCCACGCCGGCCGCCACACGTTCGACGAAATGGAGTCCGGCCTCTGTCAGACGGACGCCTCGCGCATGGCGCTCAAATAGGAGAACACCAAGGTCTTCCTCAAGCATCTTTACCCGTGCGCTCATACTCGACGGGCTAACGCCAAGCGCCTTCGCAGCATGGCGAAAGTTCAAAAATTCAGCAACAGCGAGAGTCTGAATTAGTGACACCATGGGTATTCGCAACCCGAGGGAAGTTTTCCATTCTTGGCGAGAATCTGTCCTAGAGCGCCGCATGATGGTGCTCCGACAGATAAGAAAAAGTCGAACTGGCTGAAATGACGTTGGCGACTAGCGCCCAAGCCAATCGCGCGGATCGAATGGCAAAATGGCGGTTTCGGTAGGCGGTGAACTGGCCTGAATGGATGCGTCCGCCCCGCAACGAGGCGTGCAGCATATGCCGCGTATTTTCTGGATTGTGCATTGGAGAAGCCTTGCAAGCGTCGCAATAGCTTGCCGCTCCGCAATCGCTTATCCGATCACGGACCCAAACCGACAAGCACGAAGCCGCTCACTGTCAGCGCGAACGGCTAGCGACGTGCCACAATCTCCAACACAAGCCTCTCCATCGTAGGTAGGGAAAGGATAGTCATCGGCGTGCCTTATCGTCAACGCCGGAGAATTTGATGGCGATACAACCGAGGCAGGTTTGATTCACACACCAAGACCTCGTGTTTTGCCGAGTTGCCACGACACTGATCCGCCTTGCACGACGCCCATGACCTCGCGGCCGAGCTGGCGGTCGATGACCGGCCGCCACGGGACAAGCGTGAACTCATGGGATTTCTCGACCACGGCGAACTTGCCGCTCGATAGCTGCACGGTGCCGGTGAACTTGCCGCTGACGTTCTCGCCGTCCGTGGCGGCGCGGAACGGCAGGCCCTTGCTCTCTGCCATCTCCGCGCCGACGCGGGCAACCTCGCGCTCGCGCAGGGTGGCGAGAAGGCTGCTTCGGTAGAAGATGCGGCCGTTCCGCGCTCGGGTGGCATCGCCCTGTTCGATATGATGTTCGCGCCGCTGGTCCATGGCCTCGCGCACCTGCTGGCCGAAGCCGGCCGGCGCGAGGTCGGCTGTCTCGCCATGAACCAATCGTCGGTCCAGCCAGGTCGCGCCATCCGATCCGATCTGCTTGCCTAGATCGAGCGGAGAAAGGACGCGCACGCTGGCCTGCCGGTCGCGGCCGGCGTCATAGGTCGCGGCGCGGCTGAGCAGATCATCGGGGATGCGCCATTGGTCGGCGTCGATGCGCTCGACGATTCCGGCGCGGCGCAACGTCTCCAGCCGGCGCACATGGGCATCGACATAACCCTCATAGTCGCCGCCCGGAACGCGACCCTCGAATTTCGCCTGCTCCAGATGGCGGCTCGGTCGATAGATGCCGTCTTCGGCGATGGTCGTGATGGTGCGGTCGGACGGCCGGGCCGCCACCTCTGCCGGGCCGATCTGGATCACGCTGCCGATGCGGGCGTCCTCCAACCGCTCGGGTGCAATGCCGGCGATATGGTGGGTGCGGCCGTCGATGCTGTCCACCACGATTGTCAGGTTCTCGCCCAGCTCGTCGGAAAGGTGCTTGTCCACGACGCGGCCGACGATGGGTGTCTCTGGCGCTCCGTCATGGATTTGGAAGCTCATGGGATCACGTTCGCCACCCTGCGGGCCGAGCGCCTTCTGCATGGTGCGGATAATGTCGCCGCGCTCGCCCAACTCGCGCAGGGCCGGCTCCATGTCCTTGCTCAATTCCCAAACGCCGGGCGCGTGCTCGGTCGCCAGCTCCATCTTCTCCAGCTTGCCGAGACGGCGCAGACGCAGCGTCCGCTCGAACTGTCGTCTCGGCGCTGCCGGCTCATGGCGCAGATCAAGGAAACGGGCATCGGCTTCCTCGGCCATGGCGCGGTCGATCCGGGTGAAACGGTCTTGATCGATTTCGGCGGACAGCTTGCGGGTCTGCTCGATCTCGGTGACGGGGCCGAGTTCCAGACTCGCAAGCTCGCTGGCCCGTTCGCGCAGGCCGGCGGAAAGATAGTCGCCGTTGATGACTAGATCCCCGCCTATGTCGTCGCGGCCGTTGATGATGACATGCACATGGGGATGGCCGGTGTTGTAGTGATTGACGGCAACCCAATCGAGTTTCGTGCCGAGGTCCGCTTCCACCTGTTTCATGAAATCGCGGGTGTAGGCCGTGAGGTCCGACAGCTCCGCGCCGTCCTCGGGTGAGACGATGAATCTGAATTGGTGGCGGTCGTCCTTGCCGCGATCAAGGAAGGCGTCGCCATCGGCGCGGTCCTCGGTCGCCGAATAGAGCCGGCCGCGCTCGCCGTCGCGTGACGTGCCGTCGCGCTGGACATAGCGCAGATGCGCGCGGGCGCGACCGCCCTTCCATGCGGCCCGGACGCTGCGCTGCTTGACGATCACGCGGCGGCTGCCCGGTTGGCGATGATGCCAATGGCCGGAGATGTTGCGGGCGCGCACGAAGCTCGCGCCTCGGCCGCGCTTCACGCCCTTGCCGCTGGCGACTGTGGCGCGGGACCGCCCCGGCGATGACGGGCGGGCTGATGACGGCATGGAAGGATCGCGGGAGGCTGCCGCCTGATGCTGGCGGGTGATCTTCTTGACCTGCGTGAAAAAGCTCTTGGTGTTGCCGGCCTTCGGCGTGTCGGATCGGATGCGGCCGGGCTTCGGGCGGAAACGGTTTTCATCGTCGGCGCTCAAGGGCGCGACTCCAGCCAAAACCGCCGAAAACAGGCCGATATGGGCCTATGGTGCCGCTCGAAACTCTGCAAAGCCAAGGCTTTGCGCAAAATCGCGGCACGCGGCCCCTCAAAACCATGGTGCCGGAATCGGCCACCTAAACAGTGTGCAGACAACAACAATTTCCAGAAGCGGCCCGACATGGTGCCGTCTTCTTTAATCTTGCCCTCCGCCCTTTCTGCCTTTTCTGCCCCTCCTGCCGGGAATCCAGCCGGGCAAAAACGTGCCTGACTGGATGCTGAAACCAGCGTTGCCGAGCGCGGGAACGCCGCCCTCATGGCGTTTCCTCGTCGCTGGCGCTCGCCACGAAAATGCTGCCGTCCTGCGACTCCGCACGGGCGGGATCGCGCGCCGGGACGGCAGCGCGAGCGTCGCCTGATTGCACCTCGGATGGCGGCGCGGCGACAGCCCGCGTGTCGGCCGGACGCATAACGAACAGCGGTGCCTCGCGCCAGTCGGGCGGCGGTGCCGGTGGTTGCAACGGCGCATCCGATGGGGCCGCGCCGCCAAGGTTCGGGGCGAGCGCGGCGACATAGGCGCGCGTCTCGGCGGGAAGCGGTCGGCCCGTCGCGCGGTGCTCGTCGTAGCGGCCGGGACCGGCATTGTAAGCCGCCAGCATCGCCGCGACATTGCCATAACGGTCGAACATTTCGCGCAGGTAGGCGGTGCCGGCGAGGATGTTGTCGCGTGGGTCGTAGGGATCGCGGCCGAGGCCATGGCGGACGCGCAGGCCCGCCCATGTGTCGGGCATCACCTGCATCAATCCCATTGCTCCGGCCATTGAGACCGCGCGCACATCGCCCGTACTCTCGGCGCGCAGCACGGCGCGAATCCAGTGCTCGGGGATGCCGAAACGCTGCGACGCCTCGGCGATGTGGGCCGCATAAGGATGGGTAGCGGCCGGGCGCTCGACCGACGCGGATTGCGCGACAGCGACGCCCGATCCGGCGCAGACGGAAAGCGCGCCGGCCAATATCAGGACGGCATAATGTCGTGCAGCCCTGTCTCCGCTTCGACACCAGCCTGCCAGCGTGCTCGCTGCGGTCAAGGGCGAGGCGCAAGCGCCGGCCGATGGCCGCCCCTGACCTTCGCTGCGCGCGCCGGCAGGCTGGTGGCCGAGCGGGACGGAGGGATGAGACGGCTTTTCCGCGAACAAAGGGATGACGATCTTGGACCGGATAGCGGGCCGGACGCGCGCGGCCATCATTCCTCGTCCTCGACTTTCCGGGGGTGCTTCCAACGCAGCGTCCAGACCGAAGGATCGTCGTTGGACTGGAACAGTTTGGCCCGGATCGGGAACGGGAAGATTGGTCCCTCCAATCGCATCGACACGAACTCGCCGGCATTTTCGCTGGAGTCTTTCCATGCGGGTCCGGCGTCCGGGCCGTCCTCGCTATCGAGGCGCACGCGATAGTCGGGCGCGTTTTTCACGTCGCTCGGCTTGGCCGGGACGATGAACAGCTTTTCGTGGAGGCCGAACGAATGAAGCTCTCCGGCATAGCCGGTTTCGGTGCGGGTGAAGGTGCCTATCTCTGCCATGGAAATCTCCTGTGATTGGCTTTCGGGGGATGGTTTCAGTGTGTCGGCGCGCGCCACTCGTAGCGGCCGACGCCTTCCTCATCGGTCCAGAGCGGGACCGCTCGGCCGATGACGGAAGCTGCGGGGATGGGTCCGAAATAACGGCCGTCGAGGCTGTCGCTGACCTCCCAATTCATGAGGAAAAGCTGATTGTCGCCGACGACGCGGCAGCCCTGCCAGACGGGCAGATCGCGGCCGAGGCTGTCGCGCTCCAGCGCCTCGCCCATCTCGATCCCATTCACCGTGATCGTGGATCGCAAGCGGCAAACCCGCTGTCCCGGCAAGCCGAGCACGCGCTTCAAGAGCGGGACGCCTCGCGCGATATAGCCGCGCTCGACCATGAAGCTGGCGAGCGGTTCGGGCGGCATGAGGACGACCAGCTCGGGCACGTCGAGCGCGTCGGCCGGCTCGACCGTGTAGAAGCCGACCGGCGCGCTGGCCGTGGCGTTCCAGATGAGTTTTGCGGGCCAATCGACGGCGCTGGTGGCGACGATGCCGATGACTGACAGCGCCGCCACCGTGAGGATGCGGCGGCGCGTCATGGGTCGATCCTTCGGCGATGAAGCCACGCAGCATGTCGCTCGGGGGTGTAGGCGTGTGGCTCCAGATTGGCGGTCAAACGGTTGTGGACGTGCCGCCAGTGCTCCGGCGAGGCGTCGGCCGGATCGAGGCCGAGCGATTCCACGGCGTCGATGGCGGCAAGCGCGCGCTGCACCTTCGGCCAGCCGTCGAGGCGCAACAGGATTTCGCCGCCGGGGCGCACGAACGGCAATGTCTGGAACGGCTCGCCCCTGCCGATGGCCCGCACAATGTCGATGCGGGAAACGACAGTGCCATGGTTGCCGCTCGCCCATCGGACGAAGGCGAAGACGCTGCCGGGCGCGAAGCCGACGACGCTTCGGCGGCGGTCGATGATCTGTTCGTAGCTCTTGCGGCCGAACCTTATCCAATGCTCGACCTTGCGTTTCTCGAAGGTCAGCTCGACCAATGTTGTGAAGGGCGCAGGCCCGTCCGGCAGCGGACGGCCGTGCGCGCTGCGATGGGCGCGACGGGTCATTGGTCGTCTCCGGCGATGTGCTGGTGGGAGTTGCGCGCGTGCGCTGCGTCAACGGCGGGCGTCATGGCTCGCCCCTTCGGGCAGAACCGGCACCACGCTTCGCCTGCGCGCGCGTCAAAGAAAAAGAGTTAGATTCTCTGTTAGATAAGTTAGCGGTCGGATTCCGCGTTTCAGGCCAAAGCGTTAGCTGCGGTTCGTGCGCCTGATGTGCCGATAGTGTTGCGCCTGATGTGCCGATACCCCGTGCGCCTGATGTGCCGATGGCATTAACAGGGTTATCAACAGTGCCTGCTGATAAGTTTTCGGGGCGGATGCGCAGCAGCTCGCGGCCGTTTTCCCGCTCGATCTGGAGCAGGTAGCCGGGGAGTTGCTGGCGGGCCGCGATCCGGCGCAGGTCGAGCGCGAAGTCGGACGGCCGGGCGAGGCTGCCGGATTTCTGGTGAAGGTGCGCAACCTCGAAAATCCAGCCGTGGCGCTGGCGCCCGGCGTGTTTTCGGGCGACGCGGTAAAGCCATCGCTCGATGCCGCCAGTCAGCCGGAAATAGGCCGGGTCGATGGTCAGGACCAGCGAGCGGTCGATGACGCTATTGTAGAACCATTCGGGCAGGACGAACTCCATGCCCTCGATGCGGCCGGCGCGCGTCGTCATTTCTTCCCACTCGTTGATCCATGAGAATTGCCGGCGACGCCAATGCGGGCCGTTGCGAATGGTTGTGGCGATGACGGTCGATTGCAGCCGCGCCAGCGCGGCTTTCAGAAGCCGGTATTGGTGATTGCCGGTCGGGCGTCCGATGGCGCGCAACAGGTGGTAGGGCGTGAAGCGGACGAAGCGCGAAGTCGTGAGGCCGTTGTTCTCGGCCGCGACGATCTGCGAGGCTGCCCATATGAGCACATCGGCATCCCATATCGTCGCCATGCCGTGCTCGGGTATCCCGAACACCTGCACCTCTATGTCGGCGGCCTTGTAGAGAATCGGCTTGGTGCGCGGGGTCTTCGCCAGCGAGAAGAACGGCCGTTCCATCAAGTCGCGCTGGTCGCGCGGCGGCGCATCGCCCGTTGCGACCACGAAGGGGTCTAGGCGGCTGCGCTCGCTGTCGTCGCTCGGCGGCGCGGGGGCGTGATCGTCCTCGCGCAGCATCTAGCACTCGTCCCGTTCTTCGGGCGTGAGTGGACGCGCGGGAAACACCGTGCCGGCGGTCTTGTCGCGGGTGGATTTGCGTTCACCCGCCGCGCTCCAGTCCTCCAGATCGCGGACGGTGTAGAGGACGCGACCGCCGACCTTGCGATAGGTCGGGCCGGTGCCGTAGGTGCGATGTTTCTCAAGGGTGCGGATGGATATGCCGAGGAATCGCGCGGCTTCCTTGGTGCGCAACAGGCGCGGCGGCAGGCCCGCAAGCGGGTTTGGCATGGATCACCTCCAGTCGGGATTGGGCTGCCGGAGGGCGGCAGCGGACTGTGGCGAACCATGGCGAGGGATCGGCGGCGCGTAGCGTGCCGCATTTGCGCCTATGCGCTGGCGGCACCCCCCTTCGGGGTGCTGCGCGCCGATAGGTGAGGGATTTCAGCGGCTCGTTGCCTGTTGCGCCGAATAGGCAAAGACATTCGCGCGCGGTTCAGCTAAGAACGTGGGTAGAGCAGACGCGCTGCTCCGGGGCGTCGAAACCCCTCACGAATGGCTGGTGCTGGCCAGAACTGCACCAACTCCTTGACCTATGGTCGGGGAGCCTGTGGCGTATACAACAGGCTTTCCGAGCTAAAGGCCATGGGGCCGTTTCGTGACGGTTTCGAACTCCCCGATCACCAAGAGTCAGAGAGAATCGTTTGCGGGGGCGCACCGCAGACAGTCTCTCTTGGATGTGGGGAACGGCTATGCGGGTTCACGTCGAACTCGATCCCGATGTGGATGACGAAGCGCCGACCGGCGACATCATAACCGTTTATGACGAGCGGCATTACGTCACCTATCTGCGGTTGCTGGATGCGAAGGCCGAGGGCGCAGACTGGAGTGAAGTCGCCCGGATCGTGCTGCACCGCGATCCGGCTGCCGAGGAACTTCGGACCTATCGTTGCTGGCAAAGCCATCTCGAACGCGCGCAATGGCTTTCGCGTGAAGGCTATCGAAAGATTCTGGAACAGGCAGCAGCAAACAAGGCGTGAAAATTAGCGGGCTGCAAGCTGGCTTCCAGCCGGCTTTCTGTTGCGGATTTTAGAGCCGCTAAGAACATCAACCCCCATCTTCCTAGTCATGAGAAAGGATTTTCTAAGTTGGATATTCCTCGGATTTTTAACATCACCGAAAGTGCGCACCGTATCCATAATCCGTTTACAGCCGACAAGTTCGCCACTCTTGGCGCAGCGTTGCGTTTGGAACCAGCAACCCATGTTCTGGACCTCGGTAGCGGTTCGGGCGAGATGCTGTGCACTTGGGCACGCGACTATAGGATTAGCGGCACAGGTATCGACATGAGCCAGTTGTTCACCGAGCAAGCGAAACTGCGTGCCGCAGAACTCGGGGTCGCCGATCAGGTGGAGTTCATTCACGATGACGCTACCGGCTATGTTGCTGACGAAAAGGCCGGAGTGGCGGCCTGCGTCGGTGCTACGTGGATCGGTGGGGGAGTCGCCGGCACCATTGAACTTCTGGCCAAGAGCCTCCACCCCGGAGGGATTATCCTCATTGGCGAGCCGTATTGGCTGCGGTTGCCGCCGACGGAGGAAATTGCAAAGGGATGCGGTGCCAGTGCGATCACCGATTTTCTGACGCTTCCCGAGCTTGTCGCGTCTTTTGATGGCTTGGACTATGACGTTGTGGAAATGGTTCTGGCAAATCAGGATGGCTGGGACAGGTATGAGGCGGCCAAGTGGCTAACCATGCGTCGATGGCTGGAAGCAAATCCCGAGGACGACTTCGCGAAAGACGTTCGAGCCCGGCTGACATCCGAACCCAAACGCTATACTGCCTACACGCGCGAATACCTCGGCTGGGGCGTGTTCGCGCTGATGGCTCGGTGATGCCCAGCATTGCGGCGTAATGTAAACAGATGCCGCTGGGCCGACCATCAACGCTTGTTGGGCTTGATTGGATAGCGAAGTAGCAAGCGATAGCCGCCGCGCATCATCTTGATGCCGTGTGCGACCAGCCGGCGGGCCTTGTTCTTGCGCGGGTCGCTCTCAAAATCCTCCTTGGAGCCACGAAAGCCAAGCAGGACTTCGGCGATGGTGCGATAGCTCTCACCGCGAAGCCGGGCGTCGAGCGCGCGCAGGGATAGGATATGCCATTGCCGGAGTTGGGCGGGAACGGCTCGGAAATCGGGACCAGGTGCGCGGCCGTTGAGGGACCGCCAAACACGGCGGGCGGCGTGGGCGCGCAGCTCCAGAAAGGAATCCATCGGTAGGATGGCGGCGTAGAAGGCCGCCGCGTCCGGCATCGCCTCGGGTAGCCAAAATTGATGTGCGACGCCATCCACCTGCCAGATGCCATGCCAGCCATCGGAAGCGCGGCGTAGGTCGAGGCCGTCAAGATGTGCCAGCGTCAATATCGGTTCAGTGTCACTGTCATTGCGCTCAACCGGGGACAGCATCACCGCTTGCGGTAGAAGGTTCGGACTCCAGATCGGCGCTTGCCCATCATGCGGCGCGTCGGGATCGCATGGGAAATCGCAACCCCCAGCGATCCGCAAACACTTCAAGCTCGCGGCCGGGCAGTTGTTGGTTCAATGCGATGGCGTGGTAGTCCTGACGGTAATCGTCATTTCGGCGCAGATATTCCCAAGCGAAACCGGCGACCGGGATATGCTTTGCGTGCCGATAGGCCACAGGCAAACGCCAATCGATAGTAAGCATGACGCACCCTCTCTACTCAAGGGCGCAAACCGCGCCCGGAGTGAGAGCTTCCAAGACAGTCAATTTTAGAAAAAGATGGGATTATCTGACACGTTGTCCGCCCTAGAGGGTGTTATGCACCTTGGATCATGAAATCTGCTGCGCGCTTGAGCATGAGACATGCGAAGGCGACGACGTGGAGTCCTGCGAGGGTCTGAGCATAGCGCTCGTAGTCTTTGACGAGCCGCCTGCATCGCGTCGCCCAGGCGAATGAACGCTCGACCACCCAGCGCTTGGGCAGCAACACGAAGCCTTTTTTGGCCTCGGCGAGTTTGACGACGCAAAGCTCGGCGCCCTGCGCCTTTGCGGCCTCGGACGCCTTTTCGCCGGTGTAGCCCTGATCGACATAAACGAGTTCGACGCTTTCGCCTGTCACATCCTGCACGGCTGCGATGAGCTTGCCGACCTCGGCGCGGTCATCGACATTCGCCGGCGTGACATGCAACGCCAGCAAATGGCCCAATGTGTCGACTGCCATGTGCAGCTTCGAGCCGCGCTTTCGCTTCGCGCCGTCATAGCCCGCTCGTGGGCCGCTCTCAGGGGTCGAGCGCAAGGTGCGGCTGTCGATGATCGCCGCCGTCGGCTCCGCCGCCCGCCCGGAAGCGACGCGCAACTGGGCGCGCAGATCCTGCGCAAGCGCCTCGAACACGCCCGCCGACAGCCAGCGCTGCGATTGCTGATACACGGCGAACCATGGCGGCAGATCGTTGGGCATGGCGCGCCAGGCGATGCCGTAGCGCAGCACGTAACGCAGGCCGTTGAACAGCTCGCGCAGCGAATGTTGACGCTGCGGCGCGCCTTCGTCCATGAGCGTCAGATAAGGCGCAACCAGCGACCATTCTTCGTCGCTGACGTCAGACGGATAAGGTTTGCGAATCGGAGACATCCGATTCTACTAAGACAATCAATCACCAAAGTACATAACACCCTCTAGGAGAACAGTTATATTATGTTTTTATTAACGATGTTTTTAATGGTATTCTAGACTTCAGAAATTCTGATCGTTGAACAGTGTCTTCGCCCGGATATGCAGGCGAAACCACTTACTACCTACTCGAAAACAGATGCACCTCGTCGCGTGCAGTTTCCACCGTGAAGAACTCGCCATTCATCTCGGCATCGCGTGCCATCGCGTCCCAATCGACATAGTAGCGCAGGGCCTCGGGGATCGTGACGCTCTCGGTGGTCAGCTCCTCCATGTAGTCGGCGAGGCTGGCGAACTGACCATGATAGCAGTCCTGCAAGGTGGTTTCGGCTTGGTCCATGTCGCCACCGAATTGCTCCAGCAGGCCCGCGCCTAGTGCGCCGTGCTCTGCGATGAAAGCGCCCATCCGCGCCACGTTGTCGATGCCGGCATATTCGCTGATGGTGACGCCCTCGAAACCCTCATAGTCATGGATGGCGTATTGGCCCCGTGCCGTGCGCAAAGTGCGGGACAACGCTTTCCAGAACGGAGTCGCTGTCGGTCGAAGTCAGACGCAATTGGAGTCTGGGCGCACTCGCCATGAGCGAGCGCAACTCGTCATTGGCCGCGCCAACGATCTCGGAGAGTCCCGGCTGGTCCTCAAGCCGCGTCCCTTCGGGCGGAGTCCAGAGACGCGCGCGTTCGGCCCGGACGGCCTGCGCGGGCATGTCCCCGCGCGTCGCCACCACGCGGCGGAACAACTCGGACGAAAAGGAAA
Organism: Methylocystis sp. ATCC 49242; assembly: GCF_000188155.2. Lineage (NCBI taxonomy): Bacteria > Pseudomonadati > Pseudomonadota > Alphaproteobacteria > Hyphomicrobiales > Methylocystaceae > Methylocystis > Methylocystis sp. ATCC 49242. The sequence continues at coordinate 2,659,391 of NZ_KE124774.1, forward strand.
GCCGCATAGCGTCGGACCGCGTCGTAGCCGCCGTCATATCCGAGGGCCCTGAGCTCTTCGAAAATCCGGATGCGGGTCAGCCGCTCGCGCTTCGGCTTGCGCGCATTCGCCGCCAGCATCTCGTCGAGCTTGCCTTTCCAGGGACCGATCTTCGGCTGCGGTTGGACGGTTCGCTCGTAAGTCATCTCCGTTGCGCCGGACCGGATCACCTTCCGAACCGTGTTCCGCGATACCCGCAGCTCTCGGCAGATATGCTTGATCGACTTCTTGTCCTGGAAATACGCCCGGCGGATCTTCGCAATCGTCTCCACAACCAGCATCCCACACTGTGCCCCCCGATAGCCTCGGAGGCATCATGACCATCAGCGTAAGGGGGGTCATTTTTGGAAGCCGATTACCCCGTTACGGGGTCAGACGATATGACCATGCGGGTGGGAGACGGGGTAGCCCGTCTCCACGATGTGCAATCAGCGAGGGTTACGCCATAAGCGCCTATCCTCATGCACAGGGAGACGGACCGCCATGGAGTTTAACAGCTACATCGGGCTCGATGTCCATAAGGAAACGATTGCCGTAGCCATCGCAGACGCAGGCCGAAATGGCGAAGTCAGATTCTTCGGAGAAATTGCCAACAACCCGGACGCGGTGGCGAACTTGCTGAAGAAACTTGGTGGCCGGCGCAGCAAGTTACACTTCGTCTATGAGGCCGGACCGTGCGGCTATGGTCTCTACCGCCAGATCCTCGCCGCCGGTCATGCCTGCGATGTCATCTCACCGGCCCACACACCGAAGCGCGCCGGCGATCACGTTAAAACCGATCGACGCGACGCGGCCATGTTGGCGCGCCTGTCCCGCGCCGGCGAACTCACATCGGTCTGGGTTCCGGACGAGACACACGAAGCGATGCGGGATCTCATTCGAGCTCGCGAGGTCACGACGAAGGATGTGCGTCAGGCGCGTCAGCGCATCCAGGGTTTTCTCCTCCGTTACGGTCGCCGCTATGTCGGCGCCGTATGGAAAAAGCGGCATAGAGTCTGGCTCGCCAATCAGAGCTTCGATCACCCTGCACAGCAGATCGCCTTTCAAACCTATCTGAACGCCATGGATCAGGCGATCGCCCGCAAGGATCTCGTCGAAGCGCAGATCGAAGCTCTCGTGCCGGAATGGTCCCTCGGTCCGGTCGTCGAGGCTCTCCAGGCGTTGCGCGGCGTCGCGCTCGTGGTCGCCGCCGGCGTGGTGGCCGAAATCGGCGACATGCGGCGCTTCGACAATCCCCGTCAGCTCATGGCGTTCGTCGGCCTCGTCCCCGGAGAGCATTCGAGTGGAAACAGACGCAAATTGACCGGCATCACCAAAGCAGGCAGCGTCGTCGCGCGGCGACTGATCGTAGAATCCGCCTGGGCCTATCGCATGCCGGCGAAGATCGGTCAGGCGATGCTGCTGCGGCAGCAATCGATCGCCGTCCCGATCCGTGAAATCGCATGGAAGGCGCAGATCCGACTGTGTGGCCGATATCGGCGCATGCTGGCGCGCGGCAAAAAGGCGCCGATCGTCATCACCGCAATCGCTCGGGAACTCCTCGGCTTCATTTGGGCAATCGCGCGGCAGGTCGAACCAAAGACGATCGCCGCGTAACGCGCGACAGCATCGAGGCAACGGCCAGGGCGCCGGCGCCGGTCAAGGGATCCTCCGGCAATTTTAGGAGCGGCACGACCGATCTCCGTGAGTCAGACCGAGGCTCCCCTACGACGAAAGCTCCGTATGCGGTAGCCAATCCGCGCATGAGAAACGGCTCAACCGTCGAAATCACGCCGGCGTCCTGACCTCTGCCTCGCCGAACATTTTGTGCTCCTTGCCGGACAGGCACGGGATCGCTGGCGCACGCAGATTGCGCTTGAAAATGGTCATAAGAATTTTGCACGCCGGTTCACACACGATCCATCATTGAGCCAGAGCCTGCCTCGCTTCGGTTGCTTCTGGGGAACCTTCAGCCCCTCCCGCCGCCAGATCCGTTCGACCCGCTTGAGGTTCACCAGCCAGCCGGCCTCGCGCAGCAGCGCCGTGATCCGGCGGTAGCCGTAACGGCCGTACTGGCTGGCCAGCGCGATGATGTCGGCCGTCAGTGCCGCCTCATCCTCGGGTGTCTTCGGGTGCTTGCGCTGGGTGGAGCGATGCTGGCCGAGAACCCGGCAGGCGAACCGTTCGGAGACACCGAACTCGGCCCTCACATGCTCCACACAGGCCCGGCGACGGGCGGGGCTCAGTAGTTTCCCCGGGCCGCCTCCTTCAGGATCAGCTTCTCCAGGGTCAGGTCCGATACCGCTCGCCGTAGCCGGGCGTTCTCTGCCTCCAGCTCCTTCAGCCGCTTCACCTGGTCGCCCTTCAGGCCGCCATACTCTGACCGCCAGCGATAGTAGGTCACCTCCGTCACCCCGATCGCACGCACAGCCTCGGCCACCGGCCGCCCCTGTGCCATCAGCACGTCAACCTGCCGCAGCTTCGTGACGATCTCTTCCGCCGTGTGCCGCTTCCTTGCCATTCCAAGTCCTCCTCATGGTCAATAACCATACTTCAGGGAGGACCACTTCTCAGGGGGCAGACCAGCCGTCGGTTTCTTCGCGCGGGAAATTATCTGGAAGTCGCGATGGTAATCTCCATGGCGACGAAGATACTCCCATGCGAAACCAGCAGGGGGAATGCTCTTTGCGTGCCCGTAAGCTACCGGCGCACGCCAATTAATGCTTAGCATGGCGCACCCTCTCTACTCGGGCGTGCAAAGCAACGCCCGAGTAGAGAGTTTCCGAAACTGCCATATATAAAAGTAGCTGGAATTGCACGAAACGTCGTTCGCGCTAGAGGGTGTTATGCACCTTGGATCATGAAATCTGCTGCGCGCTTGAGCATGAGACATGCGAAGGCGACGACGTGGAGTCCTGCGAGGGTCTGAGCATAGCGCTCGTAGTCTTTGACGAGCCGCCTGCATCGCGTCGCCCAGGCGAATGAACGCTCGACCACCCAGCGCTTGGGCAGCAACACGAAGCCCTTCTTCGCTTCGGCAAGTTTGACGACGCACAGTTCGGCGCCTTGCGCCTTCGCCGCCTCGGACGCCTTTTCGCCGGTGTAGCCCTGATCGACATAAACGAGTTCGACGCTTTCGCCTGTCACATCCTGCACGGCTGCGATGAGCTTGCCGACCTCGGCGCGGTCATCGACATTCGCCGGCGTGACATGCAACGCCAGCAAATGGCCCAATGTGTCGACTGCCATGTGCAGCTTCGAGCCGCGCTTTCGCTTCGCGCCGTCATAGCCCGCTCGTGGGCCGCTCTCAGGGGTCGAGCGCAAGGTGCGGCTGTCGATGATCGCCGCCGTCGGCTCCGCCGCCCGCCCGGAAGCGACGCGCAACTGGGCGCGCAGATCCTGCGCAAGCGCCTCGAACACGCCCGCCGACAGCCAGCGCTGCGATTGCTGATACACGGCGAACCATGGCGGCAGATCGTTGGGCATGGCGCGCCAGGCGATGCCGTAGCGCAGCACGTAACGCAGGCCGTTGAACAGCTCGCGCAGCGAATGTTGACGCTGCGGCGCGCCTTCGTCCATGAGCGTCAGATAAGGCGCAACCAGCGACCATTCTTCGTCGCTGACGTCAGACGGATAAGGTTTGCGAATCGGAGACATCCGATTCTACTAAGACAATCAATCACCAAAGTACATAACACCCTCTAGACGCACGCTTCTTCTTAGCAATGATTCTGCGAGCTGGGTGGAGCCTCGCGTTGCTGCCCCAGGCGATGCGCTCACCTGTTGGAAAAGACATGCACTTCATCGTGCGCGGTCTCTATCGTGAAGAACTCGCCGCTCATTTCGGCATCGCGCGCCATCGCTTCCCAATCGACATAGTAGCGCACGGCGTCGGGGATCGTGACGCTCTCGGCGGTCACTTCCTCCATGAAATCGGCGAGGCTGGCGAACTGGCCATGATAGCAGTCCTGCAAGGCGGTTTCGGCTTGGTCCATGTCGCCGGCGAACTGTTCCAGCAAGCCCGCGCCTAGTGCGCCATGCTCTGCGATGAAAACACCCATCCGCGCCACGCTCTCGATGCTGGCATACTCCTTGATGGTGACGCCTTCGAAGCCCTCATAGTCATGGATGGCATATTCCTCCGCGTCTTTGATCGGTGAACGCGCGAGCATCGCGGCAATCTCGTCCCTGATCTCGTCCGCGTCCTGATCCGCGTCGATCCACGCTCCATGCAAATGGCCGTTGTTGTAGGCGGCAAGGCAGGCAACATAGATGCGGGGATTGCTGTCGGCTGCGCTGGTCATGTCTCTGTTCCTTCGGGTTTGGGGTTCAGAGCAGCGAAGCGCCGCTCCTGAACCCTTGCCCGTCGGCGAGACCGGGGTAGTAAGGTGCCAGACAACTCTTTGGCACCGTGGAATAAATGGAGGGGACCCGCTTGCGGGGAGCGGGCCGTTTATGCCGCGAAAGGCCAAAGAGTTTTCTTGCGCTGCGCGAGGGCAGCGCCCTTAGCAATCTCCACCGCTACAAGTAGATGACACGCGGCGGCAGCCGCGTCGGCCCGGAGGCGAACGCGCTTCGACATTGCGCCGGTGAACCGGAGGGCCACCAGTGACAAAGACCCGGCGCTTTAGCGCCGGGCCACGACCGAGAGCGATGAGCGCTACGTTTAGGCTATAGCCATCTGCGGCGCGCTGTAACATTTCCGATGGCATATCCCATGCGGAAACATAGCGAGAACATAGTTGTTCAGAATGCCCCCGAAACGCCATATGATGCGGCATGTCGAAGAGAATCACCGATAGCCAGGTTTTGGGCGAGTTGGGCGAGACAGCGATCAAAAAGATCGTTCTCGAAACCGGCTTTCTTTATGAACAGCGTGGGCGCCTCGAAGCGGGCACGGACGGCATCATCGAACTGCGCGATCCAAAGAGCGGTGCTCCGCTCGGCAAGCTGCTGGGTGTTCAGGTCAAATCCACCGACAGCGGCCAATACGTCCGCGAGAGCGACAACGGATTTGAATATCTCCTCAAGCCAAAAGATTTGAAATACTGGCGCACCTCAAACATCCCCGTCATCATAGTTCTTTGGCGGAAGTCCGATGAAACGGCGTATTGGAAGGACGTTAGCGATTGCGTCACGGGCGAGGAACGCCGCCTGAAGTTCGATAAAAGGGCCGACGCATTCGATCCGCGCTGCGCTGATCGCATTGGCGCGCTCACTATTGATCGTCGCACGCCGGGTGTTTTCCTGCCACCGCTCAATCAGGGCGAGGACGCCATAATCAACCTGCTGCGCGTCAAGTTGCCGGATGAAATCTTCATCTCAACGTCGCCGTTCGGCAGCGGGCGCGACGCCGTGCCCGAACTGGTCAAGCAGGGCAACATCCGGTTCGACTGGATAATCCGCAAGCGGCGCTTCGTCTCTTTCTTCGACCCCAGGGAGTACGGCACCCGCGCGATTGTCGATCTCGATCAGGTCGAGGCCGTTGATACCAAGCTCATCGCATTCAACGACGAACGTGACGACATCAACGACACGATGGATTTGTTGCGGCGCACCGTCGAGCGGCAGACGACGACACAGCTTTCCTTTCTCCGCAAAGACAGGCTGTTCCACTTCAAGGCGGTCGGCATCGGCAAGTCGCGCAGCTACCGCTACATGTCCAATGTCAATGAAACCTCCGCCAAGGTCGTGAGCGCCTATGCGAGCAAGAAGAAGGAGGGCCGTGGCTACGTTCGGCATCACGCGGCACGGCTGCGGTTCGAACGTCTTGCCGATGAATGGTTCGTGGTCATCGACCCGGATTTTTATTTCACCACGGACGGTTTTCAGCCGCACCGTTATCCAGAGGCGCTTTTGGCAGGCAAGAAGCGCCTGGAGCGCAATGCTGCGGTGCGCGGCCAGGTGATGATGTGGCAGCACCTGCTGGTCGAGAGCGGCAAACACGAGGTTGGCCTGTTCGATGCCGACAAACCTGCGCCATTGCTGCAATTCGAGCGCCTCCCGGTGATTCAGTTGTCTCAGGCGGTGCCGGAGTCCTCATGGAATCGGACCGATCCGCGCGCCAAGGAGATGGAAGCGCAGGACCTCTTTGAGGAAGGGGGCATCGGATGATTTTCAAGGCGCATGTCTTTGACGAACCGATGCTTGAATTCGGCGACGGCGGACAGCATTGCGATCCCCGTCAGGGCTTGCGCGAGCATGGGCCGCTGCAGCCGCGTTCGGGCGACGTTATCCGCGTCGGCGTCATCGGCACCGACGACACTGTTGCGGGGTTCACGGAATTCCTCGGTGAAACCGGACGCGGCATCGAAAGCGGAAACAAGCAGCTTATCAACCTCAACCCGGATTTTCCGGGTCTGGGTAATCAGAACCCGTTCCGCTGCAAATTCGAAGTGCCTGACGGGGCTACAGCCACTATTTCCCGGCGTCAGGTCAATGAAATCACAGGCATAGGCCGTCACGACGAAGCGGTCCGCCACGCCGTCGAATTGATCACGTCGCAGCTTTCGGCTCTGGTCGAAGGCAGCGCGAAGCCCGATGTCATCGTTCTGGCCCTGCCCATTCCGCTCATCGAAAAGCTCGTCAACGCCAAGAGCGAAGAGGAAGACAGCGACGACGACGATGACGGCGGCGACATGCTCAATTTCCGCGATCTTCTCAAGGCGAAGACGCTTCATCTGCCCGTCCCGACACAGATCGTCTGGCCGGATACGTGGGACGATGCCGCGAAAATCCCGCGCAAGGTCAAGCGCGACAGCAACCGCCAAACTCAGGTAAAGGCGACGCGCGCGTGGAATCTTCTCAACGCGCTCTTCTACAAGGCGGGCAAAGTGCCGTGGCGTTTGCTGCCCGATCAGGCGGAATACCGCACAAGTTTTCTGGGTATCGGGTTTTATCGTGACCTCGACGGTCAACAACTCTGGACCAGCACCGCCCAGATGTTCGATGAGCGTGGTCGCGGTCTCATTCTGCGCGGGGCGCGTGCGCAGACGGAGACACGGGGGCGTCATCCATATCTGACCGCCAAAGATGCGGAAGACCTCGTGGTGCAGTCCATCGCGGCGTACAAAGCGCATCACCGCCATGTGCCTGCGCGGCTGGTGGTCCTGAAGACCTCACGCTTCCGTCCTGAAGAGGCAGAGGGCATCGACGCCGCCCTTGGGAAGTCCGGCATCGAGATGTCTGACCTCGTATGGGTGCAGGAGAGTTCCCCAATCGCCATCTTCCGGGACGGCAATTATCCCGTTCTGCGCGGGACATTCGTCGATCTGGGCGGCAAAGGCCTGCTGTACACGCGCGGTAGCGTACCGTTCTACGGGACATTCCCCGGCCTGCGCGTACCGCGCCCTTTGCTCCTTGTGCCCCATGGGAATTCGGACAGCAAAATCCTTACGCTGGCGAAGGACGTGCTCGCGCTGACGAAGGTGAACTGGAATACGACGCAGTTCGATCAGAAGCTTCCGGCTCCCATCAAGGCAGCGCGGGAGGTCGGGCGCATTCTCAAGCACGTCGAGTTCGGGACAGCGGTTTCGTCGGACTTCCGCCGCTACACTTAGTATTACTCATTCTTTGGTCTCTATAAGAAGCGATGGCTTCTTAATTCAGCGCAGGCTTAACCGCATTCTTTTGGCGGTCACGGATAGACTGAATCCAATCTTCCAGCGCCTTGACCTCGTTAAGCAGGTCATCAAGCGATACCGCTTCGGGATTCAACGCCTGCGCCGCCGAATGAAGATCTTCGGACAATCTTCCCTGGGCAGCCATCACGCGCTTCACGTCGTCCTCGGTGAGAATGCCGAGCTTGAACATCGAGGTCGGCTTGACCTTGTTGTCGAACCTTTCAAGCACGGGGCGGATATAGTCGGAGATCGCCTGCTCCCAGGCATCGCGCAATTGACCAATAGTGCCTTTACAGAAGATGGTGCGCTGCGTATCGGTCAGCTTGTCAAAGCCCGGTTTTGCCGCTTTGAGCGATGACCGCAGTGCGTTGCACATCTCAAGCCCGGATTTCGCCTTGTCCGGCAATTCGTTTTCAATGTAGCCGGGCTTGTCCTGTTGCCGCCGGACATTGCGAAATGCGATTGGCCGGTTTGCCTTTTCCGCTTCGCGGCGAAGTTCGTATAGGAACACGAGGTCGTGCGTGAATACGATGACCTGCCGGTGCTCCGCTTCCTCCACCAACCGCGATGCAACCGCGCCCCTGTGGATGTGGTCGAGCGATGACATCGGATCATCGAAAACAATGCCGGAATAGCGTTGTGCTGTGACCAGTTCAGCAAGGAACGCAGCAAGCGCAACGCAGCGGTGCTCGCCTTCACTGAATATCTCGCCGACCTTGGCGTTCGGGTTCTCCACCAACGCAACGCGAAAATACGACACGGCCTGCCGATCTTTCTCCTTACGTAGCTCAACCGGCATTCTGGACAGCTTGAGCTTTCCGATCTCGCGCGCAAACCGACCGCGTAGCGCGTCCGTCACCATGCGATCCGAGAGTTCCTTGTTCTTGTCGGTGATCGGTTTCTTGGCGGTCGCCTTGAGCGCGGTGTTGATCGACTCTATTTCCTTGAGGCGCGCGATGTGCGCCTTGATGTCTGGGAGCAGCGGCGCAAGGGCCGCGCGCTCCTTGAGTTCAAGGTATTCGGATTTCAGTTTCTTGTAGTCGTCGCTCTGCGTATCGGCGGAAAGCTGCGCGGCGCGTGTTTTGAGATCGGCGGCAAGCGCCACAAGCGCTTGGAGCGGATCAGCGCCAAGCGGCTTGGGTTCGCCATGCGCTCTGACCATCGCCCGAAGCCGCCAGAGCACCACGACGAAGGCCCGGCGCACTTGCTGCGCAAGCGACGCATCGCCGATCTCGGTGGCGAGGAACTTTCTCGATTTCAGAATATCGCCAAGGCGGAACATCCGCCCTTTCAACTGCGTAAGTGCAGCGTCCAGATTCGCGCGCGCCGTCGCTTCGTCAGCCTTTGTCGAGCTTTTTACAAACGACTCGAATGTCTGCTGGCGCGCGATTGCATCCGCGCTGAGGGGTTGCTGGCAAAGCACGCAAAGCGTGTCCGGTTCGCTGGAAGGGAATGTCTTGCCGGGGTAGGCCACGGTGTCCGCGTAGGTGCGCGCGGCTTCCCATAGTTTTTGCCAGGCGGCTTGGCCCACCTCGGGCAGCGGCGATGCGCTGAATAGCTGCTGCGATGCAATCGACGCGGCTTCCACGGCATCGCCGTGGGTCTTTCGCAGCGTATTGATTTCCGCGAACGCTGTCGCGTTCGTAGCGTCAATAAGGGCTTGAAGGGTCGTCTGAATACGCTCCACTTCCGCGCGCTGATTATCAAGCCGCGCCACGGCGCGCTTGGGGTCTTGAGCGAAGTCGGTTTCCAACGTGGCAAGGCGAGCAGTTTCCTGATCGGTAAATGCGGCGAGCTTATCAAGCTGCGGAATGTTGGATTTCGCGCTCAACCCGAAGACGTAGCTGCCGGCAGCCGTTTCCCTGCTCAGAGAGGGGTTTGAAATCGCAAGCGGAACCTGACCTTTGAGCGTTGCGATCCTGCCATCGAGTGCTGTTTTGATACGGTCAGAAGCGTCGGCCAGCGCCTCCAGCAACCGCATTGGCCGGGGGATATAGGCCACCTCATTGGTGCTTTCGACGTGGATGCTTGCGCTGCGGGAATCGAAAATGCTAACCGATGGAAGGTCGCCGTGCGGTTCTCCGTCAGGCGTCCAATTGAATTGGTCGGTGTTCGCGCCGCGCGCAAAGCGTATCTCGGCAGACTGCGGCGTGTCGGTCTTGTCCTCCAAATCCCTGTGGATTGCGAACTTCTCATCCCGCGACCGACATGCGTGTTTCAGGACACGGACATAGCCCGATTTTCCCGAACCGTTATCGCCGTAAATCACCGTCAGTCCGGCAGGTTCAAAGGATAGCTCCTGCTGGCTGGCAAGCGCGTTGATCGCGGTAGGATTCTTTATCGAAACAAGGGAGATCGGCTCTGCTGCGCTAGTTTCGGCCACGATGTGCGATTGCGAAATCGGCGTATGGGTGCGCGTGGGATCGAGGCAAAGCTCCGTAAGTTCTGCAATCGCCTGATCGTCGAGCGTTTCGCCTGTGACCAGCCGGCGAAGCGCATCTCTCTGCCAAGCAGGCCGTTTCTCCGCCCATGCCACAAGGTCCGCAAGAGCGGCCTTTTCGGTCAGAGGCGCGGATGGCGTGGCCGCGACGCTCATGCCGCCCGGCTCCCCGGTGAAGTGTTTGAAGGCTTGCCGCTTTCAAGGAGAAAGCCGGAGCGCGTGGCCGCGTTAAGACAATCTGTCGCCGACGAAGCGGCGGCATTGAGCATCTTCTTCAGGCCCTCAAGCCTGTTACAGGCATTTACAAACCGCTGCTGAGTCTCAATGTCTTTTGGCACGGGTATTTTAATCTTAGATAGCTGTTCGAAATATAATCTGAACCGTACCGACCCCTTGGTTTTCAGGTTGATTTCGTGACGACCCGCCTCACTTCTCAAATAGTGATATACGTATTCAGGCAACAGGTCTGGTCCACAGTAGAAGACGACGTAGTCAGGGCTCGTGATACCTTGCTGCGTATCGTCACGAACGACGCCGATAGACCCGATATTGATACGCATGGGGTTGTAGGCAAGGTAATGCGTCCGTAGCACCTTGTATCGTTCAGGCGATTTGCCGATAGCCGTCTTCGGATTGGTAATCCCTTCTTCGGCAGAGACGCCCAGGAGTTGCAGTTCGGGTGAATAGTCCTCACCGATCCGCTCGTCCGATTCATACGTGTGGCTACCAAGCAATTCCCACGGCGATTGCCTTATCAATTCCGTGACCTGCGCCAGTTCGGCTTTAATGGCATCGGCCTCGTCGGCATACGAGCGCATTTGCGCAGAGAGGGTTTCAAGGTCTCCCCGGTCAGCCAAAGAATTGAGTTTTCGGCGAGGGTTCTTGATGTCGAGATTGAGATTTTCGTCGAGGTCATCCCGCCGAACAAGCCAAGAGGTATCTGTTTCCTGCCTCGACGCTATGAGCTTCTTGAGCGGCTCCATCCATTCGTAAAGCAAGGGCTTGGTCTTGCTGAGCGAGTAGCCGAGCGGAAGGGACGGCTCGCAATAGAGGATTGATTGCGTTGGTTCGCCGCGCTCAAAAAATATGACGTTCGATTGTATGTCAGTGTACGGGGCAAAAACATTGTGAGGCAGGCGCACTATCGCAGTGATATTGAAATCGCCAAGCAGCGTTTCGCGGATGCGCTTGGCAACACCTGGGGATGAAAGGCTGCCATGCGGCACGACGACGGCCGCGCGCGCCGGGCGACCGGCGAGAGTCGGCTGGCGCTTGAGCTTGCGCATGATGAGTTGCAGGAACAAAAGCGCCGTTTCCGCCGTCTGGCGGTCTTCCGGGAAATTGCCCTGGATACCCTTCTCCTCCTCCCCGCCGAAGGGCGGATTGGTGAGGATCACATCGACGCGCTCTTTCTCGCCGATCTCGGAGAGCTTGAAACGAAGCGCGTTGCCGGGGTCGATCTGTGGCGCGTCCAGCCCGTGCAGCAGCAGGTTCATCTGGCAGAGCAGATAAGGCAGGGATTTGGGTTCGCAGCCGGAGATGGTGTCGTTTTGCAGACGCTTGCGGTCGGCGACGGTCTTCACCTGTTTTTCAAGGTGGTTATACGCCTCCACCAGAAAGCCGCCCGTGCCGCTGGCCGGGTCGAGGACGGTTTCGCCAAGGCGCGGGTCGGTGACTTCCACCATGAAGCGGACGACGGCGCGCGGCGTATAGAACTCGCCGGAATCGCCCGCCGCGTCGCGCATTTCGCGGAGCATGGATTCATAGAGTGCGCCAAGGGTGTGAAGTTCGTCCGACGACGTGAAATGAATCCCGCCGACCTTGTTAACGATGTCGCGAAGCAGATAGCCGCTCTTCATGCGGTTATCGACGCCCTTGAACACGGTGGCTATCACGTCGCGTCGGTTGTCGCCATTGGAGCTTGAGAGCGAGCGCAGATAAGCGAACAGGCCAGGGCCTTTCTGGCCGTCGGCACGCACAGCCTCTTCGGCATTGATGAATGAAAGTAGTTCATCACCCGTAATCCCCTGCGGATCGGCAGCCCAATCGCGCCAGCGATACGGGGCCTCGATGGCGGCCTTGAACTTCTTGCCGGACAGCGCGGCTTCCTCCTCGCGCTGCTGCTCAAGGTCGTCGAGGAATTTGAGGAACATGATCCATGTCAGCAGCGGCAAACGGTCGAGGTCGCCGTTCAGCCCCTTGTCCTTGCGCATGATTTTGCGCGCGGAGTTCAGCAGACTCCCAAGCATCTGGGAGGTCGTCATCGGTGCGGCGTCTGCGCCGTTCTTTTTCTTAGTTCGTGCCATAGAGCAATCCTTGCAGGTCGTTCACGGCCCGGCGAAGCTCATCGGGGCCGCCGAATAGCTTGATGATTTCGGCAGGCTGGCCGTGGGTTGAGATGGGCGGAACCTTGAGCACGTCCGGCAGGACAAACTGCGCGTCGCCGTGTTCCGCATATTTTTCCAGAAGCTCGTCGAGCACCTGACGCGCCTCGGGGGAGAACTTCTCGAAATAGTCCTTGCGCTCGGCTTTGAGGCGCTGCCCTCGCTCGCGCCGGGTGCGAAGCGGCGCGTTGAAGGCCAGATGGCAAAGCAGGTCGAAGGGGTCGGCATCGGTCTGACCCGTCTGTTCGGCCAGCACGTCAAAGTCGATGCCGCGCTCGGCCAGCGCGGCGATAATCTCGCTGCGCTGGCCTGCGTCCGCCCATCGTTTGCGAAGCTCGGCGGAGGTCGGCGCAAGCGAGCGAACGCTTTCGGCGGCATAGTCGGTGTATTTGACGACGCGAAGCTGCTTGCCGTTCGGATCTAGCTCGTGGACCAGATGGGCCACGACTTCGACCTGCCCCCCGTCGAAATAGAATTTGCGCGGCTCGCCGGTCGGCGGTTCGATCACGCCGGGCTCGCCTTCCTCCGGCGCGGCAGGCTCCGGTTCCTGCCCTTCGGGGACCGTTTCCGTCGTCGCGGTGGTTTCCCCGGCGTCGTTCACTTCTTCTTCCGTGATCCGGGCCGGATCGCCGTCGAAGTCCGGGTCGGCGAACATGCGGGTCGCCGACCCGGTGTAGTCGAGGATGTTGAACCACAGCTTGCCGTAATCATCGCGCAGGCGCGTCCCGCGCCCGATGATCTGCTTGAACTCGCTCATGGACCCGACGACGCGCGCCAGAACGACATTCTTGCAGGTCGGCGCATCGACGCCGGTCGTCAGAAGCTGCGACGACGTGAGGATGACCGGCGTTTTGGTTTCGAGGTCCTGGAACTTGGACAGGTGGCCGCGCCCGATTGCGCCCTCGTCGGCGGTGACGCGAGCCACATAGTCGGGATACTGCGCCACAAGGTCGGCATTGAGGTTGACCAGGGCCTGCCGCATTTCCGAGGCGTGTTCCTGATCGACGCAGAACACGATGGTCTTGGCGAAGCGGTCAGTCTTTTTGAGGAAGCTGGTCAGGTGGCGGGCGATGGCCTCCGTCCGGGCGCGCAAGGCGATGGTCCGCTCGAAGTCCTTGGTCTGGTATTCGTCATCGGGGATCGCGCGGCCGAAGCGGTCAACCTCGTCCTTGCTCGGACGCCAGCCCGCCGCGTCCCATTGGGTGACGACGCGATGCACGCGATAGGGCGCGAGAAAGCCGTCGTCGATGCCCTGGCGCAGGCTGTATTCGTAGATCGGATTGCCGAAATAGAGGTAGGTGTCGCGGTTGTCCTCGCGCAGCGGCGTGGCCGTCATGCCAAGCTGGTAGGCGGGCTTGAAATGCTCAAGGATGACGCGCCATGAACTGTCGTCCCGCGCGCTTCCCCGGTGACATTCATCGACGATGATGAGGTCGAAGAAGTCCGGCGGATAGTCCCGGAAAAGCCCCGCGCGGCGCTCGTCCTCGGCAAGCGCCTGATAGATGGCGAAATATATTTCCCGGCTTTTGACAATCTCACCTGATTCGATCTTGTGGCGCGCGTCCCCGAAGGGGGTGAAGGTCTTGTCCTTCGGGTCGTCAATGAGGATGTTGCGATCCGCGAGGAACAGGATGCGCGGCTTGCGATGCTCTCCGGTTCTGTTCCAGCGGCTCGACCAGAGCTTCCAACAAATCTGGAAGGCTACGATGGTCTTGCCCGTTCCCGTCGCCATGGTGAGAAGCAGGCGCTTCTTTCCGGCGAGGATGGATTCGACCGTCCGGTTGATGGCGATCTGCTGGTAGTATCGGGGAGGTTTGCCGCCGACGATATTGTAGGGAGCGATCAGGTGTTCCACGCGCTCGGGCGTGTCGATTCCGCTGCCTGCTTGATAGCGCCGCCAAAGCTCATCGGGTGCAGGGAAGTCGGCAACGCGCGTTTCCGTCCCCTTGAAGTAGTCGATCTCAATGATCTCGGCGCCGTTGGTGGCGTAGGCGTATTTGATGTCGAGGATTTCCGCATAGTTGCGAGCCTGCTGCACGGCATCTGTCGCGGATTTGTAGCTGGCCTTGGCCTCGACCACGGCAAGCGGAAAATCCCGCGTGTAACGCAGCAGATAGTCCACCCGCTTGGGCGGCTTGCGGACAAACCCCTTGCCCACGGGAATGACGCGGCCGTCCGTGATGGTGCGCTGTTCGGCGATGGAATGGGGGTCGTTATCCCAACCGGCGGATTGCAGCTTGGGCACGACAAATTTCCGGCATGTGTCGGCCTCGTTCGTCATGCTCCCCCGCTACCCCCCTGTTGCTCTTCTACCTTGCGCTTTATCCAGTTTGCGATTTCCTGCCGCTGGAACCGCCATGAGCCGCCGACTTTGAAGCCAGGAATCTTGCCTGCCGAGGCGAGCTTGTAGGCGGTCTTCTCATTGATCTTGAGAAGTTCCGCCACCTCTCGGATCGTCAGGATTTCGTCGGTCATGCGCCCGCCGTGACTCATGGCGGGAAGTATATAGAAGATCGGAGAAAATTAGGGAAGATAGCGGGTGGCTGCCTTCCTGAGGTCGAGCAACGCCGGCAGGGACCGAAGCCGGGCGTGCCGCCCCCAGTACGCCACGGTGGGAGCGTCATCGAATACGAAGCGGGCGGAACTTGACGGACGCGACTGGAAACCTGCTGTGATTGCAGCGGGTTCCGGTGAATTTTCATGCGTCATTTTGGAGGGCTATAGCGTAAACGTAGTTCTCCGATTCATCGCTCTCGGCCCGCCAAACACCGCCGATTGCCGCACAAATTGGCCGGCTATCTCTTTAATTATCAAACGGATAGCGTTTTAAGGGGCGATTGCCCTACGGCAGGGGGTTCTCGCACGCCCTACCAACCAGATAACCTTGGGAATATAACCGCCGATAACGCGCTAAAATGCCCTTCGCTTGTATCAGCGAACAGAGTGGGCATGACCGGATTTGGCTGTCTTCCGATCGCCCGCTTTTAGAATAGGATTATAGTATCGGCCAATCCAACCGCGCCGCATCTATAGCGTTCGGGTAGAGAGACATCAGCTCGAAATAGGCGCGTATGGTGCCAAATCTAGGTAATCGACTCGACAGGGGCTATCTTCTACCTTCCCGATAGCGGCAAAATGCACGAGGGGGGATCGTGGAAGCGACAAGACGACAGACGCGACATAGGGTCGCCAGCCTGATGATTTATGCCGCTTTGCTGGCCGTGGTCCAGTATTTGGTAGTTTTGACGGGCTTCACTCCCAACGAGAATGCCATCTGGCTGTATAGCGGATTCGCCAGTCTCCTGTTTGGTAGTCGCCTGCTCAATCCTCACTTCACGCCTCCTGCCGATGCAGCAACGAACGCATTCATGGCGCTGGCGGCTCTAATCGCCGGGTCGCTCGTCGTTGCACCAGATAGCGCCGATGCCGCGCTGTTGTGGAGCGTTGTTGCGCTCTGCGCCACCATTTGCGTTGTGTCGGTCTTGGTCCTGCTCATCAGGCCTCCGGTCGGCGCGGAAACTCGCCCCCTCGCCCGCATAGCGGACAAGGCGGTTCGCGGGCTGGGGAGCCCCGTCGTAATCTTCACGATCGTCATCCTGCTGTGCGTCTGGCTCTTTCACCGAACGCGCGCGGACGAGGTCGCGGCCATTCTCAGTGCCTGGGCTGTGATCGTCGTACTGCGGCCGGTGGAGTCGATCCTCGGCTTCATCGACTGGGGCAGAGAACAATGGGGCGCGATCAGAGCCGATCAGTTGATCGGCGCAATAGCAGCCTATCAGTCGCCCGGAATCGTACTGGTGCGGCAGCTCGGCGATAACAGCGTGCCGCGCGGCACGCCCATGGTGGTTGCCGACAATAACGGACCGTGGATGCTGGGCGTCGCCCTGAACTATGTCGGGCGCGACGAAGGCAATCTACTCCGTGTGCTAACCGTGCGGCTGCCGGAAGGTCTCAAAAGCCGTATCAGCAAGCTGCCGGAGACAAGGGGCACAGGTATCGCGCTTGCCCTATCCGCCACGCCGGAAGAACTAGCCGATGTGCCCGCGATCCAATGGATCAATCGTCTTTGTGGCGTTGTCGTCAGCGACACAAATCTCGATTACGTGCTGTTTGAAGTAACGGAAGACAGGGACCTTGCGGAGGGGCGGCTAGTGGAAGCCCGCATTGGCGACCATCACGTCATTTTTCAGATCATCGACGGACTGACGCGCGAAGACATTGTGCAGCAGAAAAACACATACGGCTATGCGCGGGCCAAGGCCCGGAAGATCGGCCGGTGGGATACGGATGCCGGAAAATTCGTGCCGGTGAAATGGCTGCCCCGGATCAATGCGCCCGTCTTTCTACTCGAATCCGATCAGCATGCCGTCTCTCCCGGTGCGGTCGGACATTTTCCAAGCACGATTTTCGGTGTTGGCCTGAATATCTCGGACGCGGTGACGCATAACACCGCAATCCTCGGCATTCTCGGTATCGGAAAGAGCTATCTGTCGATCGAACTGGTCGAGCGAATGGTCGCTAACGGGATCAAGGTGATCTGCCTCGATCTCACCAATCAATATGCCGAGTTGCTGTCGGAGTTCATCGATCCGGCCTATGAAGAAGCGCGTCAGCAGGAGTTGGCAGCAGCAGGACAGGGTGGCGTTCCGAACCAGAATCAGGAACAGGGCGGAAGCCATTTGGCGTTTCGAGGACAGGTCACGGAACAGCTCCGTGCTTTCATCAATCCAGGCGAACAACGGCGGCTGCGTATCTTCAATCCAGCTCAGTTTGAGGTCACGCGGCAGGCAAGCGGTATGTATCAGGGAAACGCAAACATGGCGACCCTTACCCCCACGGAGATTACGGCGATCATATCGGATGCCGCTCTTACGGTGTGCCAGGAACTTGGCATGATCGACCGCGCGCGGGTCTGCCTCGTCTATGAAGAAGCGCACTCTCTCGTCCCCGAATGGAACTCAGTGGTCGCCGAAGGAGACAAGGCGGCGACGGCACGAAGCGCGCGGGCGATCCTGCAAGGCCGCAAATACGGCCTCGGCTGCCTACTCATCACGCAACGCACGGCCAATGTGACAAAGACCATCCTCAATCAATGCAATACGATCTTCGCCATGAGGACGTTCGACGATACCGGAAAGGAATTCCTGTCCAACTATATCGGCAGGGACTATGCTGGCGTGCTTCCCAGTCTTGAGGCGCAGCATGCTGTGATTTTCGGCAAAGCCTCATCCTGTGAGAACCCCGTGCTGGTGCGATTGAACAATCGCGAACACTTTCTTGAGGCGTTCCGAGCAGTACATCCAGTCCAACCGCCTCCTGCTGCGGAAGTTCAAGAGCCGCCGGAACTTCCTGCGCAAGTCAACGAAATCGGCGATCAAATTCCTTTTTAAATCAGACGGTAAGGTAGATAGTGGTGGGGTTTAAGCTATCCGTTTCATCACTTGATAAGTCGATCAAGCATCTTTGCAAATATGGGGACACCGATGTGTTCCCGCATCTGCCAGAGCTTGCTTTCTTTCGAGACGAGAGCGCAGCCATCATCACTGAGCTCAAGGAGCTTGACCTTGATTCCTACAACCCAGGTGGGGCGTTCGAGGCTCTTGCGCCGAAGAGTCGTTTCGGCTTCAGGATTACTCATCAGTTAAGTGCCGTAGACACGGTCCTGCTTCTGGCTGCGGTGATAGAGATCGGATCTTTGATTGAGGCAAGGCGACCTGATGCGAAGGGCCTTGAGGCGTTTTCGTATCGTTTCGACAGCACGACCGATGGGTCACTATTCCTCCCGAACCGTACATTTAAGGACTGGCTACATGCACAGCAAAATCGCATTCAGGGCAACCTCAAGATCAAGCAGGTGGTGCTGACAGATATCTCGGACTTCTACGCCCGCATAAACTTCCACCGCTTGGAAAACCTGCTCGATGAGGCCGCCCCCGCGAACGGCGCCGCGAGATACATCAAGAAGGTGATTAAGGTCATCCGGGCGAAGCAGTCGTTTGGGCTACCAGTTGGCGGCACCGCAGCGAGACTGTTAGCTGAACTGTCCCTTTCCGACACCGATAGGGCGCTCATAGACCACGGCATCATAGCCACGCGGTTTGTCGACGATTTTCGCATCTTTTTGAACGCAGGAGATAATCCATACGATGTCCTGAGCTTTCTTGCCCAGCAGCTCAGCATAAACGAGGGCTTATCGCTCAACGCTGCAAAGACCAGGGTAATGTCGCGGGGCGCGTATCTGGATGTGCTTAAGGGGCTGACAAGCGACATATCGGAGGAAGCCGAGGGCGAGGCACTCGAAACCTTAACTGCGGATATTTATTTCGAGGAGTCGCCGGACCCTGAGGATATAGAGGCCCTCAAAGCGCTTAATTTGCTTGGATTTCTTCAGGAGGAGATCGGCAAAGAGGACTATGATGTTGGCCGGATCAAAGTGATTTTCCGCGCCCTTAAAATCGCGAGGCCCCCAGATGCCATCGAATACATCATATCGAACTTTTCGGAGTTGGTAGTATTCGCCAAGGAAGTCAGTCTTCTGATGCAGGCGCTGGAGGAGGAAACTCCCGACTGCTTCAACGATCTCACGGACAGCGTTGTTTCAGCGATTTTGGAGCCTCCGGCATCCAGCGTTCAAGTCATCCGAACATGGCTGCTCGAACTGTTCGTGCGCGGCACCGTGCCGATAAAAGGTGTACAGTTCAAGAAGATCGAGAACCTATCGTCGCTGCTGGACAAGAGACAGCTTCACATCATCCGGAGCAGGACGAACAACAAAAATTTCTTCCGCATGCACAAAGCCGCTGTCGGGCAAATTCCACCCTTCGAGCAGCCCGCATTCATTTCTGGTGCGGTCTGCTTACCGAAGGACGAATATGAAAACTGGCTCGTCACTCTCAAGCCGATCTTCTCAGGACCGACTTGCCACCTTTTCCTAAAATGGGTGAAGTCAAACAAAGAAAAACTAATTGCGAAGCTAGGCGCCTCCGTAGATGACCAGGTTGAATAGCGCGCTGCGAATTGCAACAGAGGCTTCACTATTGATTAGCAACCCCGTTGATCTCAACCTTGCCACTGGTGATGGCTGCTATCGTCATACCCAAAGAGCCCCGTATGGCTTCTAGCGGCGCGTAGCAGACATGCAAACGGATCAAACCGGAACATTTACTCGCGCTTAACGACGGCTATGGCTTCGGCTACATTTGTGCTCCCGAGATATGGCATAAGCTGGCTCTATGATCGAACGGGAAGAAATTGAGGCTCAAAGTAAGCACCTCGATGTGCATATCCCCAATGTCGAGCGGGATTACGTTTTTGGTTGGTTGCTGAAAGCCTTTTTCGAGCATCCGTGGCTGGGACATACCCTCGTCTTCAAAGGCGGGAACTGCATGCGTAAGGCGTATTATCCGGCGACCCGCTTCTCTTCTGATCTCGATTTCAGCGTTATGTCGGCGATCGATGTGGAACGCTTCAGGAAGGCTGTAAACGAGGCCTGCCTGAGCGCGCAGGATGCTTGTGGCGTCGTGTTCGAGACGGACAAGAACACGTTTGAGACCGACCGCATGATCGATACGCAGCGGCAGGCATTCAAGGGCAAGGTCTACTTCAGAGATTTCTATGGCCGGGATAGCAATCTCACCATCAGCGTGAAGCTGGATGTGACGGAGTTTGATCGGCTGTTACTGCCTGCTGCCCGGCGCCCGCTCATCCACCCCTATTCTGATGCGGCGCAGTGCCAAGTGGACGTGCAGTGCATGGCCCTGGAAGAGTTGCTGGCCAACAAGTTGAAGTGCCTCCTTCAGCGTCGGCACTCGTTCGACCTTTATGATCTTGTCTATGCAGCGTTCTTTGAGCGATCGATCGAGGTGGATCGCAGCTTGGTGCTGAGCACATTCCTACGAAAAACCATTTTTGAGCGCAGCCCTGGTTCTGCCAAGCAAATCCTGCTTGGGCTACCCATGGCCTTTTGACCTGCCACCGAGATGTCATCCAGCGGCGATTAGAGCCTCGGTGGGTTTTACGCCTTGCGGCGCAGTGGGAGCAACGTGCGATCGGCGAAGCTGGTCGGGGTTGCGCAGCCGATCGCCCGTTGCGGTGAAGTTGGCGGCATAGGCCGCCGGCGTGAGGTATCCGAGCGCCGAATGAGGGCGCGCGGTGTTGAAGTCGAGTACCCAAGCCGCGATCTTGGCGCGGGCGTCGTCGAGATCGAAGAATAGCGTCTCGTTGAGAAGTTCGTCGCGCATGCGCCCGTTGAAGCTCTCGACGAAGCCGTTTTGCATCGGCTTCCCTGGGGCGATGAGGTGCCAGTCCACCCCGTTGTCCCGGCACCAGGCCAGCATCGCGTTGCAGGTGTATTCGGTGCCGTGATCGCTGACGATCATGCCCGGCTTGCCATGCCGCTCGATGATCGCGGTCAGCTCACGCGCCACGCGTCGGCCCGAGATCGAAGTGTCCGGGATCGCACCAAGGCACTGCTTCGTCACGTCGTCGACGATGTTTAGGATGCGGAAGCGGCGCCCGTTCGCGAACTGGTCGTGGACGAAGTCCGTGGACCAGCGCGCATTCGGTTTTGCCTCGACCAGGATCGGCGCACGCGCACCCACGGCCTTGCGGCGGGCGCGGCGCTTGCGCACCGAGAGCCCTTCCTCGCGATAAAGTCGGTGGATGCGATTGACGCCCGACGGCTCGCCCTCACGCCTGAGCAGGATGAACAGCCGCCGATAGCCAAAGCGGCGCCGCTCGTTGGCGAGATCGCGCAGCCGGGCACGAAGCTCCGTGTCCGGCGGACGACGCGAGCGGTATCGGACCGTCTTCCGATCCGCGCCGACAATGCTGCAGGCCCGACGTTCCGACAGGCCCATGACGGCCTGCAGATGCGCGACGGCGTCGCGCTGCACGGCGGGCCCTACCATTTTTTTGATAGAAGCTCACGCATTGCGGCAGCATCCAGCATCTGCTCGGCCAGCAACTTCTTCAGCTTGGCGTTCTCGTCCTCGAGCGCCTTCAGCCGCTTCGCCTCGGAGACATCCATGCCGCCGAACTTGGCCTTCCAGTTGTAAAGGGTCGCCTCCGAGACGCCGTGCTTGCGGGCGAGGTCGGCGGTCTTAGCCCCGGCCTCATGCTCCCTCAGCACCGCAATGATCTGCTCCTCAGTGAACCTTGCTCGCTTCATCAGTCCGTCCTCATCAGGGCCGGACTCTAACTCCGCGTGGAGGAAAATCTCCGTGGCAGGTCACTTTTTCCAAGGGGTCTGGAACAAGTACATCGTCTGCCCTGCCGAGAGCCGGTTTGATTTCGATCGGGTGGCAGAAGGGTTCCGGTCAGCGATTGACCTAATATTTGGAGATGTGCAACCGAGGGGATTCGGGCCGGACCCGTTCTACCCAGCGGAATACCGCAATATGATCCTTGAGGCGGGTGCCGGTCGTCGCCTCATGAATATCACCTATGATGGCCACCAGCGAGTTATCGAACCCTACTCGCTGGCTTATAAAAGACGCCAAAACGGGCAGGCTTCCGAATATTTCTATGCTTGGGATCGCACCGGCGGACGCTCGTCGCCTCCTGGCATCAAGACATTCTTCCACCACAAAATTCAAAACCTCTCGCTCAGCGAAGAGCAGTAAGCGGAGCCACAACCCCACCTTGCGGGCTTGAAGGACAGCGTCGAGTCTGCGCCCCCTGATGGATGGAGGGCGTTGGTGCTATGACGATGCCATGTGATGATGCTGGCACGAGCGGGGTTCAGCGCTTCGAGGTCTTCACCGGCGCGGGTCGGCGAAGGGATTGGCCGCCCGAAGTGAAGGCAGCGATCCTCGCCGAGAGCTTTTCGGGTGCTGAGTCGGTCTGCTCTGTCGCCCGGCGGCATGGTTTGAGCCCGTCGCAACTGTTCACTTGGCGCCGCGCGCTGCGCAAGCAGCTCGAAGGCCAGGGCGCGGTGGCGCCGAAGGTGCCGATCTTTGTCCCGGCAGTGGTTGAGGCGGCCCCGATTGATGAGGCTGGTATACCGGTCCGGCGCCCAACGAAGCGCCGGCGCACCAAGGCAAGCGCGGTTGAGCTGGAGATCGACGGGGTGGCAGTGAAGATCAGCCGCGGTGCCGACGTAGGCACGATCACCGCCGTTATCGAAGCGCTCAGGGCCACGCGATGATCGGTCCTGGTGCGGGCGCACGCGTAATGGTCGCAACGCGTCCGGTGGATTTCCGCAAGGGGCCGGATGCGCTGGCCGCGCTAGTTGGCGCCGAGTACGGCGGCGATCCCTATTCCGGGGTGATCTACGTGTTCCGGGCAAAGCGCAGCGACCGGATCAAGCTGGTCTGGTGGGACGGTACGGGACTATGCCTGATGGCCAAGAAGCTGGAGACTGGCGGCTTCAAGTGGCCCGGCATCCAGGACGGTGTAATGCGTCTGACGGCGGCGCAACTGGGTGCCTTGCTGGAAGGTCTGGACTGGCGCCGGGTGCATGGTGGCCGCCGCCCGATTGCACCGCAGATTGCCGGTTGACTGAGCATTCTCCGACTGATTCAGTAGTACCATGCTTATGGAAGCGGACCTGCCCGACGACGTTGCAGCGCTGCGTGCGCTGGTCCTCGAACAGGCCCGCGAGCTCGACACGCTCAAGGTTTTTCGGGCCGAAGTTGAACGGCTGAAGGCGATCATCGATGCCTTGCAACGGCATCGCTTTGGCCGCCGGTCCGAGCAGCTCGATCCCGATCAGTTCGAGCTTGCCCTGGAAGAAGTCGAGACGGCGCTGGCCGAGGCCGAGCACGCTCGCGACAAGGCAAGCCGGGCTCCGTCCGAGCGGCCGCGCAAGATCAACCGCGGCTCGTTGCCGACGCATCTCGAGCGGATCGAACAGGTTGTCGATATTGAGGACAAGGCTTGCCCCTGCTGTGGCGGCGCGCTCCACCAGATCGGCGAGGATGTAGCCGAACGCCTCGATGTGGTGCCCACCACCTTCCGTGTGCTGGTCACCCGCCGGCCGCGCTACGGCTGCCGTTCGTGCGAGAGCGCCATCGTGCAGGCCCCGGCACCGGCGCGGATCGTCGAGGGCGGCATTCCCACTGAAGCGCTGATCGCCCAGGTGCTGGTCGCCAAGTACGCCGATCACCTGCCGCTGTACCGGCAGGCCCAGATCTACGCCCGCCAAGGCATCCAGCTCGACCGGTCCACCCTGGCTGACTGGGTCGGCCGGGCAGCCTGGTATCTGCGCCCCTTGCGTGATCACATTCTCGAACGATTACGACGATCAGAGCGTCTCTTCGTCGACGAGACGACCGCTCCGGTGCTCGATCCGGGGCGCGGGCGAACCAAGACCGGCCAGCTGTGGGCCTATGCCCGCGACGACCGACCCTGGGGCGGCAGTGATCCGCCAATGGTCGCCTATGTCTACGCCGCCGACCGCAAGGGCGAGCGCGCCGAAGCACATCTCGCCGACTTCGCAGGCGTGCTGCAGGTCGATGGCTATGGCGGCTATGCCGCGCTCGCCAGGCGACGCCAGCAGATAAAACTCGCCTTCTGCTGGGCACACGTCCGACGCAAGTTCTACGAGCTGGTCGACAACTCGCCGGTTGCAACCGAAGTGCTGCGCCGCATCGCCGAGCTCTACGCCATCGAGGCCGAGGCGCGAGGGCTGCTCGCCGAGCAGCGGCAACAGGTCCGCCACGAGCGCAGCCGGATCATCCTCGACGATCTTCGCCAGTATCTCGATGCCCGCAACCGCCAGGTCAGCGCCAAGAGCAAGCTCGGCGAGGCGATCCGCTATGCGCTCACTCGCTGGGATGGCCTCTCACGCTTCCTCGATGATGGCCGCGTCGACCTCGACAGCAACACGGTCGAGCGCTCGATCCGACCACTGGCGCTGAACCGCAAGAATGCCCTGTTCGCCGGCTCGGACGAAGGTGGCGACAACTGGGCCGTAATCGCCACGCTCATCGAGAACTGCAAGCTCTCCGGCATCAACCCGCACGCATGGCTGACCGATGCCCTGGCCAAACTGGCCAATGGTCATCCCGCGAACAGCGTCGGCAAACTCATGCCTTGGGCCGCGGTGGCCTGAGAACACCGCTTACGAAGAGCAGTTTGAACCGCGCTTTGAGATCGAGCTGTCAAAGGCTGGAGAGGCCGCACAGAAAGGGTATTTCGGGAAGCCGTTCGCGGGGAATGGGCGGGTGTCGGTATTCGGCCGTCCGGCTGTCGCCCAGACTCGGGCGCGGCGAAGCCCGTTTGCACAGACCTATACAGTCGAGTGTCCGTACTGCCAAAAGCGGTTTAAGCGGACCACGAACTCCACCGCCCTTAACGCCCACAAAGACAGCAACGGTTATCCTTGCCGATCACAGAGAGGGTATTTGGTATGATGGCTGAAAGGCAACGAGATGACAGCCCCTGTCTTCGACAAGAGCCGAGACTGCCAAGCGAATAACGGAGGCTGATAGCGCAAGCCGAAAGATCGATTTAATTTCAAGATACTACGGTTGAATTTCAATCTTCATTTTGGAGGGCTATAGCGTAGATGTAGTTCTCTGTTTCGTCGGCTTCGGCCCGCCATCTGATCTTCATAACCATTTGTTCTAACGCGATTTTCTTATTTTATGTCGCGCGCGGTATTACAATGGGTATTACAATCGAACGGCGCTTGGCCTCTTTTGGGGGTCCCGAACTTCCTGCGCCCGTGCATATCTCTCCCGACTTAAAATCTGTCTCAGCGGCCTTGTTCTCAGTGGCCGCCGGTATACCGGCGCGGACTATCCTTCCCGACAACATTCGCCGTCTCACTGATGAATGAACAAGTGGCCAAATTGGCCACACGGTCGGACCGGCGGTCCACGCCCAGATTTCCCCTGTAGGAACTGGCCACCGTTATTCGCCAATAAAAAACGGCTCCGCTATCGCCAGGTAGAAACCGGCTGCTGTCATATGCCCTAAAGAGCCTTCAATTCCCGTCATTCATCCCTATCGGCCTTTCAATTCCGCCTCGCCCTCCATTCCTCGAAGCACTCCCAGCACACCCAGCGCTCGCCCCTCGGGCGGCGGGCGTCGGATGTCGCGTATGTCGCCATCTCTCCGCAGTCGCATCGCGGGTCCGGCCCGCCGTCGCCATCGCCGGTCAGATCGAACCGATAGGAGCGGCCGAGCGGGATATCCCCAGCGGCGTCTTGTCGCCGCACCATGGCAATTATGTCGCCCGCGACGCGCCAAGCGTCATCGCCAGCGGGAATGGACATGACAACCTTGCGGACATCGCCCGGCGCGGAACCTGTCAAAACTTGCCCCGCCCCGTTGCCTTCGCGGATGGCGTCGCGGGGCTCAGGCGGACGCCGCAACGCCGACGCGACGCCCTCCGCTACGCCCAAATTTGCATCATTTTCCAAACCTGCGTTTTTGACACGTAGCGGGCGTAGCTGGCGTAGTTCCGGGCTTTTCGAGGCGTAGCGCGCTACGTCCGCTACGCCAGCTACGCCCGCTACGCCGTTTTTTGGAGTGATTTCCCCCCGAGCGATGGAGCGGAGGCGAACAAGGTCAATCGCCATTTCCAGCCCCCTCGAAGATGGTGGAGCGCACCACAAAGACGCGCGTGTTCCGCCCGTCCACTTTCCTCACCAACTGCCAGCCGTCGCCAGCCCGGTCCAACATGCCGCGCTCGCCCAACACCTTGGCGACAAACTTCGGGTCGAGCCCCGAGCAAATTTCAGTCTTCCAGATTTCTGGCGGAATGAACCATTGAGCGTCCGCCCCCGAGCCCTTGCGCCACCCGAGACGGGAGCCCATCGGCCGCCATCCATCGCCCGCGTCGATCGGCTCGAAGCGGCTTTCGCCATGTTGCTCGATGGCCAGCCGCACGGCCTCGATTGCTTGCCGCACCTCCGCCGGTTCCGTCCCGCCGCGTCCGTCAATCCATTGCCTGAGAGCCCATGCCGCCGCCGATCGCGCCGCGCCCTCCCGCCACGGCGTCACCCTCATCGCGGTCGCCAGTTCGCCAGCCGCCGCGATAACCCCTAGCCGTTGTGCGGCCCGGTCAATCTGTCCATCGGCCCCGGCTGGGATTTCCGCCGAAACGAAGCCCGCAACCACCTCCCGGACCGTCGCGCCGTCAACATTCTCGGCAATGAGCCGCCGCACGAACTCCGGCCCCGCCGTCCCGTATGCCGATCGCGCAGCACCCTTGATGGACTTGGCGAGCTTCCCCGCGTCGCCCTCCGGTCCGTCATTGTCGAAGGCCCCGAAGCCGAGCCCCCTATCGGCGGGAATGTCGAGCAAGCGCACCATCTGCCCCGCCCGCGCCCGCCGCCCTCGATCTTCCGCCAGCTTCGTCGCAATCGGGATTTCTCCCGTCGAGAGCAAAAGGACGCGCCAGCTTTTCGGCTCTCGCAACGAGCCATCGCGGGCCGCTCGCGCCTTGCCACTTCCGTTGCTCAACCCATACACAGCCGCCGCCGCGTCGCGGGCTTCAACTACGCCTAGAGGGTGTTATGTACTTTGGTGATTGATTGTCTTAGTAGAATCGGATGTCTCCGATTCGCAAACCTTATCCGTCTGACGTCAGCGACGAAGAATGGTCGCTGGTTGCGCCTTATCTGACGCTCATGGACGAAGGCGCGCCGCAGCGTCAACATTCGCTGCGCGAGCTGTTCAACGGCCTGCGTTACGTGCTGCGCTACGGCATCGCCTGGCGCGCCATGCCCAACGATCTGCCGCCATGGTTCGCCGTGTATCAGCAATCGCAGCGCTGGCTGTCGGCGGGCGTGTTCGAGGCGCTTGCGCAGGATCTGCGCGCCCAGTTGCGCGTCGCTTCCGGGCGGGCGGCGGAGCCGACGGCGGCGATCATCGACAGCCGCACCTTGCGCTCGACCCCTGAGAGCGGCCCACGAGCGGGCTATGACGGCGCGAAGCGAAAGCGCGGCTCGAAGCTGCACATGGCAGTCGACACATTGGGCCATTTGCTGGCGTTGCATGTCACGCCGGCGAATGTCGATGACCGCGCCGAGGTCGGCAAGCTCATCGCAGCCGTGCAGGATGTGACAGGCGAAAGCGTCGAACTCGTTTATGTCGATCAGGGCTACACCGGCGAAAAGGCGTCCGAGGCCGCAAAGGCGCAGGGCGCCGAGCTTTGCGTCGTCAAACTCGCCGAGGCCAAAAAAGGCTTCGTGTTGCTGCCCAAGCGCTGGGTGGTCGAGCGTTCATTCGCCTGGGCGACGCGATGCAGGCGGCTCGTCAAAGACTACGAGCGCTATGCTCAGACCCTCGCAGGACTCCACGTCGTCGCCTTCGCATGTCTCATGCTCAAGCGCGCAGCAGATTTCATGATCCAAGGTGCATAACACCCTCTAGTTCATCGAGCACGAGGCATGTATCTGTCGCAGACGCCGCCGCGCCCTCCAAGCCATTCGCTGTCGCGCGCCATGCACGGACATAGCCCGGAGCGTCGCCCTTGCCCCAGACGGAAGCCGCCGCTTGAAGGATGGTTGTCTTGCCTTTCGACGATGGGCCGAAGAAATTGAGCCCGCCGCCTTCCTGCCCGGCAATATGGAGCAACGGCCCCGCGAGCGCGGCTGATATGGCCAGCACTGCAAGAGCATGGTCCCCAGCGAGAGCGCCGACGCCTTCCTGCCAGTCCGCAAGAGAGCCCTTCGCCTCATAGGGGCCAGCCGCCGCCGCGTCGAGAATGACGTTTTCAGCGCCGCGCGGCCCGATGGTTTCATGCGGAAGGACAAAGACCGAGCGGCGGCCAATTTCGTGCCAGCCCGTGCGCGAAACGATCGTGACGCGGCCTTTGGTTTCGACGCCGCACAAGTATGTTGCCAGCGGCCTTTGATATGCTCGATTGATGCGCAATCCATCGCCCGCGAGCAATGCGGCAAGCGCCGCCGGATCGCCCTGCAAGGAGGCTTCCGTCACATGGCGAAGATGCTCGCGCCCATCGCCGTCGCGCCAGCGCAACCATTTTCCCCATTCCCGTCCGTTAGGGTCGCGCGTCGCCCCGAGCACCTCGAAGGGCGCAGCAATCCAAACCGTCTCTATCGTCTTGTTCTCGCCGCGCCCCTTCTCAACCTCTGTCGTCAATCCGTTCGCGTCCATCGTGAACGCGCCGCAAGAGACATAGTTCGGCCCGGTTTCGTGTTGCTTGGCGAAGTGGGCTGCGGCCGCCTTGCGCAGCGCCGCGATATCTGAACCCCATTCCGTCACAGCGTCCGCCGCGTCCCATCCCGCCCACGGTTCCCGCTTCCCGCCATCGGGACCCAAGGCAGCAAGCGCCATCGCGTCCACGATCGACACGTCACAACCAATTCCAAGAAGGATCGCCGTAACCTCGCGCGCGTATTTCTTGCCAGGTTCGTCGGCGTCCGGCCATATCAGCACGCGCCGGCCGGCAAGAGGCGTCCAGTCAGCCTTGTTCGCACCCTGAGCGCCGCCCGGCGAAGTCGTGACGATGCTTCTGGGAAAGATGCGTGTCGCCGCGTCGGCCGATTTCTCGCCCTCGCAGATGACGACGGACGCACCCACCGCCGCCGCAAGCTTGTCGAGATTATAGAGCGGACGCGGGGCCGCAACGCCTTTCCACCGCCACCGCAATTCGCCTGAATGTTCGCGCCACAAGGACAGCGGGAGGATTTGCTTGCTCTCGCCGGGCGGGTCGAAGCGATGGATTTCGAACAGCCGCGCACCATCGGCGTTGCGATACTGCCAAACCATCGTCGCATTGCCGAAACGACGATGACGCGAAGGCGCGGGAGGCGCGTCGGGCGGAACCGGCGAGACCAATTCGCCGTCATCGTGCGCGGGAGGCGTGTCAATCGGCGTCGCCGACGATTCATCGGCCGAAAGGGGCGCGTATTTGTCGTCAAAATTATCCACGGCGCGCCCCCATATCCGTACCCAGCATTTGCGCCAGTAGACGCGCGGCGTCGCCTTGGGAGACGCCTTCAACATAGGCAACCAAGGACACGGGGTCGCCGCCCTTGTCGCCGGTGGCGAAGTCGCACCATTTGCAGTTGTAGCGATTGACCTTGAAGCTCCCGAGACTCCTGTCGCGGCGCCGCGGATTGAGCGCAACCCACTCCTTATGCACGGCCTTGCCGCTGGGCAGGATACGGGCGAGAACGGCGGGGAGCGCCGCCAGCGCGGCGCGATTGATGGCGTCGAAGTCGAGACGATTTTTCATGCGCGCCCCCCGTCGATAATAATCGCCGCGACGGCGGCATAGATCGCAGGATCAATCCGGGCGAAATCGGCGAGCGTCTCCGCAAAGTCGCGCCCGCGCGCCAAGTCGGCGATGAACTCGAAGGCGACACGAGGGCCGCAGGCGTGAAGCCGCTGCGCCACGCGCTGCAAATACGCCGGTTCAATTCCTCTCGCCGCCGTGGTATTAAAGGTCCTGCGATTGTTCTGCTTATGAGACTGCCCGGCGTTGGCGCGCCGGGCTTTTCGTTTGTTGGGAGCGCTCATTACTTCAAGCCCTCCGACGCGATGCGCAGCGCTTCGGCGTGCGGGACAAGCACGCGCCCGCCGATGCGGATGGTCTTGATCTTCCCCAGCCGGACGTATTTCCAGAACGTCGAAGCCGATATGCCGACGCAAGCGCAGAACGACTTCACGCGGTGCGCCCGGACTGTTTCGACGGATTGCGTTTCGATTTTTTCCGACATTAGAACCATCTCCTAGTTTCGAGATGGTCCGAACATGAACGTAGGTTAGCGGAATTAAGAGGGGGGCTTTTTTCCTTTTCGCGCCATTCGTGCGACTACCCGCTTGATAGCATCTGCATCGGAAGCGGTAGCCAAAAGCAATACAGCTCCCATTAAAATCTCCGCCGAAACACGAGGCCCCGTAATCTGCTCCCCGCGGGCAATTAAGTCGTTGCCAATCTGATCGATCAAATCTGCTCGGCTATTGAACGTCAATTGAGCTTGCTGGTCGGGCACTTTGCCTTTGAGGAAATGCTTTCGCCACGAAAGCATCAATCCCGCAAAATCTTTGGTATCCGGGGAAACCACGTCAGCAATAAAGCTAAAGTTCTTCGCAATCTGGTTCGCAGCTTCCCCAAGCTCCGCGTGAGGATCGCCTGCAATAACATCAAGAGCGATTGCAAACATCGCCTTTATTGACCAAATGTCGCCCGGGCTGGGCGCACGATTTTGGGCGGCGGTTGGTCGGAGAAAGCCTCGAACGATGCCTCGATCCAATTCTTCGAAAGCGCGCCCTAGCTCAATGAAGTTTTGGACCACCACCGGATGGAAATTCAACAGTCGTAGAACATGGCCCAGACGTGCAAAAGCGGCAATGTATCGCCATCTATCTCTAGAGGGTGTTATGCACCTTGGATCATGAAATCTGCTGCGCGCTTGAGCATGAGACATGCGAAGGCGACGACGTGGAGTCCTGCGAGGGTCTGAGCATAGCGCTCGTAGTCTTTGACGAGCCGCCTGCATCGCGTCGCCCAGGCGAATGAACGCTCGACCACCCAGCGCTTGGGCAGCAACACGAAGCCCTTCTTCGCTTCGGCAAGTTTGACGACGCACAGTTCGGCGCCTTGCGCCTTCGCCGCCTCGGACGCCTTTTCGCCGGTGTAGCCCTGATCGACATAAACGAGTTCGACGCTTTCGCCTGTCACATCCTGCACGGCTGCGATGAGCTTGCCGACCTCGGCGCGGTCATCGACATTCGCCGGCGTGACATGCAACGCCAGCAAATGGCCCAATGTGTCGACTGCCATGTGCAGCTTCGAGCCGCGCTTTCGCTTCGCGCCGTCATAGCCCGCTCGTGGGCCGCTCTCAGGGGTCGAGCGCAAGGTGCGGCTGTCGATGATCGCCGCCGTCGGCTCCGCCGCCCGCCCGGAAGCGACGCGCAACTGGGCGCGCAGATCCTGCGCAAGCGCCTCGAACACGCCCGCCGACAGCCAGCGCTGCGATTGCTGATACACGGCGAACCATGGCGGCAGATCGTTGGGCATGGCGCGCCAGGCGATGCCGTAGCGCAGCACGTAACGCAGGCCGTTGAACAGCTCGCGCAGCGAATGTTGACGCTGCGGCGCGCCTTCGTCCATGAGCGTCAGATAAGGCGCAACCAGCGACCATTCTTCGTCGCTGACGTCAGACGGATAAGGTTTGCGAATCGGAGACATCCGATTCTACTAAGACAATCAATCACCAAAGTACATAACACCCTCTAAGTGGGGTACCGGGTGCGCCTCGCGTAAAGAAAATCTCGACCAACTCACGGTTGAGCGGCCCCAACATCGTAGGAAGCCATCGTGGATCACCAAACTGGGCGGTTGCAGTTGTTCGAAACGAGTAATCAAAAATGTGTTCTCTATCGTCCATCGCGTGCATCTCGCGCGCATCGAAATGAACGCGGGGAAATCGGGCGATGCTTTCCCAACTTGTCGGCCCGTCGGCCTATCCCCGCGCGTTCGACATGGCCGCGCAGGCGCATTGCGAGGTTGTATTCGCGTAGGTTCAAGCCGTAATCTTAAACCCTCGGATGATCCAAGCAATCAAAAACCCGAAGAAATAAACCACTGCCGACGCAACAATCGAAACGCCACCGAATAAGAGAAAGGCGTCTTGAAACTCTCCTCGTCTGTGAGTGGCCATGGACTTGTCATATTGCTCCATCGAGAAAGGCGGCGGAGAAGGGTCATATTTCCGGTGCGTATATAGATGCCAGCAGCTTCCGCCCCGTTCAGAATAGGCGGGCTCTTTTAATTGAGGGAACGGACGATTGATATATTCAGAACAATTACCGCTAGCGAAGTCTTTCAATGTTGCTTCACGGTATTGATATTCTGACAGATTTACCCCATAAACCAGCGTGTATGGGTAAAACAGCCCGAATCCTAAGAATAACAGGCAGCTCGCAACAAGCCAAAGCCGTTGCCATCCGTTCAGCTTATTCAAATTCATTTGTTCTATTCCGCGATAGAATTCAGACGATTGAAAATCATACAGCGCTCCCGCCGCCCGATTTTCTCATTTTAATAACGTTGGAGGCCGGCGGCTCGCAATAGCTCGCCCAAGCGTCCATCAGCGCCCGGCGCTTCTCCAAGGCGTCGCCGCGCCGGTAGGCTTGTTCGGCCTTGTCCCCGATGACATGAGACAGCGCGGCCTCTGCGACCTCACGCGGGAAGCGCGTTTCGTTCCCCGCCCAGTCGCGGAAAGCGGACCGGAAACCGTGAACCGTCACGCCTTCGATCTTCATCCGGCGCAACACCATTTCCATTGCCATGTTGGACAGAGGCTTGCCCGCCCGCTGACCGGGGAAGACAAATTCGGCGGTTTTCCCTTCGGCGAGCTTTTCAAGGATCGACATCGCGCGGCCGGCAAGAGGTATCCGGTGCGGACGGCCGGGCTTGGTGCGTTCAGCCGGAACCGTCCAGACCTTGCCCGCCATGTCGATTTCAGACCATCGCGCGCCCAGCACCTCGCCGGTGCGCGTCGCCGTCAATATGCAGAACTCCAAGGCCATCGCCGCGAGGGCGTCGCGCTCCCGCAGACTGGCGACGAATCCGGGAACCTCCGCATAGGGCATGGCGGCGTGATGGCCCCGCGTCAATTTCTGGCGCTTGGGTAAGAGCTTGTCCAAATGGCCGCGCCAGCGGGCCGGGTTGGCTTCATTGCGCGGGATATGACCGCGCGCCCGCGCTGCGTCCAAGACGGCTTCGATCCGGCCCCGCAGTCGGGACGCGGTTTCCGGCTTCTCCAGCCACAAAGGTTGAAGCACGGAAAGAACCGCCTCAGTGTCGATTTCATCCACCGGCCTTGACCGGATAGCCCCGCAATACTCCCGCAGCGTCATCGTCCATTGCGCCCGATGCTTGGCGTTGCGCCATTCCGCCCCCTTGTTGTCAATGAACGCGTCCGCCATCGCGCCAAACGTCGGCTTTCCGGCTTCAGCCCGCTCTTGCTCGCGCCGCGCCTCGATGGGGTTGGAGCCGCTCGCCAGAAGCCGCCGGGCTTCATCTCGAAGACCCCGAGCCTCCGCGAGCGAGACAACATCGGCAGAGCCAAGGCCCATCATCCTGATCTTGCCCTGCCACGTGAAGCGGTAAACCCATTTCCGGCCGCCCGATGGTGAGACGACAAGATAGAGCCCGGCCCCGTCGCCATGGGTTCCGGGCTTGGTCGTCGCCGCCGATCGCGCCGTCAATTTGCCGCCTGCCATCTGTTCGCCTCACGCATCGGTATTACAATCGGTATTACATTCCGACACGGATTATGTCGCACAATCGCGGGCAATGGAAGATGCCTTTCGCGGCAAAGGCCCGGAAAATATGGGATTGCGCCGACAGCCTGAAATAACCTCGGGCAATAATTCGGCGGACTCCCTCTCCGCCAGTTAAGTCATAGCAAACCCTGCAGCCCAGTCCGAGAGCGCCGGAAAAATCATCATCTCTTCAACATGTTAGAAAAACTGGGCAAACGTGCGGTTTGAACTGACTCCCTCGCCCTCGGTCTCGTTAAAACCTGCGGTGGGCATACCGACGAGCATTCCTACGGGATGCAAAAATGCTCAGGCAGTCGCCGTAGCGGAAGCCATGCGGATCAATAACCGCGAGTATTCCACGAGAGCGACCCGGTGTTGAATGGGATATCGAGTCTGCTGTCTTACGCATTATCTCGGCCCAAAATCCCAGTAACCCACATCGAAAATCACGTCCGCGTGAGGCGAATAAATCTCTGATCCTCGGGTATCACATAAGTATAAGTATTTTGAGACCAGTTCTGGCACAAAGCTTTTCGCCAATTCGCCGGGGGGGATTGTCTCGGTCACAGATCTAACGCCCATGTCAAACTCGATCTGAGCTGAGAAGCTGAAAGCCATCGGCATATTTGGGTAGAGTGACAGGTGAAATGCCTCCCAAATTCCCCCAATGTTTAGAACTCCGGTCTGCACATGATCAACGTAAGATCTAAGCGCGGCTACTATCGCTTTGATCTTGTCGGGCTCTGGCGCCCGGAACAAAGTGCCGCCGTACCACAAAATTAGTCGGAAACCGTCTTCTAGCCGTTGCTGTTGCTCTTGGACTTGGGTTCGCCGACGAAAAGCACTGATCCGCTTCTCCTCAAGCTTCGGGGCGCGTTGGGCCGGGTCAGCGAGAAGCTCTACCGCCCCCTCGTCTTCCTCAAAGACGACATTGAAAGCCGGTTCGGCTCTCGCCTCGAGATTGGCTCGTGCAGTTTTTACAGCAAACGCGATGTCTGACTGACGCCCGACCAACTTTCCGCTCAAACCAATGGTGAACTGGGCCTTCAGCGGAGTTCGCACGTTGTTGGCCTCGCCAACATTCGCCCGGCTTACTCTGACGGTCGTGTCGGAGGGATATTGAACACGAATCGCGTCATAGATACCTTCAAGAGCTATCAGATAGTGGGTCTCGGATATGATGGGGTCGACCTCCCCTCTCGCTCCTCTCTTTACGCCTAACCACTCCGAAAAGCTTCTGAACTCCGGTTCAAGTCTCTCAGGCTTATTCACGAATGACGAGAGCTCTTCTAGTCCGCGCGCAATATCAGTCTGGGTTGGTCCCTCAGCATTGGCGTCGGCCGTAGCTACTGCAAAATTCCGCAGAAGTTCTTTGGGTGCCGGATCATTGTGCGGCTTGATCTCAAGTGCTCTGGAACCGTTCGCACTAATATTAAGAAACGCTGCTCGCTGTTTCTGTACGAACTGCAAGACCGCTCGATGGGGTTCGGGCAAGATACGCTTCACGCCCTCAGTGCTGATTCGGCCTTGTATTTTGCTCGATGTAAGATCCAAAACAGGCGTCCCGTCCATGATAGCGCTGTGACCATCTTTGTGCACACCCTGGTCCCGTTCCCAAACGCTAATGGGAATCAGGCTCACTATCGCCTTTCCAGCATGGGGCCGCCGAAACAACAGCAGCAATTCTTGCTCTAACTTGAGCTTTGCTTGCGCGAGGTCCTGCAAGCGTTTAATTCTTTCCATGATAGCAATGCTGTCCCAGTCAACCACGACCACGAGGTCAATGTCGCTTGTAAGTGCTTGAAATCTCTTTCCATCCTCGTTCACGGCGCTACCGAACAGATATCCGCTCGTGATCACGCCGGAATTGACGAGATCAACGACCCATTGGCTGACAACGCCGATTGTCGCGTCGAGTTGGGCGGGACGCTTTAGGCTCATGTTTTCCCCGGACACGCAGATTCGATTTTTTGCGTATTCTACCATCGGAAAGGGACGGTGCTTCAAGACGGCGCGGGGCTGGTCGTCGCATCCGACGCCGAAGTGGTCGACAGCGAGAATACGGATCCTTCCGCCAGCTACCTTTTGACTTTGACCCAGGCCAAAAGCTGTAAGCGGCTCACTTGATGCCATGGGAAACAGCTTTTAATTTTGAGCTCTAATGTGCCGTCGGGGATGTGATGACATGCGATATGAACAGCGGCGGCAAAGTGTACCACTGAACCGGCTTTGGGGGCTGCTTTGACGGCGGCGCAAAAGTGTACCGGTCCTGATAGGCCGAACTCGATGTCATCGACTGGCATGGAGAGGCCGAAAGGATGTTCACAGTGGAACTCTATGCCCGGGTGAGACGCGCGGTGATGGCGGAAGGGCTGAGCCGGCGGGAAGCGGCCAGGCGCTTCGGCGTGCACCGCAATACGATCACGAAGATGCTTCAATATTCGGTTCCGCCGGGGTATCGGCGTCGGGAGCGGCCGATCTCGAAGAAGCTGGGGCCGTATATGGCCTGGATCGACAAGGTCCTGGCGGATGATCGGCTTGTTCACGCCAAGCAGCGTCATACGGCACAGCGGATATTCGAACGGCTGCGGGACGAAGAAGGGTTTTCCGGCGGTTACACGATCGTCCGGGAATATGTCGCGCAGGCGCAGTTGCGGTCGCGCGAGATGTTTATTCCACTCAGCCATCGACCGGGGAATGCGCAGGCGGATTTTGGCGAGGCGGACGCCTATATCGCCGGCAGGAAGGTCCGCTTTCATTATTTTTGCATGGACCTGCCGCATTCGGACGGCTGCTTCGTCAAGGCCTATCCGGCGGAGACGGCGGAAGCCTTCTGCGACGGCCATGTCGCGGCCTTCGCCTTCTTTGGCGGCGTCCCCCAGTCCATTCTTTACGACAATACGCGTCTCGCGGTCGCCAGGATCGTGAAGGGTGGAGAGCGTCTGCGTTCGCAAATGTTTGCGGAACTCCAGAGCCATTACCTTTTTGCTGATCGCTTTGGCCGGCCCGGCAAGGGGAATGACAAGGGCAAGGTCGAGGGGCTTGTCGGCTATGTCCGGCGCAACTTCATGACGCCACTGCCCGTGGCGGAGAGTTTCGAGGCGCTGAACGCGAGGTTCCTGGACGCCTGCACGAAACGACGGCGGGCGATCCTGCGCGGCCAGTCGACGCCGATCGGCGAACGCATGCAGGCGGATATGGCGGCATTCCTGCCGGCGCCGCCGGCTCCCTATGACGCCTGTCACAAGGTCGCGACGCGCGTGTCGTCGATGGCGCTGGTGCGCTACCGCAACAACGATTACTCGGTCCCGACGCGCTTCGGCCATCGGGAGGCGCTGGCCAAGGGCTATGTCGATCGGGTCGAGATTGTCTGCGGCGGGGAGACCATCGCCGTGCATGCGCGCAGCTACGGCAAGGCCGAGTTCATCTACAACCCGCTGCATTATCTCGCCCTGCTCGAACACAAGAGCCGCGCGCTCGATCAGGCCGCGCCGCTCGACGACTGGCGGCTTGCCGACTGCGTGCATCGTCTGCGGCGGCTGATGGAGGCGCGCATGGGGAATAGCGGGCGCCGCGAGTTCATCCAGGTGCTGCGGCTGATGGAGGACTTTCATCAGCATCAGGTCGAACAGGCGGTCGCGGAGGCGCTGCGTCTTGGCGCGATCAGCTTTGACGCAGTGAAGATGCTGCTGCTGGCCAGGCTGGAGAACCGGCCCGCGCGGCTCGATCTGACATTCTACCCCTACCTGCCGGCGGCTACGGTCGGCGCGACGGATCCGCGCGCCTATCTCGGGCTCGTCGCC